>JBDLIX010000171.1:0-11118 GCA_039714655.1 Bacteroidota bacterium
AAAGTCTTTAAAGTGTGGAGAGCCGGCGCGTTAGTGGCCGGCTTTTTTCACTATGCCGGAAAATGACCGGAAGCGTACACCCTATTCCCACATCCGTTCACTTTTCTAAATAACCCGGACAACCATAAAAAATATATCCACTTAAATAACAGATACTTGTATACTTTGGCACGAGGTGTGTTATGAATAACCTGAAAACAAATCTTACGTCCTTTTACATTTCACACAAACGGGTGATAAAGTAAAATTTCTTTTTTAGGTTTAAGTGGTTAGTTTAAAAGGGGGCCCTCCAGCCCCCTTTTACATGTTGCATATTGTAGCTGAATTGCCTGCCTTATTACCTTCAGTGAGCCGTTGTCTGCGGCGAGTGCGTTGCAATTGTTTTCAGCGAGTGCTTCGCAGTTCGGGGTTCATTTTCGCTACTTCTGCAAGTCACACATATGTGAGTTTTTTAGCTTATTGTGAGTTTTTCTTTATGTTTAACAGGCTGTTTATCTGATGATTATAAAATGCCGATAAGTCACTGAATCCGGCATAAGTCACACCCCAGTGACTTTCTGTTTTTCGAAAAAAGGGATACCGCTTTCTTACTGCTTATCAATTACTAAATACCTGGATTACCACGCACAAAATAGTCGTGGGAGAAGCGTATGACCAGATCTTCACCAAAGGATTTTTAAGAGAGAATGACGATCCCAATGGCCGGATACTGGTTAATAGTCTGGGCAACTCCAAAATGACACCCGGACAAACCAAACGAATGGGAAGTGCCTCTCCGGACTGGGCAGGCGGTCTCTCCAACAATCTTTACTGGAGGGGATTCAGCCTGAGTGCGCTGATCGATATGCATATGGGTGGAAAAGTACTATCTATGACGGAAGCGGAACTTGCAACGAATGGGTTATCTGAGCAAACTCTTGAAGGAAGGGATGGGATGGTGGTAGACGGACTTAAGGATGATCAGGACTACGATGCAAATCCGGAGGGTGACCCCATATGGGTTGAGAACGACATTGAAGTCACTGAAGAGGACTACAGGTTGAGTATATGTGGATGTTGCGGCCCTCCAGGTGAACCTTATTTCTATGATGCATCCTACATCCGCCTGCGGGAAGTTTTGGTGGGTTACACCTGGAACCTAAAAACCCCTCTGATTCAAAGCATCGGCCTTTCGATATACGGCAGAAACTTGGATTTCCTCCATAACCCTGCAGGTATCATTGATCCCGGAATGTCCATGGGTGCCGGCAATATCCAGGGGGTGGAGGGTTTTAGTATTCCGACCTCAAGAACTTACGGGGTGAATGCAAGGTTTAGATTTTAATCATACGGGAATGTTTTCAGGCTTTTCTCAATAAAGACATTGTAAATACGCAATCCTCTTTCACCACAGTCAATAATAAGACCCTTGTCCAGCAATGCCTTGATTGCCCTGCTCATTGAACTGGGTGCTGAAAGATTGTATTTCTTAGCAAAATCTTTAGACAGGGGTGCTTTTACATATCCTTCACGTGCAATGGCAGTCAGCGTTTTCCATTGTAAACCCGGGAGTAAGAATTCTTGTTCACGCGCCATGGCTTTATGATCGTTCAGAATGTCCCTCCAGACGGCGTCATAGAGCTCAAAGTCTATAACATCTTCGGATTCACTGAAAACACGGGAGAGAACCATCTGTGTAAAACCTGTATGGCAGTATGTCTCCTCAAGGATTTTCGTGATTACCTGTGGATCGAATTTTTTATTTTGCTTTGTTAGTATGGCCTGAACCTCCTCGGCATAACGATGTTGCTCTATTTCATGGAGTTCTACCATTTGAGTGGATTGAAAAAAAGGCCGGTTCGCATCAGTGAAGATCTCCTTCATTATGCTCTTTTTGCTTCCTGAAAATATAAAACGAATACCCGGGAAGTCCTGCATAAGGGTCCGGATGGTTGCTTCAGCAAAGTCCTCTTCATAATGAGCGACCTCCTGAAATTCATCCAGGGCAATAACTACTTTCTTCTTCGTATATGAGAGCTGTTTGAATAGTTCAGGAAGACTTTTTAATACAGCCGACCGCTCCTTTACATTGAAATTTACCTGGGGACTGCCGGTTAGTGGATCAAACGAAAGCGACGCACCAAGACTACCAAGGATCCTGCTGAGCCTGTTTTGATGAAGTACTTTTTTATCATATAATACTTCCGTTGTTTTCTGAGCGAAGTGGACCAGGTTCCTGGTGGCAAACAGATCAATAAACAGAGGTGTAAACGACTTTTTATCAAGGAGATGAAATATATGATGCAAAAGCATGGTTTTGCCAAACCTGCGATGAGAAAACAGGGTTTGGTTGCGTTCATTTTGAATGGCATCAATGACCTTCTTAGTCTCCTCATTCCTGTCAATGAAATAGGCCGGATTGTAGTAAGTTGTGGTGATAAACGGATTCATGATACATATTTGCGTTACGCGTATATTTAGTCAAACATATCACATAATTGCGTAATATCCAAATGAAATGATGCGTAACGCAAAACTGTCACCGGATAGAAGAATCCTGGGATTTCTCCATAGGGTTTACTTTTATGACATCAGGTAAATGATGGCCACATACTCGCTGGGAGCTATTCCTTTTTGATACAGCCTCTCATTTTTCATTTTGAAGCTCATTTGATTCCTGACTCTTTTTACTTAAATTGCATATAGCCAATTCAACTGCCATCATACCGCCAACCACACATGCCACCCAATCCTAACATACGTTCCGTTGTAGCAGCAGGATTATTAACTCTGTATAGCTGCACATTGATATCGGCACAGGAGAATACTGTTTCAGATAGTGTGATCAATGTTGTGAAGTCATCCGATATGAACCAGGTAAGTGAGGTTGTTGTCACCGCCCAGGGTGTAGAAAGAACGAAAAGGGAGATCCCTTACGCTGTTCAGGCTGTGGAGACTGAAAGCTTTTCCCTGGCCCGGGAATTGAATGTAATCAACTCCCTGCAGGGCAGAGTGGCCGGTATGGATCTGATACGTACCAGCTCCGGCTTAAGTTCTGCTTCCAGGGTGGTGTTGCGTGGAAACCGGTCCATTGTCGGCAATAACCAGCCATTGTATATTGTGGATGGTGTTCCCATCCACAATTCATCCTTTAGCGTACCCATCAGTGACAATGGCGGTGTACAGGGCGGAGATGGTATCAGTAATATTAATCCGGATGATATCGAATCAATTACGGTACTGAAGGGCCCAAATGCTACTGCATTATATGGCTCACGGGCATCCAATGGTGCGATTGTGATTACCACCCGGAAAGGTATTATTAGAAAAGGGATCGGGGTAGAGTTCAATACCCATACCTCCATGGAAGAGGCCATGTTGCTGTACAAGTTCCAGCATGTGTATGGGCAGGGGGCCGGTGGGAATTATGTCAAGACCAGCGAACTCGGATGGGGCCCAAAAATGGAGGGTCAGATGGTGGAGCACTGGACCAAAGATCCGTCAAGAGCGGGTGAAACATATGCCTATAGCCCGCATCATAATTTTGAAGAGTTCTTCCAGACCGGTTATAACCTGGCCAATACCCTGACATTAACCAGCGGAACAGATAAGTTACGAACGCTTTTTTCCTATACCAATACCCATGCACATGGTATTGTGGAGACCAACAAACTCAAAAGAAACAACTTCAATCTGCGTATCGACGGGAATCTGAGTGATAAGCTCTCTTTTGATGCGAAACTGACCTATTTTAACCAGCATGTGGATAACAGGTTGTCAACCGGTGATGATTACAACAACCCCATGCGGGCCCTCTACCGGCAGCCCAGTAATATCTCGCTGGAGCAGGTGAGGCAGTTTGAGTACTTTACCGCGTCAGGAGAACGCCGACATGACTACTGGAACTGGCCTACCAACGGGGGTGAGAATATCTACTGGATGATCAACAGAACCATCCGGGCAGAAGACCGTAACCGTATACTGGGTATGGGATCACTGAGGTATGAGTTTACCGAAGGGCTGAGCATGCAGATACGTTCCGCTTTCGACCAGGTATATGAACATCAGACCTATAAGCAGTATAACTGGACATACACCGTTGCCGATGCCGGGAACTATCGTATTGATGACAGGCATGCCTTGGAGATCAACAATGATTTCCTGCTGAATTACAATCACCTTTTCGGGGATCTCCTATCGGTAAATGCGTCATTGGGCGGGAACATGCTCTATATGGAGAATGACTCCAGATGGATGTCAACCAACAGGTTGCTCAAACCTAATTTCTTTACCATCACCAATACGAGCCAGATCCTCGCCAACGATTACCTGTCGGAAAAGAAGATCCATTCACTGTACGGATTTGCCACCATTGGCTTTAAAAACTCCCTCTTCCTGGATGTCTCGGCCAGGAATGACTGGTCCTCTACCCTTCCCAAAGAGAACTGGTCATATCTCTACCCCTCCGTAGGACTCACCTGGGTCTTGACAGATATGCTGGATAACAATCCTGGGTTTCTGACTTTTACCAAGTTGCGGGCCAGTTATGCCCAGGTTGGTAACGAGACAGATCCTTATATAACTAACCCTACATACGGTTACGGTCTCGGTGGACAGCTTGGCTATGCCGGGAGAAGTAGTTCCTGGAATGCTCCTTCAGGCGTAAAAGACCTGAAACCCGAAAACACCAAATCCATTGAACTGGGATTTGATATCAGGCTTTTCCGGAACCGGGTAGGGATTGACTTTACCTGGTACAGATCCAACACCTTCAATCAGCTGCTCACTATTCCCCTACCCATTGCTTCCGGATATTCATACAGGTATATCAACGCCGGGAATATCCAGAACAAGGGGATAGAGCTTATTGTCAATCTTACACCACTGATGATCGGGGATTTCCGCTGGGATATAATGGTTAACTACGCTCAGAATGAGAACCTCTGTATTGAACTGACTGATGAAATGACTGAATATACCACCCGCGGCCGCAGCTGGATGACCACGCATAAAACGGTTGTAGGTGAAGCTTATGACCAGATCTACACAAGGGGACTTATGAAAAATGATGAGGGCCAGGTATTGATCAATACTCTGGGCTGGCCCATGTCCACTCCCGGACAAACCGTAATGGGAGGAAGTAGTGCTCCGGACTGGACAGGTGGTTTATCCAACTCCTTCTCCTGGAAGGGATTCAGCCTGAGTGCACTGATCGATATACGGATGGGTGGTATGGTATACTCCTTTACAGAAGCGAACCTCACCTCTGACGGCTTCTCTGAACAAACCCTGGAAGGAAGGGATGGTTTTGTAGTTGAAGGGCTTAAGGATTCTCAGGACTACGATGCGAATCCGGATGGTGACCCCATATGGGTAGAAAACGACATAGAGGTGACTGCAGAACAGTACTGGATGTCAGTTACTGGAAGAAGCTCACCCATTGGAGGACCATACGGCTATGATGCCTCCTTTGTGCGCCTGCGGGAAGTCCTATTGGGTTACACCTGGAATCTGAAAACCTCTCTGATTCAAAGCATAGGCTTTTCACTCTACGGCAGGAACCTTGATTTCCTTCATAATGCCGCAGAGATCATTGATCCCGGCATGTCTATGGGCGTCGGTAATATCCAGGGGGTGGAGGGTTTTAGTATTCCAACTACCAGCACCTATGGGGTAAATGTGAGGTTTAGATTTTAATATTCGGGTTCCAGCATCCATAGGATATTTCAGAATAATTTGATACAGGGTTTTCTTGTTACTTGATACTTGTTACTTGTTCCTGGATCATCAATACGATGTCAAGCGATTCCTGCTATTGGGCATAGAACGCAAAGTTTTCCTGATATGCTGTGCTCTTTCAAGCTTAACAAATGGGGGGACCAGATGTTCCAGCTTGATCTTGAAAAGCTGGCTTATGATAACGATATCCTCCTTTGAAAATGGTCTCAATCCATTTATCAGCTCAGACATATAACCCTTTCGGTGATCCAGTATCTTTGCCAGATCATTTTGATTCAGCCCGGATGCTCTGAGCTTATTCTTTATCAATTCCTTTCTTTTATAACTAAACTCATTCTCAGCCTGCACAAGCGACTCGGCGAGGACACTTTCTCTAATCTGATTGTCAGTGATCGCCTTATCATCATTCCAATTTTTCTTCTCATATTGCCTGATCAGATCACGCAGATGATCACGGATGGCTTGATAAGATGCGTCTTCTTTTATAAGTACCCTGAGCCTTAGATACAATGAAGTAGCTTTCTCATACTCCAACTCGTTTTCCAGGGAGACAATATTCCTGATATTACCCATCGCCAATCTATCCATATCAAACTAAATTCCTGATTCGCAACCATTTTTCAATGGTATCCTTATTTCCTTTGAAAATCGCATCATACTCATCATGAGAGCCGGCCCAGATCACTGTTGCTTCATTGTCCTCAAATTCAATCAGAATCATAGTACGATGAATATGAATATTGAAGAAATAAAAACCATCACTATGAACGCAATCGGCATCAGGTCTGAACATATTTACATCGGTTTTCTTCTTCCAACTGGCACTTTCAATATCTGAAATTACCTTATCGATCGCACTGACCAGCCTAATGTTACCAACATTCTTTCTTTTGAGCTTAAATAATATCTTCTTCCTTATTAGCTCCAACTTTCATTCCTTAAATATAACACATTAAATACAAATAAGTTTCATATATTATAGAACTTTTAAACTATCCACACACCTTCACCTCCTTCAATATGAATATGAGGGAAATGGATTTATCAGCGTTGCAGCACCCATTTTAGAAAAACACTATCTGAATATCAACGCGTTACAACGTCTCGAATCTCCGGTGCGGAAGTCAAGAGTCGATCCATTTATATAACTTGTTGACTTTTTTGCATTCCTTATATCTCTTGCATATACTCAACCATCCTCGCATTTGGTCAATCGGCTATAATGCAGTAATTTCAATAGCTAATTCCAACCATCATGCCTATAATTCTTCTGAAGCATATCCGTGATGTCATGCTCACTGTGAGCATGGCAGTGTTTGGTTTCACCCTGTTATCGGCACAGGAGGCAGCGGGTTCAGATAGCCTGATCAATGAAGTGAAGTCACCTGATAAGAACCAGGTAAGTGAGGTTGTTGTCACCGCACTGGGTATTGAAAGGGATAGCAGAAAGATCCCATATGCTATCCAGTCGGTGGAAACTGAGAATTTCTCCCAAGCCAGGGAACTGAATGTGATAAACTCACTGCAGGGAAGGGTGGCCGGTATGGATCTGATACGTTCCAGCTCCGGTTTAGCTTCTGCTTCCAGGGTGTTGCTGCGTGGAAACCGCTCCATAGTTGGAAACAACCAGCCACTCTATATTGTGGATGGTGTACCTTTCCAGAATGGTACATGGAGTACAGCAGTATCTAATTATTCCCCATGGTATCGTCCCCTGAGTGCTCCCAATAGTGATATCGGAGGTGTGCAGGGCGGAGATGGTATCTGCAACATAAACCCGGACGACATTGAGTCAATTACAGTACTGAAAGGGGCTAATGCTGCTGCACTGTACGGCTCACGTGCATCCAATGGTGCGATTGTGATTACGACCCGGAAAGGTATTATCAAAAAAGGTATCGGGGTGGAGTTCAATACCCATGCCTCCTTGGAAGAGGCCATGTTGGTGTACAAGTTTCAGCATGTGTACGGGCAGGGGAGCAATGGGGTATATGATCCACACGCGATATGGGAATGGGGGCCGAAAATGGAGGGTCAGCTGGTAGACCACTGGTCCAACAATCCCAATTTCATAGGCCCGGCACAATATGCTTTCCTTCCGCATAATAATTTCGAAGCGTTTTTCCAGACCGGACTTAACCTTTCCAATACCCTGATCCTAACCGGCGGAACAGATAGAGTCCGATCGCGCTTCTCCTATACCAATACCCATGCTCAGGGTGTTGTAGAAAACAACAAACTCAGAAGACACAATTTCAATGTGCGTTGCGATGGGAATCTGACTGACCGGCTCTCCTTTGATGCCAAACTGACCTATTTCAACCAGCAGATTGACAACAGATTGGCTACAGGTGATAATCATAGCAATCCCATACGGGCCATCTACCATCAGCCCGACAACATTTCACTGGAACAGGCTAAGGAGTTTGAGTTCTTTGACCATGCGGGAATACGGCATCAACATTACTGGGTTCATTATTCCTGGGGCAACAATGTTTATTGGATGCTGAACAGAACCATTCGGGCAGAAGAGCGCAACCGGGTATTGGGTTTGGCATCGCTCCGGTATCAGTTTACTGAAAGACTAAGCCTGATGATCCGCTCATCCTTTGACCAGATTTTTGAAAACCAGATTAACAAACTATTCAATGATACCCATTACATTGCCAATGACGGAAACCTGAGTCTGGATGACAGGCATGCAGTCGAAAATAACAACGATTTCCTGCTGAATTACAATCACCTCTTCGGAGATGTTCTCTCCCTGAATATGTCGATTGGAGGTAACATGATGTACCGAAAAGCCGACTCAAGGTGGATGGCAACAAACAGGTTACTTAAACCCGATTTCTTTAATATCAACAATACAAGCCAGATTCTTGCCAATGATTACCTGTGGGAAAAGAAGATCAACTCGTTGTACGCTTTTGCGACCATTGGCCTAAAGGACTTCTTCTTCCTGGATGTGACGGCAAGAAATGACTGGTCCTCTACCCTGCCAAAAGAGAACTGGTCCTGGTTCTATCCCTCGACGGGTCTCAGCTGGATCCTGACGGAGATGATGGAGCGTACTCCAGGGTTCCTCACCTTTGCCAAGGTAAGGGCCAGTTATGCCGAAGTGGGTAACGATACCAGTCCCTATGCCATTCACAACACCTATGGTTTCGGAGGAGGCGGTGAACATGGCTATGCCTGGAGAAGCGGTACAATGGCTCCTACAAACCTGAAGCCGGAAAAAACCAGATCGATTGAAGCTGGATTTTATATCAGGCTCTTCCGGAACCGGGTTGGGGTTGACTTTACCTGGTACAGATCCAATACCTTCAATCAACTATTAAGGATTCCATTACCCATTGCATCCGGATATTCATCCGGATATATCAATGCCGGAAATATCCAGAACAAAGGGATAGAGATCATCCTGAACCTTACGCCGCTGCAGATTGGGGATTTCCGTTGGGATATCATGGTTAATTACGCCAGGAATGAGAATATCTGTATTGAGCTGACTGAAGGTATGACGGAATATACAACCCGGGGCCGAAGCTGGTTTACCACACACAAAGCTGTTGTGGGAGAAGGGTATGACCAGATCTTCTCAAGTGACATTTTGAGGAACGATGATGGCCGGGTACTGGTCTCTTCTTGGTCAGGTGTGCCCAAGATCAGTTTCGGGCAAACCATGCGGATGGGAAGCTCAAATCCGGACTGGACAGGCGGGCTGTCCAATAGTTTTAGATGGAAGGAGCTCATTCTAAGCGCTTTGATCGATATACGAATGGGCGGTGTAGTATTGTCTATGACGGAACAGGAGCTAGCCACTGCTGGATATTCTGAAGGAACGTTGGAAGGAAGGGATGGTATGGTGGTGGACGGGCTTAAAGATGATCAGGACTACAAGGCAAATCCGGATGGTGACCCCATATGGGTAGAAAATGACATAGAGGTGACTGCAGAACAGTACTGGCTGTGGGTGGGTGGAAGCAGCTTAGCCACCGGCGGACCATTTTTCTATGACGCCTCTTATATCCGCCTCCGGGAAGTATTGCTGGGTTACACCTGGAAACTAAAAACCCCTCTGATTCAAAGCATCGGCCTTTCGATCTATGGAAGAAACCTGGACTTTCTTCATAATGCTGCAGGTATCATTGATCCCGGTATGTCCATGGGCGTCGGAAATATCCAGGGGGTGGAGGGTTTTAGCATTCCAAGCACCAAAACCTATGGGATGAATGTGAGATTCCGGTTTTAGCGCATCAGGTAGGTGATATCCACCTACTCCCTAAGCGATATGCCCGTCAGCCTCCAGCTTATTTAAAACCATACAATTCTGTAACTTGTCAATCCTACCAATACAACATGATTGGATAGTTTTCCTATCTTCAGTGCTTCAACTAACAATAAAACCTCATGAATCTTCTGATAAAACCAACCCTTATTGTGTTTTTCGGGGTAGCCATGCTCTCCTGTACCAACCAGCCAACCGACACTACAGGAAACAACTCAAGCGACTCCAGGGATACTGACGACAGCGCCAGTGTATCTGCCCAACCTGCCTCAGCGTTTTTGAAAAAGTATCAGGGTCACGCACCAGCAGGCTTTATGGGAGACCGGAGAATTCGTCCCGGGAATTACATTCAGATGGATGTACTGGTTACGACACGTAATTTCATCAATATCTGGATTCCCGAATCCTGTACCTACAATGGCCAGGAAGAACCCTTCTTCCTCCTGTCACCCGATCAGTTAAATGACCTGAAAATTGAAGAAACCCCCACAGGAGGAATTAGTTTAAGTGGGAAAGCAGGACCGGAACTGGAATTAACCGGGACAGCCGAGGAATTCCAATATGGATTGTATCTGACGGTCACATACCACAATGTATCGGACAGAATGCTGCAGGATGTGTCAAGCGCGGTATGTATCCAGCTTACAGCGGCTCCCGATTTTCGTGATCCTGACCGGGAGAGAACATTCTGGTACCACAACAACGCATGGGACAACACATTCGAGTACTATTCGGTTGAGCAGGAGGGAATAGAGAGAACGGATTTCTATAATGCAGCCGTAGAAGATGAGTCAGATATGCCATTACTCATCATTGAATCACAAAACGATGATCATGTCATCGGGCTTATCTTCAGAGATGCCACCGGTGTGGGCGGCAATTCCCAAATGTCCACCGGATGTATGCATTCCGATGGAGGCCTGGTCGATATCGGGCCCGGAGAGAGCGCTGCCAGGGAGGGCATCCTGATTATCCATCCGGAAGGAAAAGATGCTCTTTTGAAGATTGCGAAAGAGTTTTATGATGGTTCTGTCTGACAGAACGTTGCCAACGCACCACGAAAAAACCGCCAGGCTTTCGCAAGGCGGTTTTTAAAGTGGGGTGGAAGACCG
>JBDLIX010000172.1:0-11021 GCA_039714655.1 Bacteroidota bacterium
TTAAGGGTTGTTGTTCGTTCAGAGATCCTTCTCTTTTTTCTTTCATTTATTTCTCGATATATACTGTTTTAATGACAAGATGATTCATTCAGGAACTTTCATATCCTGCAGTATTTCGTCCGTAATCTGTTTTCCCAACAGAAAATGTTTGCGGTCCGGATACCAGAGTGTGCGTTGGCCCTTCTTTTCAGTAAGACTTGGATACATTGCGACCGAAGCCGTGCCTTTCGGACCAAAAACAATGTCCTGTGTGTCGAGTATCTTTTTAGGTTTACTGAACCAGACCGGCTGATGTGCATTCGCCCGGAATTCTCCCACAGCAATATAAGCCGGATTACGCAGGTGATTGAGCTGATTCACTCCCTCCCAGTTCTTTTGAAATTGATCGTATCCTTTCCTTGTTCCATTGTTGTTATTGAAAACAAGAAGGAATCTACCATCAGAAAGGGCATACAGCGGAGATGGTGCAATCGGATTGTTCACTTTTTTCCCACCGTCTTTATATCTTAAAACCTCGGGATCTCTCCATGTCTTGCCATGGTCTTCGGATACTGAGTACCAAAGATGTCCCGTCATGGTCCGCATAATGGTAAAGAGTCGGTTGTCCGGCAGAAGTACTATTGCCGGTTCCTGACTGACAGATATTTCAGGATAGATTTTATGAGGCACTGCCAGGCTTTTATTGTCGTTGTCTGGGAACCAGCTGATTTCTATATCCTCCGGCAACGGATTATCATCAATGTTCTCAAAACGCATAAAGGCGGAGCGGGAATCAGGATCACACCAGTTATTCCCGGGTGATTTGATGACCGTTTCACTGGACCATCGGGTGTATCCTGCGATGTATCGTCCCTGGCTGTCGCGAACAGGTGTCTGCCAGACAATCCAATTCACAGGATATGCGGGATCGGGATTGTCAAATTTGCCCTTTGGTACGATGATGTCTTTTCCGAAAGTCCATGAATAACCGTTATCATCGGAGTAGCAACAACCCATTACACCTCCATACTGCCTGATATCGCTCTGATCGATCTCTTTGGTATAAAAGCAATAGATGCGCCCTTTTTCTGACACTACCGGAAATACCCAGCTTGCTTGTCTCGTCTCACTTCTTCCGGGTCCTTTCCCTGCAAGAACAACAGGATCAGACCATTCTCTGCCATTACTGCTCCTTGCCAGTACAGCGCGGTTGTCACCATGGCCTTCGACGCTGCTCTGGGTCCATATGGCAAGAAGTTCATCACTCTTCGGGGCCTCAAAAACCTGGAAATGCTCATTATCCCCGTCATTTTCTCCTTTTGGGAGATATACAACAACATCTGGATTTGTCCGCAGCCATTCTTTAACCTGATGCCCTTTATCGACAACTGAATCGGTGGCATAATAAATCCCTCCTTCACATTCAAGCTTCAATGTATTTGCATGGGAAGAGACCGGATCTGAAGGTAAAGAAACTATAAGCCCCTCACCGGACTGTTCCCATTGGATTCTCTCCTGTGATCCTAACATGGATATTTTATTGATCTGTACCTCTTCTAATGACTTCAGTGTCACCTCATCACCTGGCCATTCAAGCAAAATGGCATAGAGAATATCTCCTTTTCGGGTGAACCGTACGTCCCCGGCTTGAAAACCATATTCTCCCTCCTGGTTAACCCATGAACCCAATTCTTGCTTTGTAGGCCCTTCTCCATAAACAGTCCACGGAGTAGTCCCATAGATCGCTTCACCATTTACCTCCAGCCAGGAGCCCACACCCTGCAATCGCTGCTGCATGACCTCTGGGATGGTTCCGTCAGCTCTGGGGCCGATATTAATAAGAAGATTCCCACCCTTACTTACAATATCTGCCAAATAATCTACAATCTCGTTGGCAGACATATATTTGTCATCCGGCAACCGGCGGTTATAGCCCCAGGAGGTGGGATCAATTGCATCACAGGTCTCCCACGGTTGATGAAGGATCCCGGGAATATTACGCCGTTCCGGAGTCTGGAAATCACCCAGAAATGCCCCATCACCCACATTCCACGAATCTGCATACCGGGCCCACAGTGATCCTGAGATAGCCTTTTCCGGGTTCTTATCCGTGGAGGCTGACATCTCCGTGCCCCACCTCTCATTGGTCACCACTTCATCCGGATCTTTGGAGTGATTATAAAAATAGGCAATGACCTCCTTGCTGTTCCAGTGTTCGGCACCTAATGGTTTACCATGCTCGTCACGGGCAGGGCCAACCGGCACATCTCCCCACAGGATATCCGGATGATAGAGGTCCACCAGCTCTTTGATGGAATTGTTCATGTATGCTACCCACGTAGTATCAGGATATCGTTCATCCCAAAAAGAGTAGGTTGTATTGTGATACAGGCCCATTTTTATTCCCTGTGCGCGAACCTCTTTGGTCAGCTCCCCCACCAGATCCCGGTGCGGCCCCATCTCCATGGCATTTCGCTCAGTATATTTGCTGGGCCACAGGGCAAACTCATCTCCATGTTTGGCAGTCAGCACTACATACCGGGCCCCCGCCTGTTTGAAGAGCGCCGCCCAGGCGGAGGGATCAAACTGTTCGGCTTTGAACATGGGAATAAACGCATCATAGGAAAAATCAACGCCATAGTTATCCCGGTGGTATTGATTGGCTTTTTCCTGGATATTGGCATGAAAAACACTGTCGGACAGACCGCCCTGAGAAGCAGTATATGGAGGACCTCCCAGGTTACGACCGTATCTGGACTCAGGACTCATATATACCATATACCACTCATGATAAGCAGGAACTGCATATACCCCCCAATGAATAAAAATACCAAACTTGGCATCACCAAACCACTGTGGAAACGGATGTGATTGAAGGGATTCCCATGTAGGCTCATAGGTTTTTTTTGGTTGTGAATCATTGCAGTTGGTGCATAGGGTCACGACAGCGAAAAGTAACACAACCGGGAGAAAGGATTTAAAATGTTTTCTTGATTCCATGTTTTAGTTTATATATCTCAATTACCGGTGATGAAGAAAACTACAATATCTTTCCCATAAAGAACCCGCCTTTTCCGGCGTATTAACAACGGTTATCACAGCAAGGCCCTCAGGAGGAAGCTTCGAAAAGATCCATTCCAGATCCGTTTCGGGAATATCTCCCCAGATAATCATCGGCTTTTTCGAGAGTATCTCCATATGGGTATTAAATAGTTGTTCAGCCGACGGTCCTCCTGCATCGATATGGATCTCCAATGCATCAAATCCCATGTTCACATAGTGTCTATATGGAATATAACCCTCAGAGTGCTGATGCATGATGCAATGATCGAAAGCAGCAATGATCTGCTCATCAAAAGGTTTAATAAATTGCTCATATAGTTCAGGTGACAGCAGCGCTGCCGCATCTTCCTGATGCCAGATGGTTCCTTCCGGCACCCATGCATTATAATAGAAGGAGCCCATTCCGCCATGATATACAGGAATGATATCCATCTGCAGTTTCCCAAATTCTATCCATACATCAGTTAATCTCCGGGCAGTTTCAGCAACCTCGTCAGGTTTTTCCATCATCGCATAGATAAGTTCGGTATCCCCGTAAAACAGTGCCAGCAGATCCGCTATGCCGCGCATACGTGTGGATCCGATGGGCCATCTGCCATTACTTTTCCCGGCTGCTTTTGTAATAAACTCTACGGATTTTAACACCCATGGATTATCCTCCCTGTAAACCGGGACTGATCCGGGCCCATGAAAAGTTACGGGTTTTTCGGCATGAATGGATCCTGATTTATAATCGCTGAGAACGATGTCACATCCCAATATAGCCTCTAGCCAGGGAATACCCCAGAAAGCACTTGCACTCCAGATAAAATCACCCCCGCATGCTTCATGGATATCAAATAATTCTTCGAAATCATCCAGAAAGGGTTCTACCGGAAAATGAGAGGGTGTCAACACGCTCCTTTCAGGAATAGTTCCTGCTGCACGATACCGGTGCATGGGAAATTCACTGCCATGAAAAAAGCCAAATAGCGGACGCTGATTTGTTTTATTGTAAAACTGTTTAAATAGCCCTACACGCTCCTCAATGCTTTTATACTGTGGAATGTTGCTCATTTTCCTTTTACTGAAGATAGTCATTGATCATTGTATGGGCTTTAAATAGAGAAATGGTAGTTGATTCAACAATAAATTTGTACTGTATTTTTTATTGCCACTTAGACTTAAAATAATAAGTCCCTGAACCTACGTTGAATATTACATAGTTGTTACTTGATGGATAAACTCCGTCTAAACCAAAATAGCTTATACCTGTTGGATCTTCTAAAACTGAACCATTGCTCCATAAAACTGTTTTTCCTTCATATATAGAGACTTCTGAATTGCCAAAAGTTGGAATATAGACTTTAGCTACGCAATTTACAGGTATAGTCACATTTAATGAATAGCTGTTTTCACTTCTTGACCAGCTGGAAGTAATAATTCCTCTTATCGTCTCTAATGAATATGAAACCTTCTCAGGCACATAAGATGTTGCGAAAGTCGGTCTGATCATAATCTCCTCGAAACCCGGTTTTATGTTAGAAATGCCTGCTAAATTTTTGCATATCCACTCAGGAAAGGCATTATTCATATGATGTTGCTGTGATCCCCCACCATCCCATCGCTCCGGAGTATTTGTTTTACCTTGTTCGACCCAACCTCCAAAGCTTGGTCCTTTGGTGTTGGTATGAATCCTGCCTACAAGATCATCTCTGCCATATCTGGATAATACCTGAAGCATATAACCATGTGCATTCTGACCACAATTTATTTTATAGTCACTACTTTCTATACTCTTTATTAAAGCATTAAAGACGCTATTTTCTTCTCCTTTCGGGACCATTCCATGATGTAACGGAACGGTATTGGCCGTTTGTTGAGAACCATAATTATGCGTCTGTTTATTAAAATATTTTGCGTTGAATGCGTTTTTGATATTTGCTGCAAGCTTACTATAATTACTGGCATCATCTGCTTTTTCAAGTATAGCTGCCCAATGCTCCATTGTAGTTACGAAATCATAATATACACATGTTTCAATAAATTCTGTACTCACAGGATCTGGATCTAACCAGTCTCCAAGCCCATAACCTATTAAGTGACCAGAAGAACGAGAAGTTAAGTATGCAAGTGATGTTTTGGCAACATTATATTGTCTTTGAAGTGTTTCAATATCTCCATATTGTTGGTACATTATCCAGGGAAATCTCATGGATGAAATGTCAAAAAATGGACTACAAAAGAAGACCTCATCGTGTAAATTGAGATCTCTGTAATTTGGAGACATACTAACTATCCAGCCAGTTTCTTGCTGGGTTTCTGTTATATCTTGATTTATTTTGCGAAATAGTGTTTGGACATCGAATAAAACTGCAAATGACGGACTTGTAAAATTCATATCATTCAACCAAGCTGCTTTCTCCCGATGGGGACAGTCAGTTATAATTGAATACATATTAGACATAATCCCTTGTTTGTTAATAGCAAAAATCCTGTTGTACAATGAATCTGAACTATTGAAAGTTCCTGCAGGTTGGGCAGAACTACATAACACATAACCTTTAAGCTCGTGTAATTGTGGCAAATTGCTGCTACCAGAAAGAGAAGCTCCTTCGACTGTAATCTTATTCTGTCCCCAAAAGAAGAATTTTGGTCTGAAAACCTCAATTCCTCCGCCTTTTAATGTATATCTACAATAAGTATTAAATGTACCAGAACCATCATCCATAGTTATTGTAATAGCCTGACCCTTTTCCCCACTTATCCTGACATCAAAAATCCCGGAATAAGTCTTTCCAAAACTTATATCAATACTCTTTCCATTTTGGATCATATCTATCGGATTCAATGTCTCAACTACTTTTATGGGTGGTTGAAATTGTGCATTCAATATTCCCCCTGGTGATGTTGTTACTACAGCATTTGTCCAACTTGAGTCATTGTAATCTTCATTTCCCCATCCTGTTTTCTCTTTTCGTGCATCATAGTCCTCTCCACCAAATACATTTGAGTATGTAATTGGGCCTGTAGATGTTTTCCATGTAGTATCGCTTATTATCTTATCTGAAGTTCCATCTTCATATAGGATATTCAGCTCCATAATCATACATTTTTCTCCATCAGAATGTGTGGAATAGCCCTGGTATCTTCCATTGAAATTGTCTAAGTCTAACCATCCATCTGCCAACCATACACCGATAACATTAATTCCACTCTGTAGCATGCTCGTAACATCAAACACCACATACTGTTGCGATTTAGTATATTCGGTCCAGCCAGGATCCAATTCATGGTCCCCTACTTTTTGACCATTTAAATTAAGCTCAAATTGACCAAGACCACAGATATTCGCTGTGGCATAATCGATAGTTTTGTTAATTCTAAACTGTTTTCGTAACATATATGGGATGGATGTTATGTTACTACCAGACTTAATCCAATTTGCAGTCCACTCTGATGGATCCAAAAATCCAGTAATAAATGTTTTAGTAACACTCCAGGGCGACTGTCGATTTTCACCATCCCATGTGGTTACTTTCCACCAATATTTTGTATTGCTTTTAAGATCCGAACCATTGTACTTTATTCCATATTGATTTGAAGAAATAACTTTTTCACTATCCCACAGGTCACCTGTATCTGCATTAATCTTTTGTTTACTTGAAGCTACCAGGATCCTATATGCTGTTTGTATTTCCCCTCTGTCTTTGTCATTAACATGCCAACCAAATTTTGGATTTCTTACATCAATACCTGTTTGCTCCGTTTGATCCTGGATTCTTAAATTTGTAGGAGTTTCCGGATTTGTCGACTCTTCAGAAATAATACAACTTGTGATAAATCCTGCTAACAGGGAAAAAACAACAAAAAGGTTGATATTACTGACATTATTTTTTAGTTTAATCTTTTCCATACCACTCTCTTTTTATCTAAAATCCATTATTTTTTATCCAGTAAACACACCTTCCAAACCATTCTTCAAACGGTGGTTGTTTTAAATAACCATGATCTCCGGATGAATAAATATGCAAGGCAGCAGGAACCAAATTATTATTCAACGCTTCATAAAAATGCAGACTATTAGCAATAGAAACAACGGTATCATCTCCGGCATGAGTAATAAAGGTTGGAGGAGTGGATGAAGAAACATGATACTCATTGGAAAAGAAAAGAATCTGTTCCTTTGTGGGCGATTTTCCCAACAGGTATTCCCTGCTACCTATATGCCCGATACTGTCAGTAAAACTAATCACGGGATATACTAATATCATAAAATCCGGACGAAGATTGGAATCTTCTTTATTATCTATTAGCTCATTATTAAAATGGGTACCTGCAGTTGCGGCCAGGTGTCCACCTGCTGAAAAACCCATAATCCCAATTTTTTGTGGATTAATATTCCATTCTATAGCTTTATCCCGGACTATTTTGATGGCCTGTTGGGCATCCTGTAGCGGTGCGATGCTTTTATCTACCATCGTTTTATCACTTGGCAAACGGTACTTTAATACAAAAGCTGCTACTCCAAAATCATTAAAAGCTTTTGCAATCCTATTCCCTTCCATCTCAATACATAAATTGTGATACCCGCCTCCGGGACAAATTATAACTCCGGTTCCGTTAGCCTTCTCATTCGATGGTAAATATATCCGTAATGTTGGTCTGGATACCTCTGACAGTATGGTATCAACATCTGCATTAAAAACTTTTTTTTCCTTATCCGGAGTTACCCTGGAGTTTGGAATTCCCCCAGTGTATAATGGTATTTCCTGCTGAGCCTGACTGGTGTAAAAAAATGCCATTAGCAGGAACATCCAAATTATTTTTTTTCTCATTTTATAATTTTTTATTTGCTATTTCACAGGTAATCCTGTTTGTAATAAAATCAATCTTTGAATCTCTTATTTCAGTAATTTTCTCAGGAATCTGGATGTTTCAACGGCATCGTTCAACTTAATCAATGACTCAATTTCATCATAATACTCGTCGACGATCTGTTCGTATTTTTTAATCCAGTGAATGCTTTCGGAAATTGCATCGATGGCGTCTTCTCTGTAAGGATACTGATCCATCGAAAACCAGCCATCATATCCCGTCTTTTTCAGCCAGAACAATAAATCCACATAAACGGTTAAATGGACACTGCTCACAATCATATCATCATCCCAGCTTCCGTGATTGTCATTAAAGTGCATGTGGAATAAAATATCCCCTGCCCTTTTTGCCAAAACGACTGCCTCTGCCACATTCTCGCCTCCGACAAAACTGTGGCCAGTGTCGATTGTGATTCCAACATTATCGCATCCGGTCTCTTTTGCGGCAAGGATAGTGTCTGCCATCCGGGCATGGTACGAAAAATTCCGAGGTTCTTTCGGTTTATATTCCAGCGCGAACCGGAGGGTTGGGTAGGCTTCGGCAACTTTTGCAACAGCCTCTTTCAGCCACTCCCGTTCCTGGTTATAATCAGCAGTCAGAAAATAATCGTAACCATCTTGCGCCATCCACAGATTTACAATTTTACAGTCCATTTCAAGAGCCACATCGCTCATTTCCCGCAAATAATCGATCGCCTTGTTCCGTATTTTTTGATCTGTATTGGTGACAAATCCTTTTCCATAAACTTTATTTGAAAAAGTATCAGGAATCACTGACGCACAGGATATTCCATAATCGGAAAAACACTTCCTCATTTCTTTTACGTTATCAGGGCGGATATCCCATGTTCCTACCAATTCTATTCCTTCAACATAAGGCATTTTTTTAACTGCCATCTCCAGCATTTTTTCCGAAGACGGATTGCTTTTATAACTTTTACAAAACCTGTCGCTGGTATTGCCCAGGTTCCCCAAAATAATAGAATATTTGTTCTTCATATTTTATATTTTATACTTTATACCTTATCTAATTCATTATAAATTATTGTAATCTTTTACCACTTTATAGACCTCCTTTATATTCGCAGGAGGTGTTCCCGACATAAAATTATTGGATGGTGCAACAATCAGATTGCCGCTGGTGTTGAGTTTTCCTATTATCTCCCTGCAATGCTCACGAACATTGGCCTGCGTGCCAAAAGGTAAAATGTTTTGTGTGTCAATGGCTCCGTGAAACACGATGCTGTTGCCATATTTTCCGGAGAGAACCTCCGGATCCATTCCATCCGCTGTAATCTGAACCGGATCGATGATATCAACCCCGAGTCTGATAAAGTGTGGCAATAGGGATTCAATGGCACCACAGGAGTGTACCATCACTTTAAATCCGTAATCATGCGCCAGATCAATCAGTTTTTTATAGTTATGGTAATAGAGATCCTTCCAGTCCTCCTCACTCATGAGTAGTCCGCTTTGCGTGCCAAAATCATTTCCCATAAAGAAAATGTCCATTTTCCCCTTCACTGCTTCAAAATAGCGGCGATTGGCTTCCAGGTAGAACCTGGTCATCCTGTCCACCAGGGTCTTTACAAGGGGCCTGTTCATGGCTATATTCAAGAGGAAATTCTCATACCCCATCATGCGGTTGCTGTCACCATGAATCCCTGACCATAATCCGCCAATGATTATTTTATCACTGAAACGGCCGCACTCCTCTGATAAGCCGGAGAAATCGAACCATTCGGCTTCAGGCCATGGATAATTCAGAATATCCTTCTCTGTGATCTTGTTCGTTGCAAAAGGGCCCTCAATGGCTTCGTCCACCCCAAACTTATCATCCCCGACTTTCCGGTTCCAGCGAATTCCAAACGGACACGTCCTGAATGATTCATCCAGCATGAGCGAGGGACCCTTATAGAAAGGCAAGCAGCACTCATTCTGGCTGATATCCCGGAAGGAGAGATAATAGAAATCCACACCCAGCCTGTCAAGCATCGCTCTTTCTGTCCCAACTCCCAGGTATTCCATCGTTTCATCCCTTACCTGCCTGGCAGCCATATAATCAACTAAAAGCGTACCCGTCTTTTCAAAATCAAATAGTGAGTTTAATCTGTCCTTTTTTTTCATCGCAAGCAATTACCCCGCCATTATATCTGATTACATTTTATTTGCCCGGAAATTCCGGTGGTTCCCGATAAGCTCAGTGTTCATCAGTGGCCTGTTGTAAATTTTTAGATTTGTCAACTTGCCCAATTGGCCTAATCCTTCGCTCATTAATTCTCCGATTTTTATCTGGTTGAAATCTAAATCTTCAACTTTTGCCTGAAAATGAGTCCATCCGTACTGACGGAAATCTCTTCCGTTACTGACCACCCCGTCAACAACAAACTGGATGATACCGGGACCATTGTCAACCGTTACCGCAACGCAATGCTCACCATAGGCCTTTATCAGTCCCGGGTCGGAATTCCATCTGGCAGTCTGCTCCCCATCGTTTAAAACAATTTCGATGGAACCATATTCCCCGGTATGCAATTCAACCGTTTTCCCATTTTCACCTGTTGAGGATAGAACCAGCTGGCCGGGAGAGAGATCCCCCATTCTGATCCTGAAGTCGATGGTGAACCCATCCTGAAACAAATTCTGACTGTTTTGGGGCATCTTTAACAGTGTATCGGGCTTCAGGACACGCTCTTTCCATTCGTATATCAGGTTTTCTTTAACTATCGTTTTTATCCCAAATTGCGACCATATCTTTTCAAAAAAAGTTCCAGGAACGGCATGACAACGGGCATCTTCTTTATTGGTCTCCGTTATCCAGTATTTTCCATCCTGCTCGATTAAGTCAGGATAGCTCATCCGAACATCAGTTTTCTCTTCATAAAACAGTATTTCCGGTTGGCTCCATATTATTTTACCATCCTTTTCGATACCTCCGCTGATCCAGGCAGGATTTCTTGAAGCAAAATTCCATCCCCCGTGGTTGTGGTACCAGAAGAGGTATTTGCCATTCCGGCACTTCCATATCCTGGGGCAGGCCCTCGGGTTTTTTAGCTTAATTCCGTTTTCATAAACCGGAGGTTGGGGTAATGTCCACGATTTTCCCCCGTCGGTAGAGTACGA
>JBDLIX010000173.1:0-10943 GCA_039714655.1 Bacteroidota bacterium
TCCATCCTGGGTTTTTTGGCCCCGCCAATGGCAGTGGTATTCTTAATGGGGGTACTTTGGAAGAGGGTCACGCCAGTTGCTGCAAACACCATCTTATCATTGGGTTCTCTCATTAGCTTTGGGATTGGCATTTGCTCACTTTTCGGAATACCAAACAAGGAATTCTGGCCCCATCCCCTGCTGCTATCCTTTTATATTTTCATTGGACTTGCTATCTTTATAGGCATCATTACACTGGTCACGGAAAAGAGATATGCCGGAAGTCCATTACCCTCACTGAACAAAGGTAAGGTAGAAAAAGGGGGAGGGAAGATTGTCTGGGCACTTTGGATCATCCTATCATTTGTTATGGTAAGTTTATACTTGCTCTTTAATGTCATATTGTAGAAAAACATAAAACATACTAAAATGTCAAAAAGAAAGTATTCAAGACGTGAATTTGTAAAACAAAATTCAGTGGCCGGTCTCGGAGCAGTAGTTGCCATGGGTGTGACACCTGCTGTTTTAGCAAATTGTTCAGCCGATACAGGTACTTCGGCAATACTTGGAGGAGGTAAGATAAGAACCAAGGGCTGGCCGGGATGGCCAATCTGGGATACTGCTGCCGACGAAGAAGAGGTTATAAAAGTCCTTCGCAGCGGTGTATGGTCACGGAAAGAGGTGGTAACCGAATTCGAAAACAGATGGGCAGAGACCATCGGAGCCAAACGCGCCCTGGCTGTTGTAAATGGAACCAATGCCTTAATTGCTTCGCTGGTCCAACTGGGAATCGGTGGCGGAGATGAAGTCATCGTTCCCCCTTATACATTTATTGCAACAGTAATTTCTGTTTTGCAAGCCGGGGCGATGCCCGTATTTGTGGATACCGATCCGGAGACATTCCAGATTGATGCTGAAAAGATTGAAGCCAGGATAACACCCCGCACAAAGGCCATATTGCCGGTTCATATCTTAGGATTGCCTGCTGATATGAAAAAGATCATGGCCATTGCCAAAAAACATGATCTATTGGTGGTGGAAGATGCCTGCCAGGGCTGGTTGGCTGAGATTGATCACAAGAAAGTCGGAACCTTCGGTAATGCCGGTTGCTTCAGTTTCCAGAATTCCAAAAATATACCCATGGGTGAAGGTGGGGCGATTGTAAGCGATGATGATGAATTTATGGACAGGTGTTACTCCTACCATAATTATGGCAACCCTTACGGTGCTTCTGTTGGCGAAGTGGGATCGGGAACCATTATGGCAGGCACCAAACTCAGATTAACAGAGTACCAGGCTGCCATTGGACTGGCGCAATTGAAGCGCCTGGAGGAGCAAACCGAAACCAGGAACGTAAATGCAGACTACCTGAAGTCGCAAATTAAAGATATGCCGGGGATTCTACCCTATAAATTTAACCCTGGTGTGACCCGTGCTGCCTTCCACCTTTTCCCTTTCCGGTATAAAAAAGAGGATTTTAAAGGCTTAACCAGGGAAGAATTCCTGAAGGCACTTACCGCTGAAGGAATACCCTGTTCAGGAGGATATTCTCAACTTAATAAAATGGCATACCTGGAAAATGTACTTCAAACGAAGAATTTTAAACTGATGTACCCTCCCGAAATGCTGGATTACAGTAAATACATGGAAAGGAACCAATGTCCGGTGAATGACCAGTTATGTGAAGAGGCAGTATGGTTTGGACAAAATATGCTGCTTGCCGAAAAATCCGACATGGACGATATTGCCATGGCAATTGAGAAGACCTACAAAAATGCCGAAAAAATAAAAGGAAAGATCTAACCTGCCAATTTACCTGGATTAAAGATCTTTGACCTCTATGGCCAGCTCCATTTTTTGTCCCGGTGCCACCAGTGCATTATGCACCAACAGGTCCAGTGAAAACCCGGACAGCTTTTCCAGGGTCTTTACATAGATGATTGTTTTGGCATGGGCTTTTATAGTGAAAAAATTAATCCCGCTATAAAAATTATACGGGCCTTGATTTTCACAGATGAAGTCAAAATCGGAATTGTTGGTAATGGACATTATGGCCACCGAAGTTCCTTCCCTGTATTCTGTTTCTATGTCCAGTGATTCAAAGAACAAAGGTTTCAGGAGATCCTCCGCTCCGATGAGGTGATCCCCCTGGTATATGGCTGTTCTATGATTCAACAGAGCCTCTTGTACCCCTTCCACAGACTTTTCACGGGCAAATACCAGTGTGATGGTCCTGTGTTTATCCGGTTGATATTGATATGTACTTACCCCATGTATATCCGAATTTCCGATCAGGGTGAGGTTAAATTCCTCCACCAAATCATGTGCTCCTTCCCAGTATCCAGGTCCGTTACAAACCTCGATTCCTTTGATTTGTCCGGACTTCATGAGTTCAATGAACACCTCATCCCTGGGAGTATTCCCATCTTTGTATTTGGCAGTCCATCCCGGATGGTTCCAGAATACAAAAGCTCCCTGTTCGTTGGCAGCGGCAATCCTGTTGGCTGGTATCTTATCCCTGAGGGTTGGTTCATCTGTATTCTTCAGAAAAAGCGCGTTGAAATGATCTTTGCTTGCCGATATCTCTCCTCCAAGGATCAGGATAAGCGCTGTGCCTTCGGCATGTTTCTTTGCTATTTCATAAGGGACCATGTGGTTATCCTCCACCTCTTTTCGGTGGTATTCCACATGATCGGTTATTGAGATAACATCCAGGCCTTCTGCAATGGCTTCATCCACACGGACATGAGGCCAAACCACACCATCTGAAAAGACAGTATGCATATGAAAATCACACTTCAGGGTATGGTAGCCGGGAATATCAGGTATCTGAAAATGAGCCGAATCAGCACCTGCCTCCTGGTACTGTTGTCCGAATGCAACTGTGCTGATAAGAGCTATCAGCACAAAGAAGAAAAATTTTTTCATAATGATGGAATAAGTTAGAGTTAGAGTAAACCAAGATAATCAATTTAAAGCGGAAAAAGTAAAACTGCCTGCACCCACCTTAAAACGGTTGTATCCATCTTCCTTGCCTTCAAATGAAACCAGTTCATTTTGGACGGCTCTGTTTTTGAACACCAGGGTCCCGTTTACATCAATGGATGAACGGGATCCGGGGATGCAAACGATCGCCTGGGTACCCATGGGAACATTAAGGTTGATCGTGTATAAAGCGTTGTCCTGTTCTACCCTGACGGATATTTTTCCCGCAATAGTCTCATTTCCTGTTGCCACCGATTTTAAGAATCCGGGCTGCGGTTTTACCTGGAAGGTTTTCCAGGCAGGTTCCAGTGGGTAGAGGCCGCAAACATACTGAGACAGCAGCGTTAATCCACCACCACTCCAGGCGTGGTTGTTCGTGCCATCACCCGCCCTCTCCACTCCCTCGCCAAAGACTTCATAGAGGGTAGTATATTCTGATTCTTCAACCATTTTCCAGAATCTCTCTTTCATCCGCTGTAGCCCATATTCCTCCTCACCCATCATGAAGAGGGCTTCCAATACATATTTCTCCATATAGGGACTGGCCAGGAATGATTTTTTAAATATCTTCAACAATGCAGGGTGCTTCTCTCTGTTTGCCAGTCCGGAAACCACAGCCAGTGCCTGCGCCCTGTCGTCATACGCCCCTTCATATGCTGCAGTCCGGTATCCTTTCCCATCCCAGAAAACAGTATTAAATGCCTGTTGGAAATCTTCCATCTCCTCTCTGGTGCGGGATAACTCCGATTCGTTGTCCAGCAGTTCCGACATATTGGCATATCCCTTCAGTGCCAGGTAGTACCATGCATTGAACAACAGTTGTTTGTCAATTTTCTCTCCCCAATCACCCCAGTACCAGTCCCCTTTGCGCTCCACAAGGGTTCCATTATCCTTTATCTTCCATACATCCAGGTATCTTTTTACACCATCGTAAACCCTGGCAATAGTCGCCTTATCGCCCGTGTTCATATAATAATTCCAGAAGCCGAAATAACCAATACTGGCCAGCATCTGTCCGGGCAGTTCCCGGTCCCAGTTCCCTTGTGGTACCGGTGAGAAAATTGTCCCATCGTCGCGTTGCCAGTTCATCAGTTCCAGGATACCCTTTTCCGTCAGTGTAGCAGCTGACGGACTCAATGCGTAGAATGCTTCACCACTCTCATTCACCATGTCGCCCCACCACTGGGCGCGTTCCCTTTCGGGACAGTCCATATAGGTATCCCGCATGGTTACATAAAGGGTCCGGTTGGCTTTTTGCCAGAGCTTATTGTAAAAATTATCGTTGCATTTGAAATAGCCGCTGAACTCGCAATTGAAACCTGTCTCCCGGTACTTCAGTGCTTTGATCCTGACTCCCGAAGGTATCCTGTACTTTACGATATGACCATTCATCCATCCCGGGGATTCATATTGCTGCACACCCTCTTTGGTCACATATTCTGCCCTGACGGAAGCAACGCTCAATCCCATGTAATCAAAATTATCTGTCTGAATATTGATCACCATTCCCGCAGGAGCCTCAATTTCCAAATAGGGGCTGATATGGCAATTGTAAGGCAGTTTACAGATGATCTCGTTTCCGTCACTCACAGCGGGTATCTCACCATTGTTCTCGTAATCATTCAGGCCATAGTCCTTCCATAAGGGTATGGGCCTTTTAACCAGTTTGTTCCAGGGAGGAGATTCTGCCTCAGCTATAATCCTGGCACCACTGAACCCCTTCAGTTCGGTACCCGGCCGGATCCAGTCAAAGCTACCCTTCTGTGCATTGAAACGGATGTTGGATTCCGGCAGGCGGTAATTGGGATAGGGTCCGGATGTATGTTCAAATCCCCGGTCAAGTCGGGCCATCCACGTTCCGTCAGAGACCAGTCCGATATCATTACACTGGAATACAACTCCCGCTTCCCCGCTGCTGTTATGGGAAAAACCATCCTTGCCAAAATACCATACCAGGATGGCAATCGTGTTGTCTCCCTGCTGCAGGAAAGGAGTAATATCCACTTCATCATAATAGGTATCCCCGGGATTAGGTCCCCGTTTCAGCTGCCCCTCATAAACAACCAGATTTCCGTTGATCCACATCCAATATTTTGAATCGCAGGCAATCTTAGCAATGGCCTCTGCAGGTACCTTGTCCAGTTCAACTTCAGTGCGGAAGTTTAACCAGGAGTTTGATTCGTTCTGACTCTGGGCTGAAGTGATGCGTTTCGCACTCCAATGATTATCCTGCGAAAAGCCCGAAAGAGTGATCAATACAAAGAGTGCAATGGTGAATGTACGGTTCATTGTGTCAATTTTTCTGATGATCTATTAAAACTATGAAAATAGTGATGTTCCACCAAAAATGATAGAAATCGACTTCTGTGGAATTCACATTATTTAATTAGTTTTAAGAAAACTGCATATGTAGCGAATAATCAAATAGAAATTAGTATAAATAATTGAAGATGATAAAGAATATTGTTTTAATAATACCGTTGCTTTTTTGCATAAACTCGTTTTCCCAGACAAACGACTGGGAAAATCCGCGTATTTTTCAAATTAACAAGGAGGAACCGCATGCCGAGATGTTTTCATTTGAAAGCAGGATACTGGCATTGAAAGGTGACCTTAACCTTTCGAATTATTATCAGTCGTTAAACGGGTTGTGGAAATTTAATTGGGTAGAAAATCCGTCTAAAGTTCCGGCAGGTTTTTATACAGAGGATTATAATGACAGGTCATGGGACGATTTTCCTGTTCCCGCGAATTGGGAGATAAACGGATATGGGATACCTATTTATGATAATATACAATATCCTTTTGCTCCGGTAAATCCTACCCCTCCAGATATCCCTGATGATGATAATCCTGTGGGGACATACCGTAAAATATTTAATATTGATGAATCATGGGAAGGACGGAGAATAATAATCCATCTCGGAGCAGTGAAATCGGCCTTTTATATATGGATAAATGGGAAAAAGGTGGGCTATAGCCAGGGTAGTAAGTTGCCGGCTGAATTTGATATTACAACATATATCCGTACCGGGGAAAATCTGGTAGCCCTTCAGGTATTTCGGTGGAGTGATGGTAGTTATCTCGAATGCCAGGATTTCTGGAGGCTGAGTGGTATTGAAAGGGATGTATTCCTTTATAGTATACCTGATTTCTACATCCGGGATTATTTTCTTCAGACCGGCCTGGTTAATGACTATAGTGACGGGAACATACAACTGGAAATTGAATTGAGAAATGCTGGTAATACTTCACCTAAAGGCCATATAATTGAATTCGAACTTATTGATGGGGAGAAAACCCTTTTAAAAGAAGATATTTGGCACCAAAAAGATAAAGAAGTACTTCAAAAAATAAACTGGGAGAAACAGTTGCCCACAATTAAAAAGTGGTCGGCAGAGTTTCCAAATCTTTACAGGTATATACTTACCCTGAAAGATAAAAAAGGCAGGGAACTACAGGTAATATCTTCGTTTACCGGCTTCCGTTCAGTTGAAATATCAGAAGGAAACCTTCTTGTAAATGGAAAGAAAATCTACATAAAAGGTGTAAACCGTCATGAACACGATGAGCATACAGGTCACGTAATTAGTGAAGAATCTATGGTTCAGGATATAAAACTGATGAAGCAAAATAACATAAATGCAGTGAGGCTTGCGCACTATCCAAACCATCCGAAATTTTATGAGTTGTGCGACAAGTATGGTCTCTATTTGGTTGATGAAGCCAATATTGAGTCTCACGGGATGGGATACGAATATCACAAAACTTTAGGGAATAATCCTGCCTGGAAAGAAGCTCACCTTGAGCGTATGAAAAGGATGGTTGAACGCACAAAGAACCACCCCTCGGTAATTATCTGGTCGCTGGGGAATGAAGCTGGAAATGGGATAAATTTTGCTGCAACATATCAATGGACCAAAGAAAGGGATAATAGCAGGCCGGTTCAATACGAAAGGATTCAGCATAACCAGGGAAATGCTGAGTTTTTTGACTGGAACAGTGATATAATATGCCCCCAGTATCCCTGGGGAACAAGAATAAGCAATCCAATAATAGAGAACCCTAACCGTCCGTACATCATGAGTGAGTATGCCCATGCCATGGGGAACAGTCTAGGTAATTTTCGCGATTACTGGGAGGATTTTATCTATAAAAATGAACAAATGCAGGGTGGTTTTATCTGGGACTGGGTAGATCAGGGCATAGCAACTACTGATAGTTCCGGAAGAAAGTTTTGGGCATATGGGGGCGATTTGGGAAGCGAGAATTATGTGTATCATGACGATAATTTTTGTGCCAACGGAATTGTGCGCCCCGACCGTTCTCCAAATCCTTCCTTGTATGAAGTAAAAAAAGTGTACCAGTACATACGTTTCGACAGTTCAGATGTAAGGAAAGGATTATTATCGGTTGAAAATTACTTCGATTTTACGACCATTGACGGGCAGTTTGATTTTGAATGGGTTTTACTAAAGGGTGGAGAAAAAAACATCAGCAGGAAATTTGAAGTAACAGATTTACAGCCGGGTGATTCTAAAGCACTTAATCTTAATCTTCCAAAATTGGATTCAGCCCACGAGTATTGGTTGAATGTAAATGTTGCTACAAAAGAACCTAAGCCCTTTGTGCCGGCCGGACATATAATCGCCCGTGAAGAATTTCAACTGACACAAATTGTTAATCCAACCTTCAAGACATCAGGAGATGGTTATATTACCGTGGATGAATCGGGTGATAATTATATAATAGTACAGGGAAAGCAGTTCATGGTAATTTTTAATAAAATAGACGGATATCTTTCGGGACTGGAATATGAAAATGAGCCATTGCTGTTGAGCCCGGTAAAACCTAATTTTTGGCGTCCCCCAACAGATAATGATTATGGGAATGGGTGGCCGGAGAGAACAAAAGTATGGAAAAATGCTTCCCAAAACCAGGAACTAACATCTATTGCGGTTTTTGATGGGGAAGGAAGTGAAATTTCCGGGTTTCCTGCAAAATCAGGCTCAGTGAAAGTGAAATCTGACTGGTACCTTCCTGATGTAAATGCCAATACCAGTATTGTATATACCATTTCTTCCGATGGTAAAATCAGGGTTGATGTTTCATTGTCAGATGTTGCAGTTGATCTTCCCGAACTTCCACGTGTAGGTTCCATTTTTCAGTTAAAAGAAATAGTTAAGAATGTAGAATATTACGGAAGGGGGCCTGACGAAAATTATCGTGACAGGAATGATGCGTCGTTGGTTGGTATATATAAATCTACTGTTTCTGAGATGTATCATGAATATTTACGGCCACAAGAGAACGGGAATCGCACTGATGTGAGGTGGGTGATGTTTTCCAGCAATAAAGGAAATGGAATACGGTTAACAGGAATACCTTTGATTTGTTTCAGTGCTCATCACCAGTTAATGGATGATTTTGATGCAGGCATAACAAAGTCTCCACTCCATATTAACGATATTCAAAAAAGGTCGTTGGTTGAAGTTAAAGTCGATCTCGATCAAACCGGAGTAGGAGGCATTAACAGTTGGGGTCAAAGACCCCTGGGAAAGTATACCCTTAAAGCTAAAGATTATGGTTACTCATTTATGATCGAACCATTATGAGGAACATAAAAGGACTTGTCCTGACACAGAAATGATCAGGGAAATCATTTTCCTGGCGGGATTGTTGTCGTAAGAGAAATAACCGACCAACAATAAACTGACTAGACAAGGAGAACATTTATTAAGGGATTTTAAAACTGGCTGTTACAGGAAAATGGTCAGAAAGTTTAAGGAACTGCTCATCCTGATAAAAGGTGGCATCTGTACATTTTTCTGCCAACCCGGATGATGCAAAAATAAAATCGTACCGCAGCTTCCTGGATGCTCTGTTTTTTTCAAAACGGATACATACATCTTTCATCCCGACTCCTAACAGCTCCTGGATAACCCGGTAACTTGGCCGACCGTTTTCCAATTTCCAATTCCATCTGTCTCTGTATAACTTTATGGTTGTACTGTCGATATACTGATCGTCCTGAGGGGAAAAAGCATTGAAATCTCCTAATACTATGACAGGTACTCTTTTTTTGAGTGATTCATTTACCCGCTGTTTGACCAGGTTTACTTCATCCACTATTTTCTCATCAAAACGAGGCCATAAATGGGTTGCAATGATATCAATCCCATCGATATGGCAATAGACCAGTCCATGGTGCATCCCCGTTGTCAATAGTTCTTTAACCTTTATGGGGTATTTTGAACTAATGCCTATGGTCATCCCTTGATCTTTAAGGACTGTGGCATAATGATGCCCCCAGAAACAAGACTCTTCCTGTAATTTTTCTGCAGAGTAATCTATTAACTCCTGGAAAACAACTACATCTGCGTTTTCTGTTTTCAACCAGTTGTAAATTTCTTTTTTCCGCTTCTGCCCTGACTGATAACAAGGAAATCTGGGGTGCTCTCCATCAATATACCCCTGCCATACGTTATATGTGATGATCTTCAATGGCCTCCCGGCATTTACCTCCTGAAGAGGTATGAACAGCACAATGAATGTAACCACCACATACAACCGGCTTAAATAACCGGACCCGGTATTACTATTTCTTATCACTGAATATAATTTTTCAAAATATCTCAGTAGCTTTAATGCAAGAAACTCAATTAAATAAACTTGACAAAATCAAAATTTGACAACACAACAGAAACAGTTCCATAAAGCCAGCAGGGTGATGCCCGGTGGCATAAATTCGTCAACCAGATTACTCAAGAGCATTGGAGCGCCGTTTTACGCATCCCATGGAAAAGGCAGCAAGATCATTGGTGTGGATGGAAAAGAGTATGTAGATATGTGTTGTGCACACGGAGCCGGATTATTGGGTAATGCACACCCGGCTATTGATGAAGCATTGAAAAAAGCGATTGAAATTGGTTACGTCAACGCTTTTGAAACAGCTTATCACGAAGAGTTGGCATCTATGGTTGTCAATACAGTGGCCTGTGCCGATAAAGTAAGGTTCTGCTCGTCCGGATCCGAAGCAACCATGCATCTGATCAGGGCCTGTCGGGGATATACCGGCAAAGATAAAATTATCAGGATCGAAGGCCATTTTCATGGATATCATGAGATGATTTACATAGGAGGACACCCTCCACAATCTGAATTTCCACGAAACCGGGATCAGCCATATATTGAATCGGCCGGTATCCCACCGCAGTTTGCTGAGTTAATTATACCCATACCCTATAACGATAAAGAGACACTAAAAGAGGCCATTCACAAACATGCTCATGAAACGGCGCTGGTGATTCTTGAACCGGTTAACTTTAATTGTGCCGGAATTCAGGCTGATGATGAGTATTTGCAATTAGTGAGAAAGCTCACCGCGGAGAATAATATCATTCTGTTTTTTGATGAAATTCAGGCTGCTTATAAAAAATCTTTTCAGGCTGCCCAAAATGAACTGGGGGTAATTCCGGATGTGACCACCATAGGAAAATCGATCGGCGGAGGTCTGCCCCTATCGGCTTTTTGTGGAAAGAAAGAGGTAATGGATTGTTTCTCACCTGACGGACAAGTGCAACACAGCGGAACTTTTAATGCCCACCTGGTTCCAATACTTACCGGATTGGCGTTTATGAAAGAAGCATCAGCTCCCGGTTTTTATTCCACACTACAGAAATCAGAAAAGCAATTTCATTCCGGTATGGATAGGATCATTGAGAAACATGATCTGAACATGGTGGTGCCAAATTTTGGAGCAAGGTTTAATATACTTCTAGGAAGAAAAACACCAGCCAGAAACTATGAGGAGACGTTTTGTCATAACAACCAGGTGCTTCTCTCCATTTTTAAAGATTGCTTTGAGAAGGGAGTGTTTTTTCATGACTACGGGGGAGGACCCGCTCATCACGGGTACGGCATCCAGCACACATCTGAAGATATCCAAACTGTTTTAACAGTGCTTGAAGAGGCATTCA
>JBDLIX010000174.1:0-10848 GCA_039714655.1 Bacteroidota bacterium
GAAAGTGGACGGAAATCTTTATATTGACAGGAATTCATGCCCAATGGAATTGTTATCTTAGAGACAAAGAATAGAACGATGATTTCAAAATCCTTTTTCAACATATTGATTCTTTTGTTACTGGTTAAAGGATGTCTGTTTGCACAAACCAAAGTAACCGATATTTCCGAAGAGGGAAGAACCATTAAGATTGCTGCAGCCCAAATATTATCATCCTGGGATGTTGCCGACAATGAGAAGAAAATAACCGAAGCGGTCATTGAAGCGGCAAATCAGGGTTGTGAAGTGATCCTTTTCCACGAAGGTTGCCTTACCAATTATCCGGTTGGTGAGGATATTAAAAAAATCGATTTTGAAAAGGTACGTGCCGCGGAGAAAAGGATCCTGGGCTTAAGCAAGGAGCATCATATTGCCATTTTGCTGGGAAGTTCGTCTGAAGAGGAGGGCAGGTATTACAACCATGTGGTGATTGCCGATGAAAACGGGGAAATACTGGGCAGGTACAGCAAAACATGGCGTGCCGGCGATAAACCCTATGAGGCCGGAAGCGGTCCTGTCATATTTACAGTAGCCGGAGTGGAAGCCACCGTGATTATTTGTCACGATCTGCGCTACCCTGAACTGGCCAGGCTTGGGATAGCTGCCGGAGCACAAATTGTATTTATTGCCAACAATGAAAGCGGTCTGGTCAACGAAAATAAATTGCTGGGATATCGCTCCATGCAAATCGCCCGTGCCACGGAAAGTATGGTCTATTCCGTGATGGCCAATGCACCTGCCGATCCAAAAGATGTGGATCGGTACAACTGTTCACACGGCAATTCCAAGATTGTGGACCCCCTTGGAAATATAGTGGATGAAGCCGGATCCTTTGAGGAGCGCCTGGTGATTGGTGAACTGGAGCTGGCAAGGGCGCATCGTTCCACTGTGTTGAGAACCATTGGTGAGAACGAGAAGATCAATGAGTACTATGATGTGGAATGCGAAAATCTTCCATACAGAAACTGGATGCGAGAAGGAGTTAAGTTAGTGGTGCGGCTGGATGGGACAGATGTTCCTGCATATCTGATTAAAGACTGAAAAATTAGAATATGAAACGAAGAGAATTTATTGCTACATCAGGACTTGCTACCATGGGGCTCACCTTGAATGGGATGCCAGGTAAAAGAATTACTACAGCTGCAGACCTGCACGAATATCTCAGGAGTCTGTACACCATCAAGGAACCGTCAGTAGATCGTATTATCGCAGGGGATCCTGATACGAAGATCAAAAAGGTGGGGACCTGCTGGATGCCCTATTTCAAAACCCTCAGGAAGGCAAAAGAGCTTGGAATCAATGTGCTGATCGTTCATGAACCTACTTTTTATACACATTGGGACCTGGACGGGATGGAAAATCTTTTTGACCGGGTCCCTTCACTGGCCCAGGAGCAATACCAGGAAGCCATTGATAAGAAAAAGAAGTGGATCGAGGACAATAATATGGTGATCATCAGAAGCCATGATGTGATGGATATCGTCAAGGGATTCGGGATGCCCTTTGCGCTGGGAAAGGCCCTGGGGTTTGATAACAGTGATATTGTGAGGTCAAAGGACTACTTTAATGTCTATAGGATAAAACCTGACACTTCCGGAAATGTAGCTAAAACCATTGCCAGTAGTCTGTTGGAGCTGAACCAGCCCGGAGTGGCGTTTTATGGTGAGAGCGAGAGAATTGTATCTACTGTCGGGCTCGGAACCGGGTGCATTTGTAATCCAATGCAGTATCAGGAGCTGAAACCAGATCTGGTTATTGCCATCGATGATACCATCAGGACATGGACACAAACAACCTATGCCGAGGATACAGGTGATCCGCTGGTTGTGATTAATCATGGAACATCAGAAGAGATGGGCATGAGGTTGCTGAGCCAACATTTAACGGCAAACATTTCAGGTATGGATTTCATCCACCTGAACCAGGGATGCAGTTACCGGTGGATTACAGGCGAGTAATTATAACAAATAAAAATCACTAGCATGCGTAAAAGAGTTATTCTATTGAGCTGTGTTTTTGTTGCAGCCACATTTGGTGCGTGTACCCAAAACCAAAATCAAGCAATTGAAAGTAAATTGTATACTATTCCCGACGGGACACAAACCCGCTGGCAAAGTTTTGAAAATTCAACCGGCGAAAAAGGGAAGGGAGGGATGGAAAACAAAGGCGCGAAAGGACATCCGGCCGATCGTGTTTATGCTGGCAATTCGGTAGTTTTATTGGATGTGAAAGGCTCCGGGACAATTCATCGGATCTGGGCAACCATCTCAGAGAGGGATCCCGAAATGTTAAGAGGCTTGCGGCTTGATATGTATTGGGATGGGGCAGATAAACCGGCTGTATCTGTTCCGTTTGGTGATTTCTTTGGGGTTGGACTGGGAGCAATGCCTGTCAATGAAACGGAGTTTTTCTCTAATCCTGAGGGGCGCTCCTTTAATGCATCCATTCCAATGCCTTTTAAAAAATCGGCCAAAATTGTTCTGACCAACGAACTTGACAGGGATCTTTACAGAATATTCTACGATATAGACTATACGCTGGCTCCAGATCCTGATCATAATGCACTCTATTTCCATGTATACTGGGGCAGGGAATTGGCTACTCAACCGGGAAAGGATTTCGAAATATTACCCCGTGTTGAAGGAACAGGCCGTTACATCGGATGTAATATGGGTGTAAACGGCAACTCCGAAGATTATGCAAACAGTTGGTGGGGCGAAGGAGAAGTTAAAATGTATATGGATGGCGACACCGATTATCCCACACTGGTAGGTACCGGAACGGAGGATTATATTGGTACAGCATGGGGGCAAGGCACTTTTAATCACAGGTACCAGGGTTGTCTGATTGCTGATACTGAGAAAAATCAATGGGCTTTTTATCGTTACCATGTGAACGATCCTATTTTCTTTTATAGTGATTTCAGAGTTGCTATTCAACAGATGGGCGGGGCGATGAAACAGGAGGTTCAATCATACCTGACCAGGGGTGCCGATTTAATCCCTGTTACCACACAAGATGAAAATGATTCTGTAAATGTAATGGTGCATATGTATGAGAAGGGGATTAAAATTGATGATCCTGACTTAATAGACGGGTGGACAAATTTCTACCGGTCGGATGATGTGTCTGCCACAGCCTATTTCTATCTTGATAAACCGGAAAGTAATTTGCCTGAACTTGCAGATGTTAAGTTGAGAACAGCTAATATGAGATAAAGAAACTTGAAAAATGACTAAACGATGAATCCAAGAGAACGAGTAAGAAAAGCGATGAACATGGAACAACCGGACCGTGTTCCGGTGATGAGCCAGTTTAGTATCGGTTTTATGAACCAGCAGCTTAAAGAGACCGGTATAACACCCATGGAGCTGTGGTACGATGTGGACAGGTATGCTGAGGCGCTGCTATTGCTGCGTAAGCGTTTTGATTTTGACGGTATCCTGGTAAGCCTTCATGGACATGATTTGAAGTGGCGCGAAAAAATAGTAAAACTGGAGATGGTTGATGGTATGGAGAAAGCCACCTTTAAAGACCGTACCGAAACGTTTTTGGATGATGATTTGCTTGTGGGCCATTTCTTTGAACCGCGAGTGAAAAAACTGGAAGATATCGATCCTGAATCTATTCCTGATAAGCTGGATTATATCCCGGCATCCATAGGGTGTTATATTTTTGTAGATAAGACCGACCCTTACAGGATCTTTGATATACTTGAAGAGAAGAGCGGGGGAGAATACTCTTTGCACGGGGAAGTCACTGCTCCACTCGATTATCTACTGGATCTGCTGGGCTATGAGAACGGGTTGATGGCCATGATCACCGATCCGGAAAAGGTGACTAGGATCTTAGAAAAATTCACAGTTGGTGTAGTCAATATGTCTGCCGAGATGGCTGCACATCCTTGTGTAGATGCCATAAAAATATCATCCCCCTTTGCCGGGATGGGTTTTATGTCTCCTGAGTTTTACCGGCAGTTTGAGCTGCCTCATCTTACACGGGTAAGTGATGCCATTAAGGCTCAGGGAATACCTGCTTATGTGCATACCTGTGGCCACATCCATGACAGACTGGAAATTATGGCAGAATCGGGGGTTCCCGGACTGGAATGCCTTGATCCGCCACCCATTGGTGATGTTGAGTTGGATGACGCTTTTAACCGCATCGGCAAAGATATGTTTATAAAGGGCAATATTGATTCGGTCAACACCCTTCTGAATGGTACCGATCAATCGGTCCGGGAAGATGTAGGTTACCGGATGCGTATCGGGATGCAGAACAAAGGATTTATACTAAGTACTGCCTGTTCCATTTCGCCAAAGGTTTCTAAGGAGAGGGTTCAGGTAATGGCAAAGATTGTAAAGGAGTCTGGCAATTACAAGTAACGATATAATATGAATACTAACTCGTTAAAAAACTAATTATGAAGATAATGCGAGCGCTTTTAGCCATAACAGTTTCATTGTTTTTTACGGCACAAATCTTTGCCCAAAGCACCGGTTTTAATGGCCTAAATACAAACCTTGGAAATTTGTGGCAGGTATCTGATGCAGAAACCCGTTCCATCAGTCCGGAGAATTTTACCGGAGAAAAAGGGAAAGCCGGGATGGAAACACTGGAAAATGGTACCGCCAGCAGAGCTGCCCGTGATTTGGGTCAGGGATGGAAAGTAAATCCCTATATACATATCAAAGCCGGGGAGACATTTACACTGGCGGAGATTGAAGGATCGGGAGCCATTCAGCACATTTGGATGACACCGACCGGAACCAGAAGATTCTCTATCATACGGATTTACTGGGATGATGAAACTGAACCCTCTGTTGAATGCCCGGTTGGAGATTTTTTTGGAACAGCCAAAGGGATAAAATATATCAACTCCCTGGCTGTTTGTGTGAATCCGGGAAGTGGTTTCAATTCATACTGGCAGATGCCCTTCAGGAAAAAGTGTAAAATTACCATGGAGAACATCGATGAAGAAGATATGAGATTGTATTACCAGATTGATTATACATTAACGGAAGTTCCTGATGATGCTGCCTATTTTCACGCCCAGTTCAGAAGGACTAATCCATTGCCCTACAAAGATGTGTATACCATTGTGGATGGCTTAAAAGGCAAAGGGCAGTATGTGGGAACCTATATGTTCTGGCAACCCAATAATAATGACTGGTGGGGTGAAGGGGAAATAAAATTCTATATGGATGGGGATAAGGAATTCCCTACCATTTGTGGAACAGGAACAGAGGATTATTTCTGCGGCTCCTATAATTTTGGAGGATGGGATCCGGATGCAGGTAAACCTGGTAAATACAAAGAGTATTCAACTGCATATACAGGCTTCCAGTATTTTGAACCTTCACAATATTCCAATATCAGATTTGGGCTTTATCGCTGGCACATAGTGGACCCGGTTAGATTTGATAAAGATTTGAAAATAACCATCCAGGCCCTTGGATGGAGAAGCGGTGGAAGATATCTGCCTTTGCAGGATGATATCTCATCCGTTGCATTCTGGTACCAGCTTGAACCCCATGCCAGGTTTCCCCCGCTGCCGGACAAGGATTATCTTGAAATCCAGTAGGGACTGTAAAAATTTACTGCAAATCCTTTGAAAATATCTGGAAGGACCATATATTCGTACTCTAAGCTTTACGCGTAAAGTCAAACATAATTCCGAATTTATATGAGAACTTCAAGATTATTCTTTTTGATGGTCTGCTTGATGCTGATGAATTTTAAATTAGCCGGGCAGGAGCAGGAGATACTGGTCCCCCGCGGTTCAATCTGGAAATATCTTGATGATGGTTCTGACCAGGGAACAGCCTGGCAGAAGTTTTCTTACAACGACGCCAATTGGAAAGAGGGTGAAGCCCAATTAGGGTATGGGGACGGAGATGAGGTTACAATAACAGGTTTTGGTCCGGATAGTCTGAAAAAATATATCACAACCTATTTCCGCCACGAATTTACGGTGACTGATACAGCCGGTTATAAGGGGCTGTTACTCCACCTGTTGAAAGATGACGGAGCCATTGTATTCCTGAATGAAAAAGAGGTAGTGCGCTGCGACTATATGCCTACCTATGAGATCAGTTCCGGGATGCGGACCTGGGCAAGTGCTGAAGGAGATGAAGAGACTACCTACTTTCATCAGTATGATGTTCCGCTGGATAGTTTGCTTATCGGGGAAAATCTCCTGACTGTGGAAGTGCATCAGAGGACGTCCAGCGATCCTGATATGAGTTTCGATCTGGAATTGGTAATGCATAAAGGGAAGAACTTCCTCAAACAACCCTACCTGTTGTTCACCGGGGTGAATAATCAGATGGATATAAACTGGCAGATGGCCAACCAGGATACCTGTTTTGTAGAGTGGGGATTGGATTCAGGTATGGGACTGGGCAGAGATTCCACCTATGAATACTCTGAAGAACATTTGCATCAGTACACCTTTAAGGATCTGCAGGAAGGTACAAAATATTACTACAGAGTGATTTCCTTCGAAGATACCATAGATGGATCGTTCGTATCAAGCCCCTCTCCGGAGAGTGATAAAATCAGCTTCTCTGTATATGGGGATACCCGCAACCATCCGGGAATACACAATATGGTAGCCAATGCCCTGATTGAATACCAGGAACAGTTTCCCGGATTTCAGTCCCTGTTGATGCATACAGGTGATATTGTTTACGATGGCGATCTGGAAGAACACTGGAACTCCCAATTCTTTAGCCCGGCCATGAAGGGATTTAGAAAACTAATGGCGATGACCTCGTTTATCCCTGCATACGGTAATCATGAAGAATCAGGTGTGTTGCTGAGGAAATATTTCCCATTACCATGGGTATCTGCAGAAGGTTTTTATTACTCTTTTGACTATGGTCCCGCACATTTTGTTTTACTGGACGTATACTCTGATTATCAGGAAGGGACAGATCAGTATGCCTGGATAGCCAACGATCTTGCCACCAGCGAAAAGAGATGGAAGTTTATCTTTGCACACCGTACCGGATGGTCGGCAGGCGGTCACACCGATCTTCCCGATGTACGCGACCACATCCAGCCATTGTGTGAAGAACATGGTGTACAGATCTATTTTGCAGGTCATAACCATAATTATGCACGGGCAAATGTAAATGGCATTATTCATTTAACTACCGGTGGTGGTGGTGCACCACTTAATGTACCTTACGGCGTCAGAGAAAATGTGGTTTTCATGGTCACTGATTATCACTTCACTGCCATAAGTATTGACGGCGATAGTTTAAATATGAAAGCTATAAATACCGACGGAGAAATACTGGATGATCATACCATCTCATCCGTTATCGTTTCTGTGGATGAACCGGTGACTGATTTAATTGCACCAGGTCAGGATCATCTATATCAGGCTTATCCCTCTCCTTTTAACCAATCCACAAAAATCAGATATACAATGGCTGAGGCGGGGATAGTGAATATCTCTGTTTACAATATAAATGGACAAATAGTGGCAACTTTGGTCAACAGGAAACAGGCTGCCGGAAGTCATACCGTAACCTGGGAAGGTGTTAATGACACAGGGAAGAAAGTAGCTTCTGGTATCTATTTTTATCGCATGCATGCTGATGATTTTTTGAAAACACGCAAGATAATATTATCAAAATAGCACCTAAGATTCAATAAGCAATCACTTAATACTAGAGACTTAACATGCAAAGCTGTGAATAAAGCAAGTTTATTAATCTTTTTTATAGTAATCCTGCTTTTTCTTCATTGTGATATAAGTGCCCAGGAGTGGCGTGCTTTGCCCATTCGTTCTCAAATTGAGTTTGAACATAACCTTCCGGGAGGTGAAGGTGAACAACATCCCCACTCCATTGCCCGAAGTCTGAATAACCCTGATTATATATATGTGTCACAGGATGTGGGTGGATGTTGGAGAAGTCGTGATGCAGGTGATACCTGGCAGAAAACACTGGATAAGGGTTTGTTCCTGAATTTTGGACAGTCCATACAGGTTGACCCCTATTTCCCGGATATTGTTTTCCTAACGGTTTCCCATTCATATTTTCAACAGGGAAGTCCCAACGAAGGGCTTTATCGGTCCACTGATGGAGGTGATAACTGGGAACATGTATTGCATACCAATGTAAACTACAACTCCAGCCTGCACCGCAGGCACAGACAGAATATCGCTTATGACATCACCCGGGCTGATCCCGTTTCTCCTGCTGATAGATGGTATGTGGCTTTTCCACTGAATGGATTATTTATTTCCGGGGATGCAGGCGAATCCTGGAGTGGACCGGTAAGTTCACTGGCCGGGCATGACATTGTTTATTTCGTTCAGCCACATCTTTCCGATGGTAAAACTGTTTATGTAGGAAGCTCTGAGGGGCTCTATAAAAGTGATTCTCTGGGATATGATCTGCATCCATTTAGTGATTTGCCTGCGGGGGAAGTATCATCCATTGCAATAAACCCGCAAAATGAGCAGCAAATCTTTGCGACAATCCGAAACGGCAGTCTTTATAAATCAGAAGATGGAGGAGTTCATTTTAGTGAAATTATGTGGGGGAATCATTCTAAGATCATTCTTAATCCCGGTTTTCCTGAAAAACTATATCTGCTGGGAATGAACAAGGAATCTTATCATAGTGACAATGGTGGTGATAGCTGGATACCATTCGGGCCTGTCACCACATTTCCCGGCCTGGGACGTGAAACAGGCTGGCGACGCTGGATAGATGGTGATCTTTCCGGACTGGTACCCAATTCACAGGATGCCGATGAATTCGTTGCCTATTCGCGCAGCACACTTTTTAAATCTAGCGACGGGGCTGTAACTATAGGAGAGAGCGCTACCGGTTTTACAGGGAATGCATGGAGCTGGTGGACGGACGCTGCTGAATTTGACCGCTTTGATCCTGACCGGATCGCATTTTTTAATAATGATGTGGGAATGCGGATTACACTGACCGGTGGGGACTATTTTGAAGAGAATACCAATCCCAATGCCTGGAGCTGGTATCAGCAGGGGAGAATAGGTTGGCTTGGAACATATTCAGGTGATTTTCAACCCATAGAAGGCTCACAGGTTATCGTAGCATCCATCGGCAACTATTTTGTGACACAACTCATGCGCAGTGATAATAACGGTTCCAGTTGGCAGCTGGTTACTGAAGGTCAGGAGAACAGCGATTATAATTTGTTTATAGCTTTTCATCCCGATGATCCGGACTATGTATATGCCGGAGATAAAATATCTACGGACGCAGGTATAAGTTTTACCAGAATTAATTTCCCTTCCGAATATGAAAGTCCCACCATAGTTGGTATGTGCAACGCCTATCCGGATGTGATTTACGCCATGGATAAACCAAGAATGCACTTGCTGCGTTCCGCTGACCGGGGCGCCACATGGCAGGTATATGCGCGTCCAGGTTGGGCATTCCGCAATTTTGATTCAATTACCATTTTTGCAGCTGATCCTGCCGACTCCAGTAAAGTATATACGTACGATGCAAATTCAGATCTGGCAGCTTATGACGGAAATACCTGGACCAGCTTCAATATTCTGGATCAGGCAGGCGGACATAAAGGGATTAACCTTGTAAGGTCAGTTACTGTGGACCCCAATTTTCCGGAAATTATTTATGCAGGTACATTCGAAGCGGGACTCCCGTGCATCTTCCGAAGTGTCGATAGCGGAGAAACCTGGGAAGATATTACCCATAACCTGCCACAAGGAGGTATTACTGCAATGAAGGTGAATCCGCACACGGGCGAACTTTACCGTGGCAGTTGTAATGGTACCTGGATCTTTCCGGCACCGGAATCATTCTATCCGGCAACTTCTGTGAGAAGCAGCACTCTGGTAGCAAAGGATTTTGAGTTGAGTCAGAATTATCCTAATCCCTTCTATGGGACTACAGTTATTCATTATCAGATCTTAAGTGCCCATCAGGTGGAGTTAAATGTGTATAATTCCCAGGGTCAAAAAGTAAAAACGCTTGTGAACGGAAAACAGGATAAGGGAGAGTACCAGGTGAAATTTGATGCAGAAGGATTGCCCTCAGGGATCTACTTTTATCAGCTGTATACTGATGGTATTGTACAAAGCCGAAAAATGTTGTTGCTAACTAAGCAATAGTCATCAAAAAAAGGCGATTAAAATTTTGAATCTTTCAATAAATCATCTATTTTAGCACTCAAAGCTTAACGCGTTAAGTAAAGAGCGTTATTTCACTGAGCTAAATAGTAATTTATATGTCTGATTTAATAGACAGCAGAGATATTTCCAGACAATATTTCTTACAGGGATTACGAAAATCATTATTAATCATCACCTGGATGCTTATTGGCGCAGGAAGCCTTCTTGCCCAGGGAACTGGTACATTAACCGGAGTTATTACCGATCCGCAAACCGAAGAAACCATGATAGGGGCCCATGTGATTGTGGTGGGCACAAGTTTTAACACCATATCTGATCCTGACGGAAAATTTCTCCTGACCAATCTTCCTGCCGGGAACCATACCCTGAAGATCTCCTATATCGGTTATGAGGACAAGGAGGTTGAGATTACTGTTACTGCCGGTGAAACAGTAAAACTTAACCTTGAACTTGTCTACAGCGGCTTCGAAATGGATGAAGTAGTGGTGACCGCCCTGGCACGCGGACAGTTGAAGGCGATTAACAACCAGTTAAATGCTCAGGATATCAGGAATGTGGTGTCAGCAGAACGGATCCAGGAGCTTCCGGATGCCAATGTGGCCGAAACCCTTGGACGTTTGCCCGGTGTCTCTATCAAAAGGGTGGGGGGT
>JBDLIX010000175.1:0-10817 GCA_039714655.1 Bacteroidota bacterium
AAAGTAAAAAGTATAAAAACTGATTGATTATGGCCAACGCACTTAAGGGTACCAATTTCAAACTGGCAGGACAGAAGAGCCTGTATACGGGGAAAGTACGTGATGTTTATAACATCAATGATGATTACCTTATAATGGTTGTATCAGACCGGATATCCGCATTTGATGTAGTCCTTCCAAGGGGTATACCTTACAAAGGGCAAGTGTTGAATCAGATTGCTTCCAAATTTCTGGATGCCACATCTGATATCGTTCCCAATTGGAAAATTGAATCTCCGGATCCCAATGTAACAGTAGGGCATATGGCCGAACCATACAAAGTGGAAATGGTAATCCGGGGCTATGTTACTGGCCATGCCTGGCGAGAATACAGGGAAGGAAATAGAATCCTCTGCGGCGTTTCGATGCCAGATGGTTTGAAGGAGCACGATCGTTTTCCCGGTCCGATTATTACACCTACTACAAAGGCAGCTGAGGGACATGATGAGGACATATCACGGGAGGAGATTATTGCCAGCGGACTTGTACCGGAAGAAGATTATCTGAAGCTTGAAGAGTATACACGGAAGCTTTTCCAACGTGGAACGGAAATGGCGGCAGAGATGGGCCTGATTCTTGTTGATACCAAATATGAATTTGGAAAGAAGAATGGAGAGATTGTTTTGATCGATGAAATTCATACCCCTGATTCATCCCGCTACTTTTACGCAGACGGGTATGAAGAGCGGCAGGAAAGGGATGTGCAGCAGAAACAGCTATCCAAGGAGTTTGTGAGACAATGGCTGATTGGTAATGGCTTTCAGGGCAAAGAGGGAGAGGTTGTGCCCGAAATGCCAGATCAATTTGTCAAAGAGGTTTCAGAAAGGTATATAGAGCTTTATGAAAGTATCACCGGTGAGAAATTTGTGAAGGCAGATACAACCAGTATTGAAAAGAGAATCTTAAATAACATCAATGATTTTATCGCTAAATAAGAAATATCTCTTTATCATTCTGGGACTTTTTCTATTCCATGGTGCGGTGCTGGCGCAGGAACCGGTTAGGGTGGAACGATCTAAGAACAAGGTGATCCTTGAAGGAAAAGTATACTACATTCACGTGGTTAAATCGGGTCATACGCTCTACTCCATTGCAAAAGCATACAACATCTCACAGAAAGAGATCGCTATTGAAAATCCGGGGGTAATGTCAGGCATCCAGTTGGGGCAGGCATTGAAAATCCCTGTGGAGCCGACCATGGAAGAGGAGATTGATACTTTTATGATTGAGGAGTCGAAGGAAGCAGGTCAAACGCATATTGTTCAGCGGGGTGAGACCCTTTATGGGATTGCCAGACAGTACGATCTGGATGAAAGTGATTTGATGGAAGCCAACAGGGGGGTCAATGCAACCACGCTTCGGCCAGGAATGAGGTTGCTGATTCCTGAGAGGATTGAGCGTGACCAGGAGCGCGCCTTCAATGAGGAGGGGATCGCCTATCATAAAGTTAAGCGCCGTGAAACACTCTATTCTATTGCCAGGTATTATGGTGTAGCGGTACGGGAGATCCGTGTTGCCAATCCCGAATTGGGATGGGGCGGACCAAAAGCCGGACAGGTAATCAGGATTCCATTGCCACAGGTAATAGATCATCCTGAAACTGCCATGGATTCGATTCCGGGAGATTCTATCCAGTTTGTGGAAGCAGATTCAATACTGAAAGACTATACTTACGAGGAGTTAGCGTTCGAACATGATGATCCTTTTCAAACATACAAAATCGCCCTGTTTATTCCTTTCGATTTTCGGGAACCCGAACCACTTGACTCCCTCATCAAGGAGGTGAAATCGGTTACCCGCCGGAACAGGATGATTGAACGCTACAGGATGGAAGCGAAGATTCCTCAGGCAGTCAATTTTCTCGAGTTTTTTCAGGGCGCACTCTTGGCTATCGATTCCCTTGTTGAGACTGGAATGAAACTGGATGTTCGTTTTTTCGATACAAAGAAAAGCATGGATCATACACTTTCACTCCTCATGGATGATGACCTGGAAGATTTTGACCTCTTCATTGGACCCTTCTACCAATTTAATCTTGAAATCGTCTCCGCTTTTGCCAGTAAACACAAAATTCCTCTCGTTACACCGTTTTATAATGAAAGGGATCTGGTGAGAAACAATCCATACCTCTTTCAGGCCAGTTCATCCATGGAGCTGGAGTATCGTGAGGCGGCCAAGCTGGTTGCAAGCAAGCATATGTACAATATTGTATATGTGAGGGAGGAGGACTCTCTTAAAATGGAGAAACATAACTACTTTAAAGAGCTGATCTTTGATGGATTTGATGATTACCATCCCACGGAACCTGTCATCTTCAAAGAGGTGGTTCAGAAGCTTGAACATACCGATGAGATTATTCACTCCCTCTCCAAGGATAAAAAGAACCTGGTTGTGGTGCCAACCAGCAATGAAGCACTGGCCAGCCGGGTCGTATCATCACTCTTTTTCCAGTTAAAGGATTACGATATAGAAGTTTTGGGCACTCCCTACTGGACCGAGTTTTCAAGTATTAATAAAGCAAATCTCGGGTATCTGCATGATTTGAGATTCATTTTCTACAGCCCTTTTTGGGTGGATTATCTGGATCCCCAAATTGATGACTACATGACCAAATACAGGAGCCATTTTTATAATGAACCAAAGTCTACTACCAGTAAGGGGATCAACTATGGGGTCCTGGGATACGATATGACCTTCTATTTTGCAAATGCGCTGAGATTGTATGGTCCCCGCTTTATCCTTTCACTGGAGGATTATCAACCAGGCCTGGTCCAGGATCCTTTTAGTTTTAAACGGGTCACCAATGCCGGTGGTTATGAGAATGCTCACATTACCTTTTATCAGTTCTCTCCGGATATGAGTATTCAGGAAATTGAGGTTCCTGAGTTACCGGTAAGGAGCTTCTTTTTCAGACCATAGGTAATCTATTTTTTTCTAGCATGAATCTATCCAGCTATCTGTTTTTGGGGATGCTCCTGTTTTCCTCCTTTTCATGCAGGAACAAAGAGCGTGAGACTAAAACCCTCGATAGATATGTGGTGATGGTCTCTTTTGATGGATTCAGATGGGATTATGCCGATCTTTACGATACACCTAACTTTGACAACCTGGCAGACCATGGTGTGAAGGCTGAAAGGATGATTCCATCTTTCCCAACCAAGACTTTCCCAAACCACTATTCACTTGCCACCGGTCTTTACCCCGATCACCACGGGATCATCAACAATAGTTTTTATGCCTCTGATCTGGGGGGAATCTACAGAATTGGGGAGCGGGATATGGTTTCGGATCCTGATGCCTATTTTGGAGAGCCCATCTGGGTGACAGCGGAGGAACAGGGTATTAAGTCGGCATCCTATTATTGGGTGGGAAGCGAAGCACCCATTAAAGGTACCTATCCTTCCTACTGGAAGAAATACGATGAAACTGTACCCTACATAGAGCGTGTTGACCAGGTGATCGACTGGTTAAAACTCCCCTTTGAAAAGCGCCCCGGACTGGTGATGCTCTATTTTGACGAACCCGATGGTATAGCTCACAGATATGGCCCGGTAAGCAATGCCACTGGTGAAGTGATTGAATACCTCGATTCCGTCCTGGGTTACCTGCGCAATGAGATCAAAGCGCTTGGGTATGGCGACCGGGTGAACCTGATGGTACTATCTGACCATGGTATGGGACCTGTTTCCCCTGAAAGATATGTGAATCTGTATGATTATATCCAGGAAGAGTGGACAGAGAGCTTGATTGGTGGTAATCCGGTTTACCTGATCGATCCTGTTGAAGGGTATAAGGATTCCATAACCAGTATCCTGAATGGAATTGTGGGTCTCTCTGCCTGGCAAAAAGAGGATATTCCTGAACACCTGTATTACGGAAATAGTCCACGTTTTCCCGGAGTTGTAGTTGTGGCTGACAGTTTGTGGAGTATCGGTACGCGTACCGATCCGTCAGGTTATACCGGGGGAGCACATGGATACAACAATGCTTTTACTGATATGCATACGATCTTCTATGCAGAGGGACCTGCATTTAAAAACGGATATTCGGCACCCGCTTTTCCCAATGTGGATGTTTATGAAATCGTCACCCACATTCTTGGCCTCGAACCAGCCGAAACAGACGGTGACTTCTCACGCGTCAAAGGCATGCTCGCCACAGAATAAATAAAGCCGGGGCTATTTGGTAGCGCGTTCCAGCCTCTTGAGGATAGAGAAGATAAATGCAGCAGAGAGCAGACAGGTGACCACAAAGATCCCCCACAGTTGCCACAGCTGAATTTTTTCCCAGAAGAAACTGCCGATAAAAAGTAACTTGTTTCCAACGGCGGTGGCCAGCAGCCAGCCTCCCTGCATCACTCCCTGGAACCTGGTGGGTGCCACTTTCGACACGAAGGATAGACCCATGGGGCTAAGAAATAGTTCTGCAAAGGTAAGAATCAGGTAGGTTGACATCAGCCAATAGGGCATAATCCTGGATGAGTCCGGTACCGGGTTGACCTGTACTACCTCGCCCGCATCATTCAGAACCTGAAGATCCACCGGGGACACCAGCTTCAGGGATCCAACCACCATTATCACAAAACCAAGAGACGCAATAATCATTCCGATCCCAATCTTCTTGGGGGTGGAGGGTTCTATGCCTTTTTTATTGAGCCATGCAAAAGCGGCCATCACCACAAAGGTGAGGGAAACTATATACAGGGGATTGAAGGACTGGTATACTTCGGGAGCAATGGGATTTGTCTCAGCTCCCATGGTATAGAACCAGTAAGCAAATCCACCGCCCACAACAGTCATTACAGCTCCTATTATCCGGTTCTTTGTCTCGGATTTTGTGTTCAGGAGCATTACCACACCGGCAATGAAAACAAGAACAGCAATGAGGCTCTTCAGGGTAAAGAACAGATAAGTAAATGAGTCCACCGATTTAGAAGAATAATCACGGGCAAAGAAGGTCAGTGTTAACCCATTCTGATGGAAGCCCATCCAGAAGAATATCACTACAAAGAAGACCAGTAGCAGGGATACCACCCGCTGTTTCTCCTCCTTGGTTGCAATCATTACGATCCAGGTGACAAATGCCGCGAAAAGGCCAATAGCCATCCCGGTTTTGAAGTCCTTAAATAAACTAACGAGAAAGGCTGTAACGCCAAAGGCCACCAGGGCGACTGGAATGGCCAGAGGCTTTTCCTTGAGGGTGATGGTTCTTTCGCCTGCAGCTTTTTCTCTTTTGGGAAGGTGCTTATGAAAAATCAGGTAGGCTGCCAGAGAGATTACCATAGCTATGGCTGCAATTCCGAAAGCGAAATTATAACCCTTTGAAAATACCTCTATGTAAGCGTCGGCAAAGGCCCCCAAATCTGCTACAGGTCCATTCAGACTTACAGCATCGGCAAGTTGTTGCAGTACTCCGGTATCCTGGAGGGTTCCGTCTTTATACTGATGGCAGAGTGCCGGGAGACTACCGTCATGCAGGAATCCATTGGTTTTTAACCACCAGTTCCGGATTCCCATGGCAGCAAAGGGAGCAAAGAAGGCACCCACATTGATACCCATATAGAAGATCAGGAAAGCGTTGTCTCGTACTTTGTCATATTTGGGATCATCATATAGCTGGCCTACTACTGCCTGGAGGTTCCCTTTGAAGAAACCATTACCAATGGCAATGGTAAAGAGAGCGATCACTGTAACAGAAAGAGGCAATCCGGGGATTGCCATCATAATGTACCCCAAAAACATAATCACCTGCCCCATGGAGATCACAGCAGTATATTTCTTGGTGGCATCGGCCAGAATTCCACCAACCAGTGCCAGGGCGTAGATGGCGAAATAGAACCAGCTGTAAATATCCCCGGCTGTCTCTGCAGCAAGTCCGAATTTAGCCTGCAGGAATAGAACCAGGATCGCCATCATGGTATAGAAACCAAACCGCTCTCCCATGTTCGCAAAAAAGGCAACATAAAGTCCTTTTGGATGTCCTTTTAACATTGATATAGATTTTTGTGAATAGTTCGATTTATTTGATGGGCACAAATATAGAAATACTTTTTTCTTAATTTTGATTAAAACAGCATGTTATGAAAATTTTCAATGCTAGTCAGGTTCACCATATCGATAGGTATACAATCGAGCACGAACCCATCGATTCCATTGATTTGATGGAGCGGGCTGCCACCAGGCTGGCAGGCTGGTACGTGCGTCATTTTCACACCGACCAGAAGGTGGTGATCTTTGCAGGGCCCGGAAACAATGGGGGAGATGCACTGGTGATGGCCCGGTTGCTGGCTGAAAGACAGTTCAGAATCAAATGTTATCTATTGCGTTTTGGGAAGCTTTCCCAAAATTGCTCCGTCAATAAGAGGCGATTGGAAGAAGAGGGAGAGGTTGAGTTGAAGGAGATTTCGGACGGAGAACTGTTGCCTGAAATTAAAAAAACAGATGTGGTGGTGGATGGGATATTCGGTTCCGGACTCACCAGAACAGTTTCCGGATTTCCGGGTAAGGCAATCCGGCATATCAATGAGTACGCCGGTACTGTGATTTCCATCGATATTCCATCCGGACTGCTTGGCGAGGATAACTCAGGAAACAACTACGAACAGGTGATCAGAGCAGATTATACACTGACCTTCCAGTTCCCATTTCTTTCATTCTTCTTCGATATCAACGATCACCACCTGGGCAAATGGAGGGTCCATGATATTAAGCTGCATCCGGATGTAATTGAGAAAACCGAAACACCCTATGAAACCATTGAAAAAGATCTGATACAGGAGATACTTCCCGAAAGAAAGCGTTTTTCGCACAAGGGCACCTTTGGTCATTCGCTGATCATATCGGGCTGCTACGGCATGATGGGGGCAGCCCTGTTAGCCGGTGAATCCTGCCTGAGGAGTGGGACTGGACTTGTCACAATTCATGTTCCAAGGTTTGGTTATAACATCATTCAGACCGGTTTTCCAGAGGCCATTGTGAGCCTGGACCAATCCGATATTCTTTTTAGCGAACCACCTGACCTGTCACCCTACACCGCCATAGGCATAGGGCCTGGCCTGGGATGCAAGCCCAATACTGGTAAGGGATTGAAACAGGTGTTGGAAACTGCTACAGTGCCTTTGGTGATCGATGCAGATGGTTTGAACATTCTATCTGCTCACCCGGAATGGTATGAACTGTTACCGGAAGGGACCATTTTAACTCCCCACCCTAAGGAGTTCGACCGGCTTGCGGGAGATAGTGAAAACTCTTATCAGCGGCACTTGAAGCAGAGGGAGTTTGCTGCAAAATATGGTGTGTATGTTGTTCTAAAAGGCGCTTATACTGGTATTGGAGCTCCCGACGGTCGTTACTGGTTCAACACCAATGGAAATCCGGGAATGGCCTCAGGCGGAAGCGGGGATGTGCTTACCGGACTCATTACCGGACTTCTGGGTCAGGGTTTATCACCCATTGATGCTGCACTTGCAGGAGTATTCATTCACGGACTTGCAGGAGATCTGGCTGTTCAGGAATCCAGTGAGGAGGCGATGATTGCCAGTGACATTATTCATTATCTGGGTGCAGCATTCAGAGAACTACAATGAAAATTATTTGTATTCAATACAACGATGTGCTAATTTCATGCGTTGTATAATAATATACGATCCCATGAAGAAGATTATCTTTTTGATTCAAGCTGTGTTCCTGATCACAAGCTGCGCCTCCACAAATAATTTACAGGTACGGGTTACTCCACTGGGCGAGGAATCTGCCAATGTACAACAACAGTTTACCTATGCACTGCCTCTGACCGTGTTGAAAGCGGAGGTTGTATACGAGGAGATAATTAATCTGCCTGGTCCTTACTGGGAGTATGCAGAAAAGTACCTTGGTATTACTGAAACTATAGAGCAGAAGTCCAGACAGTGGAAAATTCATCATGTAGCTATAACCCAGCATCTGGAACTGGATCCCCAACACTTCTATTCCCTTAATGTACTGAAGGGAGTGCTTAATGGAAATTTTCTGGATAGTTACAAGGAGCGGGGGATCCTGGTCGATGGAACAGAAATGGTTCATGAAGAGGTTCAGGGAGCCGGAGTGGGATCTGAGTGGAAAGGCGAAACCCTTCGCTACCTGGATCTGGGCGTTTACGCCAATTTTGAGGAGCGGACAGAGACCATGTATAAGACTTTGGTGACCGACACTTCATTTGTGAAGGTTCCTGTTCAGCGCACAGTGGTTGAACAGAAATCACTTGCCATGAAGGCAGCAGAGGCCGCGGATTTTCTGTTGGAGCTAAGAACCAGGCGATTTGAGATGCTTACAGGTGAATATGAAGTTTACCCTGATGGAGAGGCCATGGAGGCTGCCATTCGTAAACTTGACCAGTTAGAAGCGTCCTATCTTACCCTGTTCACGGGAAAAACCATCTCAAGACTTCAGAACAAGGCTTATTTCATTGTACCTGAATCAGGCAGCAATCCCACTAAATACCGATTGGATATGTTTTCCACTCAGCTTGGATTTGTACCCGCTGAATTGATGGAAGGTGTACCCATAGAGATTCAGATCGATCCAATGGGTAAAACCACCAATCCTGGCAACTATTTTTCAGGGCGATCCGGACGGGATCTTTACAATAAACTGATCCTCCGGCTACCTGATGTGGTGGAACTTAAAGTGATGTTGGGTGCTGAGTTGCTTTCCTTGCAGCGCCTCTCCATATTCCAGTCAGGAGCAGTGGTTACTACGCCCATTCATGAATAATTCTGAAAGGATCGGAGATTATTAATTATAACTTACGAAGGCTGGTTACCTGCACCTGCTGACGGTCTGGTGTAAGAACTTTCAAAAAGTAAACCCCATTAGTATAGGCAGATGTATTAAGGATTACAATGTCTCCCGGGTTTATCTGTTTCCTTTGCTCCTGGGCGATCAAACGACCTGTGACATCCTGGATTTCCAGTAGAAAATCTCCTGGTTTTTTTATGTTAAACCGGATCCTGAGTTCATCCCCCACCGGATTGGGATAGACTGAAATATCCCAATTTACCTCCTCCTTTTTGAACCCAACACCAAAGTCATTGGGTTGTTGGAAGCCCTGGGTCAGGATAATGCTACTGCCCGTCAGGGTAGTAACAGCAACTTCCCCAAGTGTCCATGAGATGCTGACATTGCCATTCTCACCATAGCCCCCTCCCGATGAAATAACGCTGGGAGCCAGAGTTACCTGTGCATCGATAGCTGTAACAATGAAAAATGTGCAAACAAAGAACAAGAATGACTTTCCCATAGGTTCACTATTTATTCAAAATTCCGAAAAAACCGGACCAGAATCAAGTATTTCACACTAAAATATCACTATTTCTCTGGAATATTTTCCAGAATGGCTACCAGAAAATCCCAAAATTTCCTAACTGTATTGATCTCTACCTTCTCATCGGGAGAGTGTGGAAACCTGATGGTGGGACCAAAGGAGATCATATCCAGATTTGGGTATACTCCTCCCAGTAATCCACATTCCAATCCGGCGTGAATCGCCTTAATCTCCGGAATCTTCCCGAAATTCTTATTGTATACATCCTGACAGGTTTTCAGGATCGGCGAATCCATGTTAGGCTTCCAACCGGGATATTCCCCGCTCAACTCCACCTTTGCGTCCATCAGATGAAATACCGCTGCGATTTTCCATGCAGTGGCTTCTTTGGCACTGTCAACCGAAGAGCGAGTCAGGTTCAGGGCCAGGAACTCACCCTCTTTCACTTTGGCAATGGCCAGGTTATTGGATGTCTCAACCAGTCCTTTCATGGATTGACTCATGCGTTGTACTCCATTGGGACAGGCGAAAATTGCCCGGATAAATTTATATTGATCCTGTTTGGGAACAACACTGGCCGGAAGGTCTGTTTTTTTACAAGTGAAAGTCAGGTCAGGTTCTGTGTCAGAAAACTCTTTTTGATAGATGGTCTGGTAACCAATTACCAGTTCCTCCAATTTTCCTTCAAGATTGGAAGGAACCAGAACGATGGCCTGCGATTCCCGTGGAATGGCATTCCTGAGGTCGCCTCCTGTAGCTTCTGAGAGCCTGATATTCAGATCGGATTCGGCCTGCATCAGAAAACGGAAAAGGATTTTATTGGCATTGGCCCTGCCTAGAGGGATATCAATTCCGGAATGTCCCCCTTTCAATCCTTCCACATGAATCATATATGCAGTGTGGCCGGTAGGTGAATCTTCTTCCACATAGGATTTTAATGCAGACACATCGATGCCGCCGGCACAGCCTACGTAAAGCTCTCCCTCATCTTCCGAATCCATGTTGATCAGGATATCTCCGTCCAATAATCCTGCTTTTAATCCGAACGCACCGGTCATTCCAGTCTCTTCATCAACGGTAAAAAGTGCTTCAATGGGACCATGTTTCAGTGATGTTGATTCCAGTACTCCCATGGCTGCTGCTACACCGATACCGTTATCGCTCCCCAGGGTAGTACCATCGGCGGTTACCCAATCCCCATCAATCATAGCTACGATAGGATCTTTTTCAAAATCAAATTCTGTATCACTGTTCTTCTGTGGTACCATGTCCAGGTGACCCTGCAGTACAACACCCTTCCGGTTCTCCATTCCTGATGTGGCAGCTTTTTTAATAATGACGTTACCTACCTCGTCCACAATGGTTTCTAATCCCAGATTCTCTCCGAAATTCTTCATATACTCAGTGATCCCAGCTTCTCTCTTTGAAGGTCTTGGGATCTGTGTCAGTGTATGGAAATGTTTCCATACTTCCTGGGG
>JBDLIX010000176.1:0-10792 GCA_039714655.1 Bacteroidota bacterium
AATTCGGAAGAGCTGTCAGAGGGTCCCTCTGACCGGTTTGAACATGAAATAGATGCAAAAGCCAGCATGCCAATAAGTGCGATAGTCAGAATTTGTCTTGATTTCATTGGAGTACTATTTTGATGATATGTTATGTATATTCTTTTCGGTTTTTAAGTCCCTTGAAGATAGAAAACAAGTCTTTATTCATCACCTTAGAGTAGATCTTATTAACCATAAGATCCGCTGGGAAAATTGGAATACCTGGTTAGCCAGGCAAGCGATCAGTTTGGCATGACTGAATATGCAAAAGAACACCTTCGGTGAAGAGTCCCGTTAAAACGTCGTTTCAAACTGAACATCTGCATAATTCAGCTCAACTGTGGATGGTTTTCCGGTTACTCCCATTTTTGAGACAGAGCGCACCTTAAGACTATTTCTGCCCGACCGGAGAAACCAGGTCCAGTTGGCCAAAACTTCACGCCAGCCTGTCTCATTGGTATTGACCTCGAAATGACAGAAATTGGGTGTGTAGGTCTCAAACTCCAGAAAGAGACGGTCCCTTGGCGGACCGGATGTGGCGTGAATGTGCACGGTATTCAGGGTGGGCCAGAGATCGCTTTCCCGGTTGGTATGCCAGGTAAATTGTCGTTGAACAGGTGATTGGTTGTCATACCAGTTGACATATCCGTTCCACGGCCAGATACCCATTCCATGCGTAAGAGGAAGCGGACAGGAGTGGTCGTAATAATTGTTACGCGTCACATACCGTACTATTCCGCCATTTCTGAATCCTCCAAGGTAGCCGCGGTAATGATGCGACAACGACCCCCTGTCAAGTCCCGGATCTTCAACATCCGGTAAATTATGGAAGCCAACGAAAGCTGTCCAGTCAATGACCTGATCCGGGTGAAAATTTTTCAGAAATTTCCGATGAATGTCCAGCATACTCAACGGCTCCTTGGTCTCTGAATCCCACAGGTAATGGTTGTAAGAGGCATCCAGGTAGATCCACTTGGCCAGGTCATCGTTCCACACTTCGCACACCTCGTGGGCATCAATATTCACCTGGCGCGCCTGCCACCCATAGGCCTGGCACATGCCGGCCAGGAAATTGTTATGCTGAATACACATGCCGCCGCCACCTGCCTTGTTGATCCGCTCCACAATGGAGAGGGCATCCCACTCCGGATACTCCTCCCTGGGGTAGGTCCAGTTCCACCGTTCGGATGCATACTCAAGCAACCTGACCTGCTTCTCGAACTGGGTCTGGGCACCTTCCAGGTACTCATCCAGATTCTCCCGTTCACGCAGTTCCCTGAATTCGGGGCGGTCCCACGACTCCCATTTCCAATCAAATGAGGAGTACCCGATCCTGGGATTGTAGACATCCACGATCCCGATATTGCTAATCTCGGGTATGGGGAAACTCCGATTGGATTCCGTCCGGATCGATAACGATTTGAATACGGGACTCACCCGCGGATCTTCGGTGGATAAAACGGCACGGAGCTGGATGTAGCGGTAGTTGGCCTCGGCCGTTCCTGAATTCCACTTCAGATCACTACCCTCGCCGATGGGGAGGTACTCTTCCCATTTGTCCGAATAGGGATCGGGACTGATTCCGTGCCTTATATAATATTGTATGCGTGTTCCATCGGGCACTTCTGCTTCAAGGCCAATATCCAGCTTTCTGATACGAAGCTGTTTTACATAAAAATCTTCCGACCCGCCACGCCAGATGTCGATGACCGGAGTGGCCAGCCAGCCCTCTTTTACATGGCGGTCCATGCTCACCCGGATGGCATATTCCGCCCGGTCATCTCCCGAGGGACCAAAGGGGCTCTCTTTCCATGATTTACCACCATTGGTCGATTTGAAGGATGTCTCACCCACATGGGCAGGATCGCCTCCTCCCCGTTCAAATTCATCGGCCCTGGAGAGATAAAGTATCCATCCCTCCTCTTCGCTCTCTGCATCGGGACAGGAGACGGTAAACTCATTTTCACCCTTTTTGAGCCACTCAGCCGGGAACTCCTTCCATATAAAGGTCCGGTAATTCTGATTCACATCCCACGCTTCCAGTGTGGTCTCTTCACCATTGACCTCAATGGTCAGCGGATGGGCCCCGGGCCTGTAATTAAAGACTATAAGATACGCCTTGTGGGTTCTGATATCATCGATGGTCAGGATCTTCCGGGCCATGTTATCTCCCCAGATATTATCCCGGTCCACCCCCTTGTCGCTCTCTCCTGAACCGGGAGACTCATTTTCGATAAGCTCCCTGTTGAAAAGAACCACTTCATCGTCACCATTATTCATGAGCATTTGAGTGAAACCCTGCGCATATAACTGCCCGGCACCGGCATCCCAGGCGGAAACTGTTGGTGGACCTGTATAGCGCTGTGCATTAGCGCTAACTAAGTATAACATCAAAATTAGGAAAGTAACAAGAGGATTTCTGTGACTGGTCAGACTCATCATAATCGGTGTCAAATAACATTGAGAATAATCGAATTTTGCTAAGATATGAAAAAACAACTTTACGCACTAGGCTGACCCAGAAATGATCAAAAGAATTTCACATACATCTTCATATCAAACTCATATGAATATTTCCTGCATTTGGTAAGAGCACTATATCATGGAACAAAACGAGAAGCATTTCTACAAATACATCACGGTCAGAGGGAAGATAAAAACTTGGGATTATACATTATCGGAGCAGGCTATACTGAGGTAAGCGGGAAGAGAGAATCTCGGGTTGTATGGCTTCTTTAATAAGACAAATATTTTTTATACCAATTCAGGGCCTCCCGGGTCCACTCCCCGGGAAGGCTGTGACCACTGTCGTACCAGATAATCTCTTTTTGGGAGCTGTTCAAAAGCTCATATAGTTCTTGTCCCTGCTCGGGAGTGTAAGACTTATCCTCATTTCCCATTAACAGAAGAAAAGGCCTGTTCCCTATCCTTGAAGCATGATGCTTAGGCACGGCGAGATAGTAATCTGAACTGGCACCATGCATGCCCTGGGGAAGAGGCACTACCGAAACCGACGTCTTTATACGTGAATCTATAGCAGTTAATATAAATGTTTGAATACCTCCCATGCTGTATCCGGTAAGGCCAATACGACTGGTATCGATTTCCAGGCGGGTAGCAAGGTAATCCATTGCCCGTCGATAATCCTTAACAGTCTGGACAACTGAACTGTTTAATCTATAATACCATTGTTTTTCGACAGTAAATACCCTCGGGTGTTCAAAATCATTTCTTCCCATACGCTCGCCAAAGTACTGAGCATCCAACATCAGCACGGCGTAACCTGATTCAAGAAGATCTTTTGTCAATATGGACCCGTTGCAATAAGTCTCACCATTCCACCAACTCTCCTTTTCATGACCAAAACCATGCTGCATCAATACGATAGGATAAGGTCTGTTTCCCATCTTAGGAATAGCCAGATAGCCCGGTACACGTTCATTATTAACACTTGAAAATACGATCTTTTCCCTTGTACAGTACTCCATATCAACTGTTTCAACAATATGAGTATTCAAAGGTATGCCCCTGTCGTACTCACAAAACTGGGTCATGACCTGATAGGCCTCCTGACTAATGGGTTGGAATTTCTCCTGAGCAGTTGCGGCAGCACTGAACAAGACGAGTAAGAAATAGAGATTATGCAGAAGGTGTCTCATCAGATCATAGTTTCAGTGAAACGATCTGACAAGTTATCACTTTTTCATCGATTCTGCCCCGGTGGCGATAGCTGAGTACCAGAATGCCGTAGAGCTCCACATGGGATTCAGATCAGACATGATGCCATTTACATCAACCGTGTTCGGTTTTAACGCCCATTGTTCCTCAACTACCAGAATACTCTTCTGAAAGTTAAATGCATCGTTCAGGTGGAAGCTGTACACGGTGGGATATCCCGGTCTGAGGGATACAAAACCGGATACCGCTTTTCTGTCAAACATGCCCCAGCCACTGTTAAAATACTCCTCTGAACCGGTACCATGGTAACTGGGTGGCCAGGCATCTTCATCGGTCCAAAACAACCAGTCTCCCTCTCCCCACCATTCTTGATAGGGCCAGTCAACCTGCAACATGGAACCCACATATTTTCCTTTGCCAAGCCTGCTCAGGAACACTTGACCAGGTACGTTCCGGAGTCCGTATTTGGGAGTGGCTTCGGTGGCGGCAGGCTCCTGAGACCAGGTTACCTGAAAGCGTCCCCAGTCGGCCGGGATCTCCTTCAATTTCTTCACATCCAGTTTGATTTCCACCTGATCGGCTGCGATGCTTCCGGTATTAATAAGCTCAATTCTTGCACCTTCAGAATATGGCATGGGGAACATGCAATAAACCTCTTCATCGGTCATACCCAGTAGCAGGGAATGATAGTTGGTATTGTATGGCTGAGGCTCGGTCTGAATAAATTGATCTGCATTGGCTGATCTGGGCCATTTTCCCATTACTGCAGCTGTGCTGGAATCGTTCTTGTTATGACCCGTCGCTCCATGCCCGAACATATACCCAACAGGTACATCCACACTGGGTAGTTCACAGCCATCCCAATACATTTTCAACCTGAGCCTGTTCAGCACTTCCGGAGTATCCGGCCAGGCAGAGATTCTCATCTGTGTAATCACACCGGCGTTCCCAAGTTCCAGTTCCATAGATTCACCAGGTTCCAGAGCGGTGCTCTCCTGGAAGGACCATTTTGCAGGTGCCGGAGGGGGAGTCGATTCAGCTTCCAGCCATGCCTGACAGGTTTTTTCAAGTTCTGCCTGCTCAACCTCGTTTAGCGGCCAGTGCAGCGAGCGCACCTGAACATCCTCCTGATATATTGTGTAGGTGAATTGCCAGTATACACCCCACATTGAGTTCTGCCACTCCTCACTGCCATACAGGTTATTCACAATCTTCACCTTGATGTTCTTTTCAAAAGGAATGGGCATGAGTGTGCCGGGATACGATTTCACAAAAACAAGCGGGTAAGGGAAGGGGCTGTACCTGTCATCGAAAAAATCTTTGATCAGCATGTCAAACAATGGGATTTCATTGTGGTCCAGGAAAATCTGAATCCTGGTGCTGTCAAAGCGATAATTATCAATTCCTCCGGTAAAAATGCGATGAATAGAGCCAGGACCGTTAATATCAAGGATGGTATTTGTGTCTCCTTCAATTTTCCAGTTATGGGTGTAGACGTCCAGGTTGGCGCCGGAAGTATCCCAGGTACTCACCATGGCAGTATGTGAATCCTCCAGCACCGGAAGGTGGTCAACTGTTCTGAGCCTCTCCAGGAACCAGCTCACATCCCGGACCTCATCATTTGCTGGAATGCTTCTGTTATTTTGATCGGTAGAACAACCTGAGAGAATTAATACTGTAAGAATAAGCGGAATGAGCTGTTTCATAGGGTACATTTTATAATCCTGATACTAATTGCTTTCGTTGAAGATCTATTGCATCGATTCAGCCCCGGTGGGGACTGCGGAGTACCAAAAAGCTGTAGAACTCCACATGGGATTCACTTCGGACATATCCGCACCCCATTTCCATTGCTCCTCCACCACTTTGATACTCTTTTGGAAGTTGAATGCGTCGTTAAGATGGAAGCTGTAAACGGTCGGATAACCGGGCCTGAGTGAAACAAAACCCGAAACAGCTTTCCGGTCAAACATGCACCATCCGCTGTTGAAGTACTCTTCCGAACCTGTGCCGTGATAGCTTGGGGGCCATCCATCTTCATCTGTCCAGAACAACCAGTCACCCTCTCCCCACCACTCCAGAAATGGCCACTCCACCTGCAGCATTGATCCTACATACTTTCCCCTGCCGCGCCTCTCCAGAAATACTTTACCCGGAACATTTTGAGGTCCGAATTTTGGAGTGGCTCCTGTGGCAGCCGGCTCCCGGGACCAGGTTACCTGGAAACGTCCCCAATTCTCCGGAATCTCCTTCATGCGCGCCATATCCAGCTTGATTTCCACCTGTTCGGCTGCAATACTCCCGGTATTAACAAGCTCAATTTTTGCACCTTCAGAAAATGGCATGGGGAACATGCAATAAACCTCCTCATCGGTCATGCCCAGCAGCAGGGAATGATAATTGGTGTTGTACTCCTGGGGATCTTCTTGAACAACGTTCTCTCCAATGGGTGCCCTCCCCATCACTGCACCAATGCTTGATCCCCTCATTCCGTGTCCCGTTTCGCCATGGCCGAACATATATCCCACCGGTACATCCACACTGGGTAGTTCACAGCCATCCCAATATATCCTAAGTTTGAGCTTGTTCAGCACCTCCGGGGAATCGGGCCGGGCGGTAATTCTCATCTGTTGGATCACACCGGCATTTTTCAGGCCTATTGCCAGTGATTCTCCGGGCGCTAAACCTGCCTTTTCCTCCCTGGTCCATTGTTCCGGGGCAGGCGGAGGGGAGGATTCCGCTTTCAACCATGCCTGAAGGGTGTTATCCAGTTCAGCCTGTTCGTCCTCATCAAGCGGCCAGTTCAGAGACTTCACCCGTACACCATCCTCATATTTCGTATAGACAAATTGCCAGAAGACTCCCCACCTGCCACGGTTCCAGTCAGCACCGGCCTGCTGGCCATAATTCCAATCATCTTCACGGAAGGGCCTGGTCACAATTTTCACCTTAATATTTTTTTCAAACGGGATGGGCAAAAGCAGGCCGGGATAGGTTTTTACAAAAACAAGCGGATAAGGGATCGGACTGGTTTTTTCATTGAAGAATTCTGAAATGGGCATATCAAACAGTGGTGTCTCATTGTGGTCAAGATAGATTTGTATAATAGTACTGTCGAACCGTTCATCAATCATACCAGTAAAAATTCTGTGTATGCAACCGGGGCCGTCAATGTCCAGAATGGTATTTGCATTTCCTTCAATTTTCCGGTTATGGGTATAAGCATCCAGGTTATACCCTGTTGTATCCCACGTACTTATCATAGCGGTATGGGAATCCTCCAACACCGGAAGATGATCCACTGTTCTGAGCCTTTCCAGGAACCAACTCACATTCCGGACTTCGTTATCTGTTGCTATTTTTTTCTCACCGCTTTCTGATGCGCAAGCTGTAAACAGCACAATCAATAATAATGTAATAAAAGTCTTGTTTAGATTTTCCATGGATTTCATGCTTACTAATTTTATATTTAATACCAGGCTGTTAAGGCAGAAATTATCATCTGTCAACCAAATTCATAGGCTGCATCCAGCATGGCAATAATACTCTCAGCCGGAACATCGGGCTGAATATTGTGGACCTGATTAAAGACAAATCCTCCAATATAGTAAAAACAGATGGCTATGTAGCAATGTAAATCATCCGGGAGACAACGGATTAGCTTTTAGTGATATTTGAGATTAACGCCTGTTCTTCACCCTGAACAGGGAATATCCCATTCCAACCCTGTTGGCTATTTCAAGCACTTTACTAAAACAAAATCAGGATAGTATGAAGACACGAATAACACAAGAGGGCAACCATTGGCCTAGTTGAGTACAGCGAACAATTTGGTAAATAGTCACCTGTTTTCTACCTTGAGCATACCTTAATGCATAGGCATAATAAGCTGAAATAAGATGCAGAAGATCCTGGTTTTCTATCGAAATCTCCATCCTAAATCTGCCAAGCTGATGACAAAGACATCTCAGGCATCGGATGCAGTATATATCGATGGAATAGGGCTTCATGAAAATATGCCGGCAGGATTGATTGACCGTCCCAACGGGACCGATGGCTGGCTGTTTATGCATTTTTACGATTCAGTAACCCTGCTTGATGAGTCGGGTGTTCATCAACATCCTGCAGGGAGATTTATATTGTGGCGACCGGGAGACAAACAGTATTATGGCAACACTGAACAGGAGTGGACCCATTCCTGGATCCATCTTTGTGGCAATGGAATTACAGGGCAGCAGGCACACAATCCCATACCTGAAAATCAGGCACTGGCTTTAAGCTATCCTGAGTCATTAGAGCATTCTTTGACAGCCATTTACGATGAGCTGGAAGGCCCGTTTGTCCCAAATGATATCATCATTTCTAACCTGGTGGAGAATTTGTTCAGGCAAATGTATCGTGCTTTAATGGAAAAACCTCTATTCCCGAGAATCCCTGAAAATATCCGCAAGGTCAAACGATACATCGAACTCAACTTCGACAAACCTTTCAGTTTGAAAGATCTTTCCGGGTTGGGAAACCTTTCTGAAACTTACCTTTGCGGGCAATTCAGCCGGTTTTTTGGCTACCCGCCCATTGAATACCGCACCCGTGTGCGCCTGAACCACGCTACCCAACTTCTAAGGGACCACAATCTTCGTATCTCTGAGATTGCCCAACGTATCGGATACAGCGATGTTTACCATTTTTCCAAGCAATTCAAGCAGCATCTTGGTATCAGCCCCGGCAAGTTCCGGCAACAGATGAGTGTCAAAAGCTCTCAACCTTAAGATCGCACAAAAAGAAACAAACATCCTCCATTGACCTTACCACCCTGTCTCAGGTATATTTACCTAATAAAATACAAAGGAGGTATTTTGAAGATATTATTAGCAGGTAGTCAATAACTGAATATGAATATCAACTAAAACCTTAGAGATTAAAATGGCAAGATTTAACGTACCTATTCAAAATCCAAAGCCGGATATTCATAGGTTTCTGGATACGATGACCGGAAAACATATTCCGGAAAAACCACCACTCGAGGAATACCTTATAGATAATGCGGTGATGAAACCCATTCTGACAGAGATGCTGGGAAGAGAATGGGTGGATACTTCCGACAAAGATGAGTACATGGGAGGTCAGATGGATTTTAATAAGGAACAACAGAAGGAGATCGATGCCTGGCTCGATAACCAGATCGCCTTCTGGTATCACATGGGATATGATTTTGTGCGTGTGGAGGTAAGCCTGCCCCTGCCTGCAGTTTCGCATGTAACCGGTGATACGGCCGAGGGCAATCAGGAGTACAACCGCGCCTGGCAGGGAATGGAAGCTGGTGTTATCCAGAGCTGGGAAGATTTTGAGAAATATCCCTGGCCGGAGATCACGGACAACACATTTTACATCCATCAATACATCTGCGAGCATCTCCCCGATGGTCTGGGTTTTATGACCTGTCATGCCGGGGGGGTCTATGAACACGTATCACGCCTGATGGGTTATGAAGGGCTCTGTTATGGGATTTGTGAACAACCCGATCTGGTAAGAGCGGTATCAGACAAGCTGGGCGAACTCATCTTTCAATACAATGAGGGGTTACTTCAACTTCCCCAACTGTCAGCAATTTTTCAGGGCGATGACTTTGGCTTCAATACAGGCACTCTGATTCCTCCGGATACCATCCGGGAGCTCTATTTTCCATGGCACAGACGCTATGCTGAGCAGGTCCATCAGGCCGGCCGGCACTATTATCTTCATAGCTGTGGCAGGGTGGATGATTTGATGGAGGAACTAATTGAAGATATAAAGTTAGATGGCAAGCACTCCTTTCAGGACGAATTAACGCCAATATGGGAGTACAAGGAACGCTGGGGAGAGAGGCTGGCACTGCTTGGCGGTGTGGATGTCCATAAACTGGCTACTTACGACGAGCCTGCTTTACGGACCTATGTACGGGAGATCATTGACAAATGTGCCCCGGGCGGACGTTTCGCCATTGGTGCAGGCAACTCCATCCCAAGCTATGTCTCTGTAGAAAACTACCTGATCATGTTGGACGAAGCCAGAAGATGATGAAACTTATTGGTATTCTTCTGGCATTTGCAGGCGGCGGACTTCAGGGAGCCTTTTTCTTTCCCATGAAATACATGCGCAACTGGCGGTGGGAAAACGGCTGGTTCCTTTTCAGTGTAATCGCCTGCTTTATACTACCCACAATGCTGGCTTTCGGAACCACTCCCGGGATATTTGAACTCTACGGAACCATTGGCTATCAAACCATTGGACTGGTATTCTTCTTTGGGATGTGCTGGGGTGTGGGTGCGGTACTCTTTGGGCTTGGGGCCGATTTCTTAGGAATGGCACTGGGTATTGCCATCATTACCGGAATAAATGTGTGCCTGGGAGCGCTTCTGCCGGTACTGTTTTTACCCTCCGGCCAATTTTCAACCACCTCGGCGCTCTTGCTGGGAAGCGGACTCTTTTTGATGGTTGCCGGTGTGGTTGTGATATCGATAGCGGGAAGCAGGAGGGAGAAGGAGCAGAGCGTATTGTCCGATGACAAATCTACAGGAAAGAAAAGATCATTTAAGCTGGGACTGATCATCTGCATCGTATCAGGGGTATTTGTTCCTGCAGCCAATTTTGCAGTCTTTTTTGGTCAGCCCATCGCCGAACAGCTTCAGGCATCCGGAAATGTGGCTGACTACAATATCGGACATGCCCAGATGCTCCCTTTTTTCATTGGTGGCGGGATTGTTAATATACTCTATTGTATCAGCCTTTTCCGAAAGCACGGGTCATTTGCACTATATCGTGCCGGTGGATTCACCAGGAACACATCGCTGGCCATCATCATGTCTGTTCTTTATACGTTTGGCATGCTCATCTATGTGGTTGCCGTGGCTCTCTTTATTCCTGACATCGGCGCTGCCATCGGCTGGCCTGTATTTCTGGCTGCCACTATTCTGGTTTCCAATTTCCTCGGACTGGTTTCGGGTGAATGGAAAAAGGTGCATGCAAAAACTTTGGTCTGGCTCTTTTCGGGGGTGTTTTTGTTGCTGATTGCTGTGACTCTTTCAAGTATATCAAGCCTCTATTCCTGAGTTGG
>JBDLIX010000177.1:0-10704 GCA_039714655.1 Bacteroidota bacterium
GTTCACCGGGATCAGCGAGATACTCATCACATACATGTTCTTCTTGGCCTCTTTGATATTCTTACAGCTCAGGTTCTTCTGCATCATATCCTGGTCCAGCCCCGTCATCACAATGGCAATGAAAGCTCCACTCAGGAAGTGTTTGAAAAAGTGGTTCTCCTGGTGCCAGTTGTCAAAGAACCAGATCCTGGAATTATCCCCGGCTGCCACCCTCCCGATCATCTCCCCCAGGGAGAGATCCATTGAGCGGGTGATCAAAATGATGGAGACCACCACAGCCGTCAGCATACTAAAAGTCTGCAGGGTGTCGGTCCAGATAATGGTTTTGATGCCTCCACGGAATGTATAAAGCCAGATCAGGGCGATGGTCACAATAACTGTCACATAAAAAGGGACATTCCATGCATCAAACAATGTAAGCTGAAGCACACTGGCCACAAGGAATAACCGGAAGGATGCCCCTATGATCTTGGATAGCAGGAAAAATGAGGTTCCTGTTTTATAAGAGAACCTGCCAAACCGCTCCTCCAGGTAAGTGTAAATACTGGTTAGCTGAAGCTTGTAATAGAGGGGCATCAGCAGGTTGGCGATCACAAAATAACCCAACAGGTACCCCAATACCATTTGCATGTAGGAGAACTGACTGTCTACCACCCATCCCGGTAATGAGATAAAGGTGACCCCCGATAGGGAAGCACCGATCATTCCAAACGCAACGACGTACCAGGGAGATTTCCGGTCACCCAGAAAGAAAGAGTCGTTCCCGGCACCACGTGATGAACGCAAGGAGATCACGAGCAGCAGCATAAAATAGGCAATGATGATGGATGCGATGAGTGTAACTGACATAAGGCTGAATTAGTAACCGCTAAAATTGAATAAAATCAGACGAAGATAAAAATTATTAGTGCTATTTTTGCAACTTATGCAACACACCTATTCATCGAAACTGCTGGAGGAGGCTGTAGAAGAGTTTGCCACACTGCCGGGCATTGGTAAGAAGAGTGCCCTCAGGCTGGTTTTGCATCTTCTGAAACAGGAGGATAAGGATGTGGAGCATTTTGGCAACACCATCCTGCGCATGAAGCAGGAGATCATGACCTGCAGGGAGTGCCATAATATTTCAGATACCGAGATTTGCACCCTCTGCTCCAATCCCTACCGGGATAAGAAAACCATCTGCGTGGTTGAATCGATCCGGGATGTCATGTCGGTGGAAAACACCCAGCAGTATACGGGTGTATACCATGTACTGGGCGGGATCATCTCCCCCATGGATGGTATAGGACCAGCAGACCTCACCATCGAATCGCTTGAGGAGAAAGTGAAAAGTGGTCAATGCACCGAGGTAATTCTGGCACTCAGCACCACCATGGAGGGCGACACCACCAATTTCTACATCTACAGGAGGCTCAAGGAGTATCAGGTTACTGTTTCCACCCTTGCAAGGGGAGTGGCCGTCGGCGACGATCTGGAATATGCCGACGAAGTAACCCTGGGCCGGTCGATCCTCAACCGTACCTCTTTCGAAGAGACTTTTAAAAACAGCCATCATGGAACTTAAAAAGAACAAATACCTCATTGACGGGATCCCTGTGGTGAGCCTTGCAGAAAAGCATGGTTCTCCGCTCTATATTTATGAAAGTGCCAGAATGATCCATCAGTACAAAAAGATGGCAGATGCCTTTAAAAGTACCAGGGTAAAGATCAACTACGCTTGCAAAGCACTCACCAACATCAATGTGCTTAAACTGTTCAAACAATTGGGATCGGGACTGGATGCGGTATCTGTCCAGGAGGTAGCGTTGGGACTAAAGGCTGGTTTTGATCCCCAGGATATCATCTATACGCCCAATTGCGTCTCCATCGAAGAGATCGAAGAGGCGGTGGAGCTGGGTGTCCGGATCAATATTGATAACATCGCTATCCTGGAGGAGTTCGGACATAAATATGGTTCAGAAGTCCCCGTCTGCATCCGCATCAATCCACACATTCTTGCAGGGGCCAACCACAAGATCTCAACGGGACATATCGACTCCAAATTTGGAATCTCCATTTACCAGATGCCTCATGTGCATCGCATTGTGGAGACCAATAAGATGAAGGTGGAGGGGATCCACATGCATACCGGATCGGACATCCTGGATGTGGAGGTTTTCCTCCGGGCCACAGAGATCATGTTCGACACTGCCAAAGAGTTTAAGGAGCTTGATTATGTGGACCTGGGAAGCGGATTTAAGGTGCCTTACCGGATCGATGATGTATCCACCGATGTGGAAGCCCTGGGCGAACACCTTTCGGCACGCTTTAATCAGTTCTGCAAAGAATATGGCAGGGAACTGATCCTTATCTTTGAACCCGGGAAATACCTGGTGAGTCAGGCCGGATATTTTGTGGCCAGGGTCAATGTGATCAAACAGACCACCTCCACGGTATTTGCCGGACTCGATACCGGTATGAACCACTTTATCAGACCCATGTTCTACGATGCCTATCACGAAGTCATCAACATCAGCAAAACAACTGGGAAAACCCGGATCTACACCGTGGTGGGTTACATCTGTGAGACCGATACCTTTGGATGGAACCGAAAGATCACTGAAGCTGCCCAGGGAGATTACCTGCTCTTTAAAAATGCAGGGGCTTATTGTTATGCCATGGCCTCCAACTACAACTCCAGGTTTCGTCCGGCCGAGGTAATGGTGCATGAGGGAAAAGACTACCTGATCAGGAAGCGTGAGAAAATGGAGGACCTGCTGCGCAACCAGATAGAAGTCGACAATCTCTAAACTTTATAACTTTACGACTTTACGGACTTTATGGACTTATCTGTAATCATCGTCAACTATAACGTCAAGTACTTCCTGGAGCAGTGTCTGCACTCGGTCCGGCAGGCCATGGAGGGATTGGAGGTGGAGGTGTTTGTGGTTGACAACAATTCGGTGGATGGTTCTGTGGGTGAGATCCGGCAGAAATTTCCCTGGGTCCGTATCATCGAGAACAAAGAGAACCTGGGTTTTAGCAAGGCCAACAACCAGGCTGCGAGGGAATCTCAGGGCCGGTATCTGCTGCTGCTGAATCCGGATACAGTGGTGGAAGAGGACACTTTTAAAAAGTGCATTGACTTTATGGACTCCCATCCCGATGCCGGAGCCCTGGGGGTGAAAATGATTGATGGGAAGGGAGAGTTCCTCCCCGAATCGAAACGCTCATTGCCTACTCCTATGGTCTCCTTTTACAAGATGTTCGGACTCTCCTCCCTCTTCCCGAAGTCCCGCCGTTTTGGAAAATACCACCTGGGGTACCTTGACAAGGAAAAGATCCATAAAGTGGAGGTGCTGGCCGGAGCATTCATGTTTCTTCGTAAGGAGACGCTGGACAAAACCGGACTGCTGGATGAATCTTTCTTTATGTATGGAGAGGATATCGACCTCTCATACAGGATCACGCAGGCAGGATACTTCAACTACTATTTTCCGGGCACCACCATCATTCATTATAAGGGAGAAAGCACCAAGAAAGGGAGCCTCAATTATGTAAAGATGTTTTACCAGGCCATGATCATCTTTGCAGGAAAACATTTTACTTCACGCAAAGCACGTACATTCCGCATCCTGATCAACCTGGCCATCTATTTCAGGGCGGCACTGTCACTCACCAGGCGATTTGTTGCAAAGCTTTACCGGCCCCTGTTGGATGGAGTGATCATCTACCTGGGATACACATTTGCACTGCCCCTGTGGGAGCAGGTCCGGTTTGGGATACCGGATTACTACCCACCCATGTTCCTCCACCTGGTGGTTCCGGCATACATCCTGGTCTGGCTCATCTCTCTCTACTACTCGGGAGGGTATGATAAACCCATGAAAATTTTTTCTTTTCTGAAGGGACACCTCATCGGCACACTGATGATACTGGTGGTCTATGCCTTGCTCCCGCTTGACTGGAGGTTTTCACGGGCATTGATCTTCCTGGGATCGCTATGGGCCATTCTAAGCACACTGGGATTGAGGATCCTCTTTCACCTGACCCGCATCAGGGATTATGAAATAGACCTGAACAAGCAGAAACGGATGGTGATCGTGGGAAAAGAGGAAGAGGCAAAAAGGGTGAACAGCCTCCTGCTGGATACCCAGGCCAAACCTGATATCATTGGGTTTGTCTCCCCTTCACCCGGCCATACCGGTTCGGGGTACATGGGACATATGGAGCAGATCGATGAGATCATCAGTATCAATCGCGTGGATGAGATCGTTTTTTGTGCAAGAGACCTTCCCTCCCAGGGAATCATCCGGATCATGACCCATCTTATCGGCACCTCGGTTGATTTCAAGATCGCCCCCCCGGAGAGCCTTTCCATTATCGGAAGCAACTCCATCAATACTGCCGGCGACCTCTATACCATCCCTTTCAATTCCATCGGAAAAGCCTCCAACCGCCGGAATAAAAGACTTTTTGATGCACTCTCCGCACTTCTGTTGTTGATCTCATTTCCATTCTGGTTTCTCTTTGTCAAGGGCCATTTCCGAAGTGTAGTGAATACCATCAGGGTGCTGTTTGGTCTCTGCACCTGGGTAGGTTACCTGGATCCCGATAACAACGATCTGACAAACCTTCCACACCTCAAAAAGGGGATCCTGAATCCCGCTCTTCACCTTCAGTCCGAAAACCTTTCTGCTGAAAGGATTAAAGAGGTTAACGTGGTGTATGCCAAAGATTACAGGGTATTCAACGATCTGTTAATAATCACACGAAACTTCAGAATGATCTAAAGGGATAATTCATTAAATTTAGCAAACTTGCTAGGTAGTATGAAAAGATCCCTGTTCTCCTCTCTCCTGATTTTGTATTTGATCCCCACTCTTCTTTTTTCTCAAAGGGACTCTTTGCGCACCGTTTTCCGGGATGCTGAGTCCTGGTTTCTCTTCGAAGAGTATGCCGATGCCCTGCCCCTTTATCAGGGCCTGCTTGAGAACGATCCGGGAAATGACAACCTGAAATACAAGATCGGGATCTGCCTGCTGAATGATCCATACCAGAAGGAAAAATCCATCGGGTACCTTGTGGATGCCAGTAAAAACATCAATCCAAACTACAAGGAGAATAATTACAAAGAGAGCACAGCTCCACCCGATGTACTCTACTACCTGGGCAACGCTTTCCTGGTGAATGAACTCCCCGACAGGGCCATTGAATCCTATAAACAGTTTATGAAGATCATGGACCGGGATATTTACGACGTAGAGCTGGTGCAGGCCCAGATCAGGGCGTGTAATAATGCCAAACGGCTGAAGAGCATGCCGGTGGACATGGACCTTCTGCCGCTTGATTCCCCTGTCAATACACGCTATTCCGATACCCATCCGGTAATTTCAGGAGATGGCTCCAGGTTGCTCTTTGTCACAACACTCCCATTTTACGATGGCGCCTTCTTTTGTGAGAAGAGCGAAGAGGGATGGAGCTATCCGCAGGAAATTACCCAATCCCTTGGATTCGATGCCGATATCTATCCAACGGGGCTTTCCCATGACGGTTCCGAAATGATCCTCTATTACGATGACGATTATATCGGCAACCTCTATTACAGCAGGTATGAAGATGGCCGGTGGCTGCCTGCCACAAAACTGGACGAAAACATCTCCACCAAGTACTGGGAATCACACGGCAGCTTCAGCAAAGACGGGAAGACCCTCTATTTCACCAGCAACCGCAAAGGGACCCACGGGGGACTGGATATTTATCAATCGGAGCGCCAGTCCAACGGGAAGTGGGGGATCCCGAAAAACCTGGGCACCAATATCAACAGCCGGTACAACGAAGAGACTCCCTTTATCTCAGAAGATGGACAAACCCTCTATTTCAGTTCCTACGGACATTTCAACATGGGCGGGTACGATATCTTTTATTCCAAAAAGAGTGCCAATGGCTCCTGGGGAAAACCGGTCAATCTGGGTTACCCCATCAACACCACGGGTGATGACCTTTTCTTTCAACCTGCAAACAATGGCTTAAATGCCTACTATTCAATATACCGCCCCGGAGGAGTGGGTGAACATGATATCTACTACATGGATATCTATTCGGTGGACCATCCCCGCATCTATGTTGTCTCCGGTACCCTGCTCACCGAAGATGGGAACATGGATGATTCCGGGATCGCCATTTTCGTGGTGGATTCAAAAACAGGAGATACCATCATGGTTGCAACGCCTGACCGGCAGACCGGAGCGTTCAGCCTTAACCTTCCACAGGGCAACTATGAACTGCACGGTACAGGAGAAGGGTATGAGGAGCTGATCAGACCGCTGCTTATCTCAATGGACTCCCCCAAAGAAAAGATAAAACTGGAAGATGAACTTCTATTGGTACCGGTTCAGAAGGAACCGCTCCTGCCGGAGGGAGAAGAGGGCCAGGTAGCATTCAGGGATACACTTCCCAAGGTTGTGGAATTGGAACCATCAAAGGAAATTGAACCAATCGAGGAAGTTGAACCATCAAAGGAATTGGAGGAGACTCCGGTCGAAGAGCCAGAAGATCTCGTCGTCGAAGAGCCAGAAGATCTTGCATTGAAAGAGCCAGAGGAGGTTCCGGCTAATGGTGACAGGGATGGTGACAGGGGTGACAGAAGAATATGGCCCATTGTCATCCTTGGAGGAGTAGGTTTAGGACTCCTTATTCTTATCATCCTGTGGCGCAGGAGGAGTAAAAACAAGGAGAACTCAACAGCATAATTCCCGCTTTTTTTAACTATGTGAATCATTCTATTTCCTATTGTACTGTCATAAAAATTTTTAAATTTGTAATATTCACGTAAAACTAGCCTGCAATGAGAAGATCTTTATTATTGTTATTTTGCTCAATTCTTGCGACTGTGGCTACCGCCCAGGACGCAAAGGTTGACTTTTATGACGGCGAATTCTTCTTTGCAGAAGAGGATTATGAAGAAGCATTATATGCTTTCAATCAGGTCTATAAGCAAGATTATCAGGATAATGCATATATCAATTATCGCATAGGGCTATGCCTGCTTCATATCCAGGGACGAAAAACAGAATCAATACCCTACCTGGAAAAAGCAGTCAACAATATCTCCACGAATATCAAAGAGGGAAAATTTGGTGAAGAACATGCTCCCCCCGATGCAACCCTTTACCTTGGTAATGCGTATAGAATCAATATGGAGATGGAAAAGGCGCTTGTTCAATACAATGAATTTGCCCAATATATTGATCCCAAGGATGAGGATACAAAGAGATTTGTGGACCAGCAGATTCTCTCCTGTGGAAATTCGTTGGTTGCGGTGAACAATCCGGTCCCCTACACCATTGGCAATCTGGGCCAGTTGAACGAGAGCCATAGGTCCATGTACAACATTGTGATCTCCAGCGACCTTCAAACCCTGGCTTTTATGGGAAAGAATCCCTTTTACAGTGGTGTTTATGTGGCGACCAAAGAGGGTGACGTCTGGTCTAAACCCATGAATATTTCTCCCTCTATTGTCTCGGATGGGAACATGGATGTAGTTGCACTATCAGCAGATGGTAAAACAATGCTTCTGGCTGTGGCTGATGAATTTGACAGCAATATTTACACCGCAGTTTATGAAGACAATCGTTGGAATCCGGCAGAATCCCTGGGAAAACCCATCAATTCCAAGTACTACGAATCACATGCAACCTTCTCTCCGGATGAAAAATCGATTTACTTTACCAGCAACCGGAAGGGATCCCTGGGGGGGATGGATATTTTCCGAAGTGACTTACAAGAAGATGGCCTCTGGGGTGACCCCGTAAATCTGGGACCGGCCGTCAACACAGTACTAAATGAAGAATCACCCTTCCTGAGCCCCGATGGGAAACGCCTCTATTTCAGCTCACAGGGTCACGTTAGCATGGGCGGATATGATGTTTTTTATACAGATCTCCTTGAAGACGGTAGCTGGCAAAGCACCCCGGTAAACCTGGGATTTCCTTTGAATACTACTGACGATGATTATACAATTACACCCAGCGGTATTCATCAGGAAGGTGTCTCCTACATTTTTGCAAATTCGAAACTCCCGGAGTACGATATCTTACAGTTCCAGATGATCGGCCGAGATGCAACACCGGTACCTGTTCCCATGGAAGAGCCCGAAGAGGAAGAGGTGGCCGTAGTGGATGAGACCCCCGTAGCTGTTCCAGTGGTTGTGAAACCACCTGTGAAATACCTGATCAGGCCCATCTTTTTTGAGTTTGACAGTTATTCACTCACAGATGAAGAGACTAAGAAACTGGAAGATCTCTCCATCCTTCTGGAAAAATTCCCAGCTCTGACACTGGAGATTACCGGACACACCGATGCCGTAGGTACCTTTGAATACAACAAGCGCCTCTCTTTGAATCGCGCTGAATCTATATCCAAATATCTGATATTGAATGGAGTAACAAAAGACCGATTGACAACAATCGGAATGAGCGAAAGTGAACATGTGGCTCGTAACCGGACAAGAGACAACAGGGATGCACCCAAAGGCAGGGCCTTGAACAGAAGGGCCCAGTTTAAGGTTTCTATTTCTAAAACAGATGAGGCGATCATCGAGATAGAAAAAATCGATGTCCCCGATGATCTGAAACTAGACTAGTGTCCCCTTAACGAATAAGTGATGAAGAGACTTTTGCCTGTAGTTATATTGATATGTTGTATTTCCCAGACGGTAACATCGCAGGATCAATCAGCCGAGGAGTTGTTCTACGAAGCCATTTTCTTTTATGAGCAAGAGGAGGACTTCAAGGAAGCAGAGTATCTGTTCAAGCAGGTTCTCATTGAGGAACCCGAAAATGCCAATGTAAAGTATTGGTTGGGAATGTGTTACAATAACATCCTCGGACAGGAGGAGAAGGGCATCCCCTATTTCAAAGAGGCTACGGAAAACATCAACATCAAGTACAAAGCCAACCGTTTTACAGAAAAGAGAGCACCACACCACAGCTGGTTTTATCTGGCTGAAGCCTACAGTAAAACCAATCAGATGGACGAAGCACTGGATGCACTCACCCAGTTCCAGTCCCTCAAAAACTTCGAAAAGCACTACAATGTGCGCATTACCGAGGATGAAGTTATCGCTGTGGAAAGGTCAAAGATCATCAGGGATGCAGAGTTGAACATACGGGCGCTCTATTTCAATGAGCCCATCAACAGTGTGGATGATGATTACTGCGGGGTAATCTCTGCCGATGGAAAGATGATGGTATGGACAAACAGCAAGACCTTTTACGAGGCAGTCTATATGTCCACCCGGGAAGGCGACCAATGGAGTCATCCCGTACTTATTACTCCCCAGATTGTCTCCGACGGCGACCTGTTTCCCACCGGACTCTCAGCAGATGGTTCAACACTTCTGCTTGTAAAAGATCCAAAAAAAGGGAACAAGGATATCTGGTACAGCCAGTACGATGGTTTGCTATGGAGTCCGGCCCAGCCGGTGCATGGCGCCATCAATTCAAACGCCGAAGATGTGCACGCCTCTTTCAGTCCCGATGCAACAAGAATATATTTTTCCAGCGACCGCCGGGGTGGAGAAGGTGGTCTTGACATATGGTATTCAGACCGGCAGAATGATGGACGATGGGGTGAGCCCGTGAATATGGGTGAAGGGATCAACAGTGACAAAGATGAGACCTCAGCATACATTGCACCCTCTGAAGGACGGTTTATTTTTGCCTCCAAGGGTCATTTTAACATGGGAGGTTATGATATCTTCAGAAGTGAGCTGTCGGTGGATGGCGTTTGGAGTCAGCCCACCAACATTGGATACCCCATTAACACTACCGGCGATAATACCTATTATGTACCGCTCAATGACGGGCTCAGCGGCCTTTACACCAGGTTTACCAATGAGGCAGTGGGAATGCGCGATCTGTGGTATATTGAGATCCAGGGGGAAGAGGGATTTGTTAGCGGGGGACTCACCATGCTGATGGATCCCGAGGGATTGAGCCAGAAAGATTTTGCCATTATCATAGTGGACGAAGAGACAGGTGAAGAGATCGAAGTGCTCTATGATGCCGAAACAGACACTTTCAAGGCGCTCTCAGGACCAAAAAAGTCCTACAAGGTCATCTCTTACAAGTAGAAATAACGTGAACATACTGGAGAACAAAACCATCGCTCTCAGGTCACCCGAACCAGAGGACCTTGATTTAATGTATCTGTGGGAAAACAACACCTCCATATGGCGCATCTCCGGCACCCTGGTCCCCTTCTCCAGATATATTTTGAAACAGTACCTCGAAAATGCAGGAAAAGATATTTTCGAGACCAAACAGCTTCGCCTTATCATCCAGTGCAACGCTGACCACCGGCCTGTGGGGGCCATTGACCTTTTTGATTTCGATCCCTTTCACAGGCGGGCCGGCATCGGGATCCTGATCGCTGAACAATCGGACCGCCGGAAAGGGTACGCCCGCGAGGCATTGGAAACCCTGATGAAATACTGTTTTACCGTACTGAAACTCCACCAGCTCTATTGTAACATTTCCTCGGACAATAGCGAAAGCATCAAGCTTTTTACCAAGGCAGGATTCAGTGCCGTGGGTGAAAAAAAGGAGTGGCTGTTCAACGGGAAGGAATTTGAAAGCGAGTGGCTGTTTCAGTGTATTGATCCGGGACACTAACAGGACCGGTTAGCCCAGAAGTTTGTTACAGAGAATCGTAAGTCGGGAT
>JBDLIX010000178.1:0-10685 GCA_039714655.1 Bacteroidota bacterium
AAAGTCTAAAGTCGCAAAGTCTGAAAGTCTGAAATATTTTAATGGAGCCCTGTCCATATTGCTGGATGGGGTTTTTTTATTGCCCTTTTTCGTAATTTACATGCGATAATCTTTAAGATAATCCATTAATAGTAGAGTATGAAAAGAGTACTATTGTCAATAAGCATGGTGCTTATCCTGATTCAGTCTGACGCACAGGACCGGATTACGGGGAAAGCATTTGCCACCCGTTCTGAGGTAATTGCACAGCATGGCATGGCCTGCACCAGTCAGCCACTGGCCACTCAGGTTGCATTGGATATTCTGAAAGCCGGAGGAAATGCGATTGATGCGGCAGTGGCTGCGAATGCCGTACTGGGATTGGTGGAACCCACTGGAAATGGTGTTGGTGGTGACTTGTTTGCCATTGTGTGGGACGCAGAAACAGAGAAGATATATGGTTTGAATGCCAGCGGAAGGTCTCCCCACTCTTTAACCCTTGATTACTTCAAAGCGCATGGATATGAAAATATACCTTCCTATGGACCTCTTCCTGTTTCAGTACCTGGATGTGTGGATGGATGGTTTGAGTTGAATGGGAAGTTTGGGTCCATGGAGATGGATGAAATCCTGCAACCTGCCATCAACTATGCCAGGGAGGGTTTCCCGGTCACTGAGATAATTGCATATGACTGGGCTGGTGGCGTCAAAGCCTTAAGTCGCTTCCCAAATATAGCTGAAGTCTACATGCCTGAAGGGAGCGCACCTTCAAAAGGAGAGATATTTAAAAATCCATATCTGGCAAACACCCTTGAAAAGATTGCCAAAGGAGGAAGAGATGCTTTCTATAGGGGGGAGATTGCAAGGGCCATCCATAGATTTATGCAAGAGCAGGGAGGATATCTCTCCTATGAAGATTTGGCCGGTCATACCTCAGAATGGGTGGAGCCGGTGAGTACCAATTACCGTGGATACGATGTTTGGGAACTACCTCCTAACGGTCAGGGGATCGCTGCACTTCAAATCCTGAATATCCTGGAAGGGTATAATATTTCATCAATGGGATTTGGAAGCAGCGAATATATCCATCACTTTGTGGAAGCCAAGAAGCTGGCATTTGAGGATAGGTCCAGGTATTATGCCGACCCTGCATTCAATGAGATCCCAGTAGAGAGCTTGATATCAAAAGAGTATGCTGCTGACCGCAGGAAACTGATCAATCCCAATAAAGCTTCCCGATCTCTGGAGGCTGGAAAGATTGAGCATGGGAATACCATCTATATGACCGTAGCCGACAATGCAGGGAATATGGTCTCTTTGATCCAAAGCAATTATCTGGGATTAGGATCAGGAATGTCTCCCCCCGGACTGGGATTTATCCTGCAGGACCGTGGAAAACTATTTACACTTGAGGAGGGGCATTTCAATGTTTATGAACCGGGCAAAAGACCTTTCCATACTATCATTCCGGCTTTTATTACAAAGGAGGGTAAACCGTGGATGAGCTTTGGAGTGATGGGAGGAGCCATGCAACCTCAGGGACATGCCCAGATCGTGATTAACATCATCGACTTTGGAATGAACCTGCAGGAAGCCGGTGATGCACCGCGCATCCGCCACAGTGGTTCATCACAACCCACCGGAGAGAAAATGACCGATGGAGGGATCGTCAATCTGGAATCGGGCATCCCTTTTGAAAGCATCCGGGAGCTGGTTCGGCGGGGCCATCGTGTTCAATATTCAACAGGTGGATATGGTGGATACCAGGCCATCCTTTGGGATGAAGATAAGGGAGTTTATTTCGGTGCATCGGAGTCAAGAAAAGATGGGCAGGCAGCCGGGTATTGAGTGGGAAAGAGTAAAAGTGGGAAAGAGTAAAAGAGGGAAAGAGTAAAAGAGGGAAAGAGTAAAAGTGGGAAAATGAGATTTAATTGTTTTGAAGAGATTTTTGTCTGGCAAAAGGCCAAAATTCTTTCAGTAGAAGTTTATCAATCCTTTGAAAAAAGCAAGGATTACGGTTTTCGAGATCAGATCCGCAGGGCATCTGTTTCAATCATGAACAATATTGCAGAGGGATTTGAAAGACAAACCAATAAAGAGTTTAAGCAATTCCTCTATATAGCAAAAGGTTCCTGTGCAGAGGTTCGGTCAATGCTGTATCTTGCTGTTGAACTTTCTACTCTGGATAAGGAAATAGTTGATCAGTTGATTGACATGACTGTTGAAATAAGTAAAATGCTCTCAGGATTAATAAGGGTAATTAAAGTAGACTAAACCACTTTTATTCTTTTACTCTTTCGAACTAAAACGGCCAAACCCGGGGTATCACCAGGAGTGAGATGATAAGGGCGAGGATGTTTAGCGGGAGGCCAATTTTCCAGTAGTCACTGAATTTGTAGTTACCAATGCTCTGAACGATAAGGTTGGTCTGATAGCCAATGGGAGTAGAGAAGCTGGCGGAGGCAGCAATACAAATGGTGATAAAAAGTGGTCTGGGGTCTATACCCATTTGTGTAGCGGCGGCATAGGCGATGGGAAAAGTGATAGCCGCTGCCGCGTTGTTGGTAATTATTTCGGTGAAAACGTTGGTGATAATGAATATGGCAGCCAGAACTCCCAAAGGTCCAAACCCTTTAGATAAATTGATGGTGCTGCGGGCAATAAAATCAGCTGCGCCGGACTCCTGAAGAGCCCTACTTACTCCGATGGCTGCAGCGATGGTAATAAGTACATCCCAGTTGACGGGCTTGGTATATTTCTTCGGTGTGAAGATCTTCATCAGGGCCATGAGTACCACAGTGACAGCTGCGAAGAAAAACATATCAAATTCATTTTTTCCCTGAAACGGTATGTACCTTCCGGCTGTTGCCCCGGCAATCATAAAGAAGACGAGTCCCATGGCGATCCATCGCCTTCGACGGTCTTTGGAATCATCCATCTCACCGATCTCTGAGGCCATGTAGAAAACCCTGGATTCGCCCCAGTACCTTGTGAAATCATCTGTGGAAAGGAGCATCAGGTTATCTCCTGCTTTCAGTTCCAGATTTTCAAGGTTGGTGGAGATTCGTTCACCATTCCTGTGAACAGCCATCACTACAGCATTATAGTGACCGAAAAAGTCAAATTCACCAAGGGTCCTCTGGATGCCGGGAAAACGGGGGGCGATCACCACTTCTACATGCTTCAGTGATTTCTTCAGGAAATCGGAATCAGCACTGTCAAGTGCATTTAGTTTTACATTGGAGGATTGAGTCAGGTAACCCACATCTTCTGAACTTCCGGCGACAATAAGCTTGTCGTTTGCCTCCAGGAGGAAAGGTGAATTTGAAATCCGAATGTGTTTCCCCTCTCTGATAACGGTTCTCACAGTGAATTCGCTGAGACCCGGCAGCCGCCTTTTTTCAATTACTTTACCGATGAGGTTACTTTTGGATGGAAGATAAAGATCAAAATAGTACTCCCGCGTATCATTGGGAAAGCTGAACCTGGGAATTTTTTCACCTGGCAAAAGCCGGTTTGAAAAGAGGTTCATATAAATAAATCCAAAGAATACAATGAAAAGACCCACCTTGGCAAGTTCGAACATTCCCAATCCCTCCATTCCCCTGTCAAGCATCATGCCATGTACAAGCAGGTTGGTGGAGGTCCCGATCAGGGTGCAGGTTCCGCCAAAGATGGTGGCATATGAGAGTGGGATTAAAAATTTTTGCGAAGGGAGGCTCAGTTTATCGGCCCATTTTTTGAGCATGGGACCGAATATAATCACCATAGGTGTATTATTCAGGAAGGCAGAAATGGCTGATACGGGAATCATGATCTGCATCAGAAGCCTGGGGATAGGTTTCCTTTTTTTAGGGAGAATGACTGCTCCGATTTTATTGAGGACTCCTGATTCCTTCACTCCTTCACTCACCAGGAACAGAAGAGCCACAGTGATCATCCCTTTGTTGGAAAATCCCGAGAGGGCATCCTCTGCGGTAATAATGTCTGCCAACAAAAATAACACCAGTGCGGAAAAGAGGATTAAGCCTGGCCGCATAATCTCTTTCACGAGGGCAATGATCACCAGTAAGATGACACCTATGGCTATATATCCGGAGATTGTCATTGTTCATCCAAAATATCTGTCCAGTTGGGCAACGGTCGTATTGGTGGTTTTCGGCCGTAAAAAATATCGTCCAATTTAACGGCCAGATGTCGAAAAACCAAATTATTTTTGATAGCCCGTCTAATAATACGGTGGAACCAATTGTCAGGATGACTATATGGACAGACGGAGATGCATCTGCCACAATCGGTTCCGGCAAGAGTCCAATAATGATAACATTTTTCGGAATTGATCTGCCAACGGTCAACTCCATCCAGTGCAATGCGGGGACCGTCAGGGATGGCAGATACCGGACAGACCTGGGCACATTTCTTACATTGGTGACAAAAGTGAAGGGTTGTACTGTCGGGTTTAGAGAGCGAATGAGCCAGGGGAATGTTAGTAGTTACCACAGCTATCCTAACACGTGGACCCAGCTTTGGAGTCATCAATAAACCCATGCGTCCCACAACACCCAATCCGGCGTCAACCGCCACAAGTGGACAGATTACTTCGTAGTTGCCATCGATATGGGTGTTGGCTTCATATCCCAACTCTTTGATATAAGCTGCCACTTTCAGGGCGAGCACACCAGAACGAAGGTATTGTTCAGAGGATTCCATTACAGATGTACCTCCGGGTGCCGATAGCAGCAAACGGTGATCCATTTCCACAGTAATGGCAATGGCATGATCATGGGTTTTCTCTATGGGTTCACCCGACCGGTCCCCTCTTCCCTTATGAGAATAAAGATGATACTCCTCTAATCGTGTAAAGCCAACACTGTGCGCCCCGGTCTGAAGAAGCCATTGAGAGATGAACTGAGAGACTTTTTCCGGATTAACTTTGACCTTTTCACCCTCCAAATTGGTATTTTCAGGGGTGAGGATTTCTGTATGTGATGCGTTCAGGGTCTCAATGATCTCGAAATTTGCTTTTGCAGCAGCAAATGTTCCTGGATGATGGAAACGAGATCTGTCAGATAACAAACCCGGAGCCTCACGTGATCTGTCATCTGCTGATTTAAATTCGGGATGTTGACGGTAATAAGACTCATAAGCATTTGTGCCTGGATGAAGCAACCGTCGGGATAGCACCGCATCTGCCTCGTGGACCCTTTTCGCAGGGGATTGATAACTGAATGAACTGGCTCCCTTTATGGGAAGAAAAAGAACCAGTGCGGTCACAGCAAAACTGCCGAGGATAATAATTACCAGGACCATCCCTTGAAATGAATATGGTGCAATAGTAAAAAAAAATCCTCAAATTGGAGGAATGGCTTCAAAGTAAAAGCCTTCATGAAGCTTTTGCAAAGTTCAATGAATGGGTGGAATTGATGGAGGATGTAGTGGGAATTGGTGTAATGTACTATGTACTATTCACAGATCCAATAGATAGATTTGCCATCTACCACAACCGTACCAGCCTCTTTTTTCTCGGTGAGGTCGTCTCCACACAACAGAGTGGGAGTGCTATAAGTCAAGGTTCCATCGGCCTCAAGAGTTACCATTTCGCATGTCCCGCACTCCTCGAGTATATCGCATGAAGGAAGTATTCCCAAAACAAAAACGAACAAAGCTGCGATTAATAAATTTCTTTTTCTCATGATGTTATTCGCTTTTTTTTGCAAAAATAGATAAGATAAAGGAGTTATCAATAGTTGTATACGAGGCTATTCAATAAAAGTTGCCAGTGCGCCTTGTACTTTTAACACTCATTTTGGTGATTCTCAAGAAAACATTATGGGCTTATTATTAAATTCGAAGAAAGTTTTTTATACAGATGGTTCGTCGAAAACGCAAAGCGATTAAAATTGGAGGCTGGATCATACTCAGTTTTTTTTCACTGATCCTGCTCATAACTTTACTATTTTATCTGGGCCGTGGATGGATCATGAACAGGGCAGTGACCTATCTCAATGAACAACAGCCGGGAGAGGTGGAGATGGGTCAGATGAACCTGATCCCTTTTATGAATTTCCCGAATGTATCTCTTCAACTGCAAGATCTCAATTTTTATGAGAAGGAATTTCAAGCCGATTCACTCATTCGGGATCCGATTCTATCGTTGAAGGAGATCTTTGTTACACTGGATGTGATCGACCTGATCAGGGGAGACATCCAGGTGTCGGAAGCAAGAGCAGAGGATGGGATCATAAGAATCGAAATTTATGAGGATTCAGTAACCAACCTGGAATATGCACTGGGAGTGAGATTTGATGAGGAGACAGAAACGGATAGTTCAGCAGTATTACCTGCATTGAGGGTTGATATGGACAGGATTGAGCTGATCAGTATCCAGGTGATCATGCAGGACCGGACCAGGGATGACTTTGTTCATGTTACTATAAATAGTTTGGAGAGCAATTTCAGTTACCTGCCGGATCATGTGAGAGCTGGACTTAAACTAAACCTTGATTTAAATCAACTAAAATACCTAACATACAGGTCCGAAACAAAGAATAATGTATTATTTGAAAGCAATTTTAATGTGGATCCTTTGCTGAAGGTAATCGAGGTTGAGCCAAGTTCAATGAAGATCTCCGGACTGGAATTGGAAACCTGGGGCAGCTATGAGTTCTTTGGTGAACCGCATTTGGATTTTGCTTTCAGAGCCAGCAATAAAGGATTGGAAGTGTTGAATTATCTGTTTAGAGGAATTTTGGACCTGGATGAAATAGAACAGATAGGTTCCGGGAGTATATATTTGAGTGGAAATATCAACGGATACCTGGGAGATCAGCTTCCTGTTATCCGCATCAACGGATCAGCCGATAGGATAGGATTCAGAATAAAATCCATCGGGAAAGATGTTACAGATATATCTTTCAAGGCATATGCTACCAATGGAAGGAAGCTTGATTTCAGTGAGGGGTTACTTCAGATGGAGGGATTCACCGCAACCTTTCCTGAGGGTGTTATTAACGCCAATGTTACAGCTAAAAACATTACGACACCTGAAGTAAACATTGAGATAAATGGCGATGTGAATCTTCTGGGTTTGGAACAGATGTTAAAGAGTGATCTGTTGGACCAGCTGGAGGGGGTCGTTTCCATTGATGGTAAACTAAGTGGGGTGATGGACAAAAATTCCGGAGAGTTTCTTGATGAAACTGGATCCCTGAAGGTAATGTTAAACGATGTGGGCTTTATTGTGAATCAGGACAGTTCTCATACCGATAGTGTGAATAAGATGAATGGAGAGATTTATATACAGGAAAATTTAATTAGCACCAGGGAGCTCGAATTGGAATTCAATGGAAATCAACTTTCCATAGGTACAAGGATAGAAAACCTGTTGCTCTATTTGTTAGATTTTGACAGGGATGTTACTGCTGAACTTTCCGTTGCTTCCGAAGCGTTTAATCCAGCTACAATTATCAGAGATACATCGGTAGCCGGATTGCTAGGTGATGAGTTAAAGGGATTGCATTTCAAGGCGGGTGCCATGATCTCAAAGCAGGATCTGGATGCGTTTATTTACAATGACTCTATTCCTGAGATGCAACTTTCATTGGATAGTTTTGGTATTGAACTTCCTGTATATGCTGATATTTCCGATATGAGAGCCTCCCTTACCTTTGGTCCCGATTCAATCGATCTGAAATACCTGAAGGGAACTGTTGGAGAGAGCGAATTCAGTTTATCAGGATTGGTTGCCAATTACAGAGCTTTGAGCGGCAAAGATTCCTCTGTTGTCATCCATTTGGATTATCAGATATTGTCAGACATGATGCGGGCGGAAGATTTCTTTACAATTGACCAGGAGTTTTTACTTCCTGAAACTTACCGGACCGAGTACCTGGAGGATTTTCGTCTGGCGGGTTCCATGAAGCTTCCGGTGGATGGATTGTTAAATGATAGTGCAACACTGGATTTTGGTTTGAATATCGTTGACATGGGATGGAACTTCAGGTATTATCCCCTTACATTTGAACAATTCCTGGTTCAGATCCGGCGGAAGGGCGATCTGTTATTTGTTGACAATTTTCAGGGGAAGATCGGAGAGAGCAATCTAAAAATGAGTGCTTCATTGGAGAATTTCACTGATTCACTAAGTGAGAACCTTTATGGAAGCCTGGTGTTGGAATCGGATCTTCTTGATTTCAATTCGCTATTGAATTATCAGTTGCCAGAGGAATTGCTGGACTCTGCCATGTTGGATACGACAAGGGTTCGTGAGCCCCCGAGACTGGATCAAATAAATTATCCTCAATTTGATTTCACGGTTGATATTGAAGAATTACGTTATGGTGAGAATAAGATTTACGGCATGAATGGCAGGCTCCGGTCATCACAGGATAAGATATTTTACCTGGACCGGTTGATCATCTCGGGGGAGAGTGGAGGAAGCATGGAATTCAATGGACAATTCAACGTGTCTAATCCTGGATATTACACTTTCGGTGCCGAATTTGATCTGGAAGATGTAAATATCAATGACCTTAATTTTGAGATGCAGGCTGATGATGAGTCATATACTTTAAAAGAAAAATTTCAAGGTTTGGTCAGTGCCGATGGCCTGGCCGAAATCTTTGTTACACCCGATCTGAAATTTGACATGTCCATGACCACGGCCGTTTTTAATGTACAGGTGAAAGATGGTGCAATGATCAATTTTTTGCCCCTGCAGGCTGTTGCAAAATACCTGGATAACAAGGACCTCAACCATGTGGAATTTGCCACGCTCTCTAATAGCAATGGTAATTTTAGTCTGATGGATTCGAAGATCATCATTCCATTGATGAAGGTGGAGTCGACCGTTGGTCTGTTGCTGATCGAAGGCGAACAAGGTCTTGACAATAGTTTCCTCTACCTGTTGCGTCTTCCCACATGGCTGGTAAAAGGGGCTGCAAAGAGTAGACTGACCAATGCGGAGGATGATCAGGAGGATAATCAGATTCGTGAGATGAAAATGGGTAACTTCTTAAGGATGACTGCATGGGGAGAAGGGGGAGAAGAGGGTGAAACGGAAGTAAAACTTGGAGATAAACGGGAGAAGTATCAGTGATGAGGGAAGTGCGATTTGCTTTGGGTTATATGCCACACAGGTTATGGGGAAACATTTTACTGGCACAGTTTCTTGAAAAGGAAAATGAGAAGGAGTTTTTTACTCCCAGGGAATTCATTCAGAATGATGAAGCAACCAAAGCCTATCAGCGACTAACACCCATGCAGCGCGAGGTCGTCCAGCTGCTGGATGCTTACAGCGACCGTAACCTTCACCGGGTATTCTCCAAGAAGAGGACCGTAAAGGAGTTCCAGGATAGCATTGATGAGACTACCATAAAGAACCACATTCGTCCCTATATTGAAAAACAGCTTTACAGAGCGCTGGAGATAGCCCGGGATAACAGGATCTCCATTTTTGTGAAGGAGAAGAGCAACCGGAATGTATTCCCAGAAGATTTCATTGGCATAGAAAAGGTTGCTGCCAAACCCTTGTTCAGCTTCCGGTATGGAGATCAACTTACCTATTCCCTGAGCCTTATCCATGTGGAAAACAGATTAATTCTTCAACATAGTTTTGTGGAGATCATAAGCAATGCTCCCTGCTCAATCATACTGGGAGATTCGATATACTTTATCAATGAGATCGACGGAAAGAAATTGATTCCATTCCTGAATAAGGAGCAGGTAATTATTCCTGGTAAGCTGGAGCATAAGTATTTCTCAACATTTGTGAAGAACACCCTGCGGGATTTCAAATCAGTGACCGAAGGATTTCCGGTCATTGATTTGGAGCCTTCCGTGGAGGCAGAATTGGTGCTTGAAGTGGGTATAAATAACCAACCGGTCTGGATACTTGCCTATCATTATAACAATCATGTGATCCATGCAGATAGCAACCTGGTACGTTTTGTGAGTTATACAGGAGATGGTAAATCGCATGGTTTTGAGCGATTTGCCAGGAATTACCCCTGGGAGGAAAAGATAGTAAATGCGCTCAACGAACTGGGTTTACGGTCACGCGACCAGAAAAACTTCTATCTGAACCATCACTCCAACAAGGAGGAAGAGAAGGATTTACATGCAGCCATAAATTTCATGAATGATACCGGATCTCAGCTCACTGAAACAGGAATTCGGGTGCGACACAGGTTGAATAGCAACTACTATCTGGGTGGAATTAAGCTGGAGTTGGAATCGAGAGAAAAAGAGGATTGGTTTGATCTCTATGCAGTGGTTAGGTTCGGAGAACATAGTGTTGCTTTCTTATCCTTTCGCAAACATATTCTCCAGGGAATCAGGGAGTATGAATTGCCTGGTGGTGAAATTGCAGTGTTGCCGGAGGAGTGGTTTGTCCGCTACAGGTCTATGTTTGAATTTGGAAGAGTGGAGGGTGAAAGGATTCTGATTCACAAGCAACACTTTTCCATGGTGGATGGTTCTATTGGTGATTTTCATGCTGAAACCTTATCCCATCTGCAGAAACTAAACAGGGTAGAGCAGTTGCCTGTTTCAATGTTGCCTGCAGGACTGAATGCACAATTGCGCACTTACCAGGAGGAGGGTTACAACTGGATCTGTTATCTGCAACAAAATGGATTTGGAGGTTGCCTGGCCGATGACATGGGCCTTGGAAAAACCCTGCAAGCTATCGCTGTTTTACTAAGATC
>JBDLIX010000179.1:0-10331 GCA_039714655.1 Bacteroidota bacterium
GAATACCATGTAGCCACCCTGAATCCAAGCGGGACGGTGATCATGGAGAGGATGATGGCCACAGGAGCGGTATAAATTACCAAAGGGATATTTGTGGCAGCGTACAGGCAAGCGGGATTACCAGTGGCAAATTTAGCCAGCGGAAACAGGGCAGAGGCGATGGCTGCTGCACCGGCACCTAACAGGACACGGCTCATCAGGCTTTTTGTAAACTGTTTCCTGAGCAGACCCATCAACAAGATAAATCCCAGCATAATGGTAAAGAAAGCATAGATGGGATTTACAATGGAGCCATGGTTCCAGGCGACCTGGAGTAATAAGGCGTCCAGCCATTTAAATGCCATGGCAATTCCAACAATTATTAAAACAGGTACAAAGCTACGTGTAGTGCTCCAGATAAATGATAGCCAGAACATAGCTAATCCTGTTAAGACTGCTCCTGTATAAAGAGTGGCACATTTTTGCAGACCCAGGCCAAAGGCAAATTCAGTAAGGCCCCATATGGAACCGATGGCCATAATAATACCTAGGTTGGATTTTAAGGCATTTTTGTTCATATCGTTTGTGGTTTTGACTATATAAATATATGATATTAATTGACTTCACATATCCGATTTCGTAACTTGTAAGCAACTATTTTCCTTAATCTGATTTGTCATGGATAATCATTATTTATGTCCGCACTGCAGGGGACATTTAAGGGTTGGGGATTACATTGTGTTTAAGATACGGAACACGAGAAGAGAGAAAGGGTTGTTGCTGTTGCATCCTGAAATTGGGAATTATACGAGTATCAAACACCCCCAGTTTTATTTCCGGGAGGGAGAGCGGATCGATTTTTTCTGCCCCCTTTGTATGCAAAACCTGGATGCTGCTATTGACGAGAACCTGATTCATGTGATTATGATTGATTCTCAACATATTGAGCATGAGATTTATTTCTCCCGTATTGCCGGTGAAAAGAGCACCATTCAGGTATCGGAGAAGGGTGTGATGGAAACAGGAGAACACTCCCACAGGTATACCCATTTCGAAATGTCGGATAAGTTCATCCAGTACCTGCAGAGCTAGCTTGGTGTAAGTTTTTTCTTTTTCTTCCGACTAACCTGGCAGATTCAGGAATGAATCACCACAAAAACTGCCTTCAAAGAGATTCTTTTGACTTGCTTACATGTCAGTGAATAAGACTGTAAGATGAGTTATATATATTATATATTTAAGGTATTGCTGCTGACTGCAGGAATTTATTTCCTGTGGATCTCATCAGCCAATTCGCAGACCTGTTGTTCCGGCGGGGTACCACTATCAGGTAATATTGGATTTAAAGGAGCTGACCGGGGTGCTTTTCAGATAGAGCTAAGCTATGATCTGAATTACCTGATAACACTCAAGGATGGTTCGGATGTTTACACCAATGAGAACAGAAGAAGAGTTACACAGTCAGTTTTATTGAAAGCAGGATACAGCATTACAAAATGGATGGCCTTGGATGCAATGTTTTCATATGTAAATCAGAGCAGACGTATCACTTATATGGAAGCGGTCAATGATGTCAGCACAAATGGGATTGGAGATGCAGTTCTGATTACCAAATTCATCTTGTCCAGGTTCAGTGAAACAGGAACTGAAATGCAACTTGGTGCCGGACCCAAAATACCATTTGGGAGATCCGATATGACCAATGATCGGGGCATCACTTTAAATGCCGATCTTCAGCCTGGAAGTGGCTCCTGGGACATAATCACATGGGGCTATTTTATCAGGCAGACCAACTTTCGGCCCAGCACTACAATTTCTGCCAGGATTGTTGGCAGGATGAATGGTTCTAACCGGGAATATCTGGGGAATCAAATTTATCGCTTCGGAAATTCTATTCAGTTATACCTTGGCATGGGTGATCGGTTTCTTGCAGGAGGCAGGATCCTGTCAACCTCTCTCTCTGTTCGTTTTCGAAAGGCTCAATCTGACATGATCAATGGAATTTTACTGGATAATACGGGTGGTCAGTGGATGAGTATCATTCCCTCCATTGGCTGGAGTTTCGGGCAGAACAGCCTGATTCAGCTGATTCCTGAAATCCCCATTGTCAGCAGGGTTGAGGGAATACAGCTTACACCCACTTTCAGGATACAGGCAGGCATTTATCACAATTTTGGCAGAAAAAACAAATCAGAATCTAATACATATCAATTATGAAACGAAAGTTATTTATTGGAATTTCTCTAGTACTCATGGCCTTATGGGGCTGTGAAAAGGAGAGTGGAGGCATAGGAGACGGATCACCTTCAGGAAACAATAACAATGATGATTGGTCGATCCCGCGTTCTGAAATATTCGATGGTGGTCCGGGAAAAGATGGAATTCCCGCGCTTACCGAACCAAACTTCATTCAAGCAGCTAAGGCAGATTATGTAGGTGAAGAGGATTTAGTCATCGGTTTTGTGAATGGCGATGTGGCGAAAGCTTATCCCCATAGTATACTGGACTGGCATGAAATTATTAATGACCGGGTGGGTGATGTGAATATTTCGATCACCTATTGTCCGCTTACCGGAACCGGCATCGGTTGGAACCGTGACATCGATGGACATACTACCACATTCGGAGTGTCAGGACTACTTTACAATTCAAACCTGATTCCGTATGACAGGCAAACCGACAGCAACTGGTCTCAGATGAGGCTTGATTGCGTAAATGGCAAAATGATCGGAACAAAAATTGAGACATTTTCGCTTGTAGAAACCACCTGGAGTACCTGGAAAGAGATGTATCCGTCCACTACGGTTGTCTCGTCAAATACAGGGCATAACAGGAGTTATGGACAATACCCATATGGTAGCTACAGGACCAATGACAGTTATCTTATTTTCCCGGTGGCCAACGAGGACGATCGGATTCCTAACAAGGATAGGGTACATGGGATTGTGGCTTCCGGCAATGCAAAAGTCTATCCCCTGACTCTTTTTGGTGAGACGGTCGCTGTAATTCAAGATAGCTTTGAAGGTGAGGATTATGTGATCGTTGGGAACGAAACGGAAAATTTTGCAGTTTCATATATGAGCGACCCGGGCGATGGCACATCGCTTTCTTTCAGTGCGGTCCAGGATCAGTATCCCATTGTAATGACCGATTCGGAGGGTAACATGTGGGATCTGTTTGGAACTGCTGTTTCCGGTCCGCGAAAGGGTACACAACTTACAAATGCCCGCTCCTTTATTGGATATTGGTTCTCATTTGCCGCATTTTATCCGCACCTCTCCATCTATGAAAACTAATGCTCTTCAAACAACAACCAGGTATCGGGATCAAGAATGATTTCTTTGGCCTTGTAAGGCGATCTGATGGTAAATGATTGCACTGGTTTATCAACCGTAAGGGTTTCTCTGAAGGAGTCTCCATAGCCATCTCTTATCTCTATGTCCAGGGGAAATTCAAAAACCAAATGTTCCTGGTGTTGCGTGATGGTCAGCTTAATTTTTTGCCCCCTCTGTTTCCAGCTGGCTGACAACTTCGGATGTCCAGGCTGATGGAACCATTGGTAAAAGAAGGAGGAAAAATCTTTTCCCGAAACCGATTCCGCTATTTTTTGGAAATCCTCAGTCAGGGCGTTGCTGAATTTGTATTTTTCGTAGAAAGTACGAACAGATTGCCGAAACAGCTCATCTCCAAGCTCCCGCCTCACCATATGAAGTACCCATCCGGCCTTCTTGTAACTATTGTCGTTCAGGAGTCGGACCGAAACCGTGAGGCTTGTATCAACGATGGGAGCTAATCTTCTTTTGGAATATCTGAGCACCTGGTTTCTTTCATCTTGCATGGAAGAGACAAATATTTCCCTGCCATGGGTATGTTCCAGGTAGAGGTCCGTCAGGTATGTGGCAAAGCCTTCGCTGATCCATATATGGTGCCAGTTAAATTCGGAAACGGCATCTCCAAACCACTGATGTGCAATTTCATGTGCAAAGAGTTTCTCATGTTCCTGTTTTCCTGTTACTGTGCTTTCCCTGTAAAAAATGCAGCTGGCATTTTCCATCCCTCCATAGACGGTTTTGGACTGGACATTTGCCAGTTTTGAATAGGGGTAGGGGGCGATATAGGATTCGAAAAAATCAAGGGGCCGGGTGGCAATGCTATAATCATAAAAACCCTCTTCCCGGTTTTGTGGAAAGACCCAGGTTGATACCGGGATACCCGAAGCGCTCTTCAAATGCTGAATTGCAAAAGGGCTTACCCCGATTACCATCAGTTTTGTGGATAGCGGTACGGTGGTTTGCCAGTGGGATAGGATTCTCTTCTCATCATGTTGCTCATTTATATTTGATCCGTTGGCCACCACTCCATAATGTTCTGGTGCATGCACAAGGAATTCTACCAGCGCTTTGTCAGAGGGATGATCCACTACCGGTAACCAGTGATGTGCCCGGTTGGGCCAGTTATCTCCAAAAAAAGTCCGATCGCCGAACCTGTTCTCGGAAATGATCAGTCCGTCTCCCGGTATTCCCTGGTATGTGATCTGATATTTCCTGGTGATGCCTCTCTCTGAAGGTGAGTTTGCCACATCAATTCGATCATTCTGGTGGACGAATTGCACGCTCAATCCATCTTCCAGCACCTCTTCAATGACCATTCCAAATCCCGATCTATTTTTGTTTGTCAGATCCAGGTAGAACTGCTCCACACCTGATTTGAAAAGGATTTCAACAGTGGCTCTACCCCTGACTACATCAGTAGTGTCATTCAGATCAATCTCGAATCGATAATTCAAGACATCAATGGCCTCAAATCTTTTGTGGTGATCCTGGCCGGCCACATGTGTAAGTAAAGCACTTGTAAGCAACAACAGGTATAGGAGTGATCGGATCTGTTTCATGGTATCAAAGCGTTCAAAGGAGGTGCAATTTAAAATAAAAGTAGTATTTTGTTAGTGATGAGTTGGAAAGAGGAATTTCCATTTGAATCGCATTATCAGGATATTTCGGGTTGCAGATTGCATTATCTTGATGTAGGAGAAAAGGAAGCTCCTGCTCTCATATTTCTTCATGGGGTACCAACCTGGTCCTATACATTCAGAAGAATTATTCCCGCCTGTGTAAAAGCGGGATACCGGGTAGTTGCTCCCGATCTGCCTGGCTTTGGGTTGTCTGAAAAACCAATTGTAAAACGGTTATTCACTATGAAATGGTTGGTACAGGTGATAAGAGATTTTATTGGAATCATGAACCTGGAACAACCGGTATTGTTTGCTCATGACTGGGGAGCAATCGTTGGTTTGTTGCTGGCTTCTGAAAAAGAAGAGCGGTTTTCAGGAATGATTCTATGCAATGGGCTGCTGCCTCTTCCTGGAATGAAAATCCCACATTTATTCAGGATATGGAGGCTTTTTGCGCGATTTTCTCCGCTACTCCCAGTGGGGAGGATTGTTGATTTTGGGAGCAAAAATAGATTGTCTTCCATTGAAAGGGAAGGTTACGATTTTCCCTTTCATTCCAATGGGGATAAAAAAGCAATCAGATGGATGCCACAGCTCCTTCCAATAGGAAAAAAGCACTCAGAGGTGCAAATGTTAGAGGATGCATGGTCCGGCCTGGAGCGATGGATGAAGCCACTGTTAACCATATTTGGCAATGGAGATCCCATTACCCGGGGAGGGGAGAGAATTCTTCAGAAGAGGATTCCCGGAGCGAAGAACCAGGATCATATCTTACTTAATGGAGGCCATTTTTTACAGGAGGATGCTCCGGAAGAGATCTCCAGGGTAATCATTGATTTCATGAAAAAGAAAAGATGAGTTTAGGGAGCCGAATAGAGAGTATTGGGGTCTATCTTCCAGAAAGGATCGTGACAACCTCCTCCATTGCAGATCGGTTGAGAATATCCGGATCTCTCAAACTCGAGTTAATCACCGGGATCAGTGAAAGACGGGTTTGCTCTGAAACGGAAGACTCTCTGGTACTGGCATTGGAAGCTGCAAAAGATTGCTTAAGGCACTCTTCCATCATAGCGGAAAATGTAGAAATGATCATTTTCTGTGCCATCTCAAAGTATGTGGATGGTTTAAAACATGTATATGAACCAGCCATCTCTTTCATGATAAAAGAGAAACTCGGAATGGAGCGGGCAATTTGTTTTGATATCTCTAATGCCTGTGCAGGTATGCTTACAGGAATGCATATTGGCACTGATTTCATTGAAAGGGGTGAGGTAAGTAATTGCCTGGTGGTGAGTGGCGAATATATTACCAGTCTGAGTCAGAATGCAGTCAGCAACATAAAATCTCACACAAGTCCCGAAATCGCTTCACTCACTGTAGGTGATGCGGGGGGAGCTCTGCTTTTATGTAAAACTCATTCGGAGGAAGAGAAGATCGTTGTCTCTAAATTCGTGACTCTGGGGAAATATTGCGATTTGTGTATTGGATACCAGAGCAACAAACAGCCTGGGGGTATCATGGAAACTGAGATGAAGCAGATCCATAATGCATCCATCCGGCATGCTCCGTCCATTATTGAAGAAGCGCTATCAGAGGCGGGACTTAAATTGGGTCAGATCGATTGTCTCATTCCACATCAAACTTCGAAACTGGCCATCAAAGCAGGACGTGACCACATTGGAGCCTATTTTGGAGAGATGGCCAGGAAGATTATCATTAATCTTGACAAGGTGGGCAATACCGCATCCACCTCGCATATGCTTGCTCTGTACAAGCTATTAAAGGAGAAGCGTCTTCATAAAGGGGAGAGGGTTATGCTATTGAGTTTTGCATCCGGATTGGTCATAGGTGTAATGATTTTTACGATTCAAAATTTAACAGATCAGTATGGGATCGATCATTCATAGGGTTGCAACTGCCGGAGATCAGTTGGGTCGGGGTTATATGCATACCGGTTCAAAAGCGATCAAACGTTGCGTTAGTGTAGCCGGAATAGATCCCAACCTGGTTGGGATGCTTATAAATACCGGTGTATATACTGATGACTACATCCAGGAGCCGGCATTTTCGGCCCTGTTGCAGGGTAAAACGAAAATGGGATCTTCTCCGGGTCCCGGTGGAATGTTGTCGTACGACCTTCATGTTGGAGGTGGTGGAATGATCATGGCATTCAGGATCCTGAATGGGTATTTACAATCCGGGAGAATAGAATCGGGTCTGGTTGTGGCAGGTGATACAGTTCCTGAAGATAGTAAGCAAGAGGGGCATCAATGTTCGGAAGGGGCTGGAGCCGTATTGCTTGTCAAAGGTGAGCCTGACATGGGATTTAAACGATTTAAACAGGATACATATTCCCAATATTCCAGAGATTTCAATAGTTATACTAATTATATAGATGGGGATCTAAAAACATTTATAAATCAGTCTGATAAGTATCTTGAACATTGTATTATTTGCGTAAAGGAGTCTGTTTCACATTTCTTACTGGATGAGCAATTACAGGTAAATGATATTGATCTGATTATCTCTTCGCAGAGTCCGGTTGGATTTGCTGTGAAAATCGATCAACTCTATGGGGAGAGTGGGATTGTTGTGATCGAAGGGGAGCGTGAACTCTATTCTGCAGGAATTGCTTTTGCCCTGGAATCGGCCATGAAGAGTGGTCAGTTTTCAAATGCGAAGAGAATTCTATTTGTTTCAGTGGGTGCAGGCATTACGGTGAACCTGGCACTGTACGAGGGCTAAAAGTGAATGATGAATAACAATCGGAACCAAAATATTACGAATCACCTGTATGAATTTGCGGAAGCATACCCGGAAAAGCCAGCTTTGCTACATCCAGTGCGACTCACTTTTGGTGAACTGGTCCATGAAATTGAGAGGTATTCGGTTGGATTTAGAAAATGCGGGATAACAGATGGCATGCGAACATTGGTGCTTATTAAACCAGGAGTCGATCTGTTTGCTGTCACCTTTGCACTATTCCGGATTGGAGCCATACCAGTGATGATCGATCCGGGAATGGGGAGAAGGAGTATGACCGAGGCTCTGTCGGGTGTTCAAATTGATGCTTTTGCAGGGATTCCAAAAGCCCACCTGTTGCGATACCTCTTACCCCGAGCCTTCAAATCTGTCAACATATGGGTCAGCACAGGATTCAGGTGGTTCGGGAGAGGATTCAGCCTTAAGAAAATGAACTATACTGATCTTCATCCAAAGGCCCATGAAGTTGACAGGGAAGATCTCGTGGCTATTTTCTTTACGAGTGGAAGTACGGGAGCTCCCAAGGGAGTCCTGTACAAAAACCGAATGATTCAGGCGCAGATTGAATACATGAGGTCACACTTCAAATATAATCCGGAGGAAATTGACCTCTGTACATTCCCGCTCATTGGATTATTGGTCATTTGTCATGGAATCTCCATTGTATTGGCTGACATGGACATGGTGCATCCGGCCAGGCTTGACCCACGTAAGATTTTTAATAATATCCAGGAATACAGTTGCTCACACATGTTCTGTTCCCCAATGGTTCTAAATCGATTGGCTGCATTCGGGATACAAAACAATGTTAAGTTTGGATCTTTGAAGAGAATTATGACAGCCGGTGCCCCTGTTAATGCTTCAATTTTGAGGAATTTCAGAAAATCACTACCTTCTGATGCTAAAATTCATACACCATACGGGGCAACAGAGGCCCTTCCTGTTACAGATCTTGTTGATACGGAGTTACTGGAGTTGTATGATAATTTGGACAGTTATATTGATGGGCTCTGTGTAGGGTATCCCCTGGATGGGATCGAAATGAAGATTATTTCGATTTCGGATGATCCGGTATTATCCGTTGAGGAGATGACGATCCAACCCGAGAATGAAGTAGGAGAGATTGTCATTAAGGGGCCCAACGTAACTGAGGCATATTGGGCGAATGACCAGGCCAATGAGTTGGCTAAGATTTATGATAAGAGCTCCGGTGATGTTTGGCACAGGACAGGTGATCTGGGAAGGATTGATAAGAAAAGGAGGCTCTGGTTTTACGGAAGAAAAACTCAAAGAGTTACTGTATTGGGAAAGAACTATTTTACCATTCCGGTTGAGGCGGTATTCAATAAGCACCCCGATGTTGAACGCACTGCCCTGGTTGGGGTAAGAAACAGAGAAGGTTCAGTGATTGTACCAGTAATCTGCATTGAACTTTCAAAAAGTAAAAAAAGGAAGATATATTTGCAGGATGAGTTGAGGTCAATGGCATCTGAATACGACTTCACGGAGGATATTAAGGAGTTTCTGTTTCACAAGAAATTCCCGGTTGATCCCAGACACAATGCAAAGATATACAGAGAGAAGCTAGCCATATGGGCTGATAATAAATTGTCGTTATGAATGTACTGGTTACAGGTGGTGGTGGATTTATGGGAATGGCCCTGATCAAACGATTGATCAGCGAAGGCCATAAGGTAACCAGTTTTTCAAGACGGGAATATCCGTTACACTGGGCCCTGGGGATCAACAGTATTCAGGCTGATATAAGGGATCAGGACGCCGTTGAAAATGCTTGTAAGGGGAGGGATACCGTATTTCACCTTGCAGCCAATGTGGGGATCTGGGGCAATTATGATGCGTACTATTCCACCAATGTAACAGGGACTTTGAATGTCATTAATGCTTGCAGGAAACAGGGCGTAAAAAAAATTATTTTCACAAGTTCTTCCAGTGTTGTATTTGATGGATCGGACCTGGACGGAATTGATGAATCTTATCCATATCCTGAGAAACATGGTTCGCATTATGCAGCCACTAAGGCCATGGCTGAAAAGTTAATCATTGAAGCAAATTCTGATACGCTCAAAACCATTTCTCTTCGGCCCCATCTGGTTTGGGGTCCCTACGATGCCCATATAATTCCGGGAATCCTGAAAAGGGCCTCAACCGGAAGGTTGAGGCGCATTGGTGATAAGGAGCATTTTATCGATACCACTTATATCGATAACATGACCGATGCCCTTATGTTAGCTGTAGAGGCCCTGGATTCAAAACCTGAAGCAGCTGGCAAGAATTTTTTTATCACAAATGGGGAGCCTGCCAGGGTATGGGATTTTGTGAACTCAATCATTCAGATTGCAGGACATGAGCCAGTAAAAAAGAAGATTCCGGAAAAAGTAGCCATGTTTGCTGCTGGGACAGCTGAGTGGTCACATCGGGTTTTCAAGGCCAAATCGGAACCATTCATGACCCGATTTGCCATCAAGGAGATGTGTACCAACCATTGGTTCGACATATCCAGTGCAAAAGAGATACTGGGATATAATCCCAAGGTTAGTTATGCTGAAGGATTCAAAAACCTTAAAGAATACCTGAAAATAGGTAAAAGGTAGATTCATTGGAGCGGCGTCGCCCGACG
>JBDLIX010000180.1:0-10184 GCA_039714655.1 Bacteroidota bacterium
TAATAAATAGCTGTTCACAGATAAATATTATCCCCAGGGCGCCTAAAACAAGTACTTACGAGATAATATTTAACCACACTATGAGAAAACAATTGAGTTGGGATATTATTAAGATGTTTTCGAGGGGAAAGGGGGGAAACAGGAATTGTTTTAGCTATATGATAGTCAGCGATGAAAAGTGCCTTATATCACCATAAATGATAAGACCTGATAATCATCGATATAGCCAAAGTGTTATATGATAGGAGGTGATGGCGGAATTTCCTGATAAATACAGTAAATATCTATACAGGATAGTCTCAGACATGGAAAAGAATGGTATGGTATATAAGGTATCGCGGCATACTTTCCACATTGTTCCAATGAGTACCGACCCGGAGTCATATGTTCCTGGAGGACACCAGTGGGCTAAATTATTATGAAGGTGCTGCATTGACGAAAACAGGAAAAAGGCGCCTCAAAAAGGCGCCCTTATTCACAAATAACCAGCTAACTAAAACTAATTTCTAAAAAGCATCCATATATTCCGGTCTGAGGTTTAATGTGTATAAACCACCTTCCTCTCCTGAATAATAAGCCCCTGATCAGATTTATAGACAAAGCGGAGGATGTAAATCCCAACCGGGATCATTGAGTTGTTCTGATCCCTTCCGTTCCACTGAACTGAATTGACACCTGCCGGCTGATATGCTTTGGTCAGAGACCTGATCTTCATACCAAGCAGATTATAGAGATCTATGGAGACTTCAGCATCGCCGGGCAGAACGTAAAAGATATCCACGGACTCAGTAAAGGGATTTGGGAAAATACTGATCGCTTCATCCTTCTGCATGCCATCCGGGTAGATGTTGTTGTGTGTGGAAAATTCCATGACCCTCACCACCCAGTCGGCGCGCACCGATGTATCCCCGTCACTCACTTCAACCCCCAGCGCATAATATCCCGGATCCAATCCTCCGGTTTCCAGGTTAAACAGGTAAGAGGGCGACTGTTTCACTACCACCTCATCGAAACTCCAGGTGAAAACGAGCGAATCATCATTTAAGTCATAGCTTATGGCTTCAAAGTCCACCGAATCGCCCCGGAATACAGTAACCGTATCGGCGCAGTCGGGAATGGTCACCTGTATTTCAGGACTCTTGTTTCCCAGCACCAGCCTCAGCACCCCGTCTCCCGATATCCCGGCATAAAGCAGAGTTCCATCCTGCGAAATGGAGAGACAGGTAACTGTTCTTAAGGAGATGCCACTGTTGATCCTTGCCCAGGAGCTGCCGCCATCACTGGAATAATGGACTCCTGTGCTAAAGTCTGCAGCGTAAATATTCTTTCTATTTGAAGGATCTATGGCAATATCAAGCACCTTGGTCCATGCAACACTTTTGTAACTCTCAGGGCTGAACAGCGCACTTCGTCTATCCAGGTCCATTCCTTCAACCGCCTTTCCGAAGGAGGTTAAATAGGAAGGACATTTTAACTGCAGGCCATAATTGCTTTCAACCCACAGATCGCCTCCATTTACCGATTTAAAAATGCCATAACCATTCCCGGATCCGGCAAATAAAATTTGGGGATTATGAGGATCCATTTCAATGGAACGTATGTCTGAAGAGCCCAGTCCGTTATTTACGGATTCCCATGAAACTCCTCCATTCACGGTCCGGTAAATCCCATCACTAAAGGTGCCGATATATGCAATTCCGGCTGAATCGGGATGAACGGCTATGGTATTGATAATTTTTGATCCCGTTTCCAGGCCGTTGTTTATTTCGATCCACTCCACTCCCCCGTCACTGGACTTATACATCCCTCCGCCGGGTTTGCCATCGGGTTCAATATTTCCAATGTTCATAATATGGCTCATCCCTGCATATATGATATTTGTGTCGGAGGGTGCACCCTCGATATCTGAAAAGGTATGAAAGCCGGCTCCCGGCTCCTGGGAGGTCTCGTGAATATATACTATGCTCCAGTTCTGACCTCCATCAACCGTTTTTAGGATACTCAGATCTCCATCTATTAAACCGTAGGCCGTGTTGAAGTTCCTGTCAGCTACAGAGATCCTGAGAAACTCGGGAGTCGCCACTCCATTGGTGATCCCAAACCACTTCTCCCCTCCATTGACGGTTTTAAATACCCCGGTGCGACCCACCGCATAGAGATAAGAGGGATCTGAAGGATTCACATGAATATCTCTGATGTCGGCACCTGTATACCCATTGCTGCTGTTTTCCCAGGTAAGGCCTCCGTCTTTGGAAAGAAAGTTCCCCCCGTTATAATTATTCACAAAGATCCTGTTTTCATCTTCCGGGTGCACGGCTGCACTAATGGGAATTCCCGGCTTAATGCCCGGAGGGCCCCAGGTACCCTCATTGGGTTTCTGGTACAGGGTCCAGTTCACGCCTCCGTCAGCACTTCTGTAGAAGAATCCCCCGTCAATGGCATAGACCACATCAGGATTTGATTTGCTAACGGTAACCACGGAAAAACAACCGCCCCCCAGCATGTATTCCCAGGAATCTCCTCCATTGGTACTCTTGTAGACCTGGCCGCTGTCACCATAGCTATAATTTCCAGCAGCTGCATAGAGAATCTGCGGATCTTCCGGGTGCATCTCAAGATATCCTAAATAGAGGTTGTCAATTCCCGTATTGGCCCGGGTCCAGCTCTCTCCTCCGTCATAGGATCTTAAGATACCCACCCCGCCGGGGGTTTTTGTATCTCCGTCGCTGTCCCACGCCTCCCTGTCGAAGATCCCGGTGGAACAATAGAGGGTATCGGGATCCAGGTAGTTGAAGAGCAGGACACGGGCCAGGTTATCTCCCTCCCAGACCTGGTACCAGTTCTCCCCTCCATCAATGGTTTTATATATTTTCCCTTTGGTCTTATTGAAACCTACTCCCTGTTCGGTAGTAGTTATTTCCGCTGCTCCCAGTACGATATCCGAATTGTGCGGATGAATGGCAAAACCCCTGAATGAGATTTCATCACCCTCTGTGATTCCCCGGTCCTTCCGGGTCCAGGTCTCACCGCAATCTTCCGATCTGAATATGCCTTTCGAATTCTGGGTCCCACACCAGAGAATATCAGGATTACCGGGATCGATGGTGGCCGAAAATACAGGGATGCTTTCCAGTGAACTACCCGTCCGCACCTTAATCCCTTCATTCTTCTGATGCCATGACAGACCTCCGTCATAGCTTTTATTCATCCCACTCGGATTGTCAGTGACAAATACGATCTCCGGCTCCAGTGGATGTATTCTGATGTCATAACCCAATCCACCCGGAGGACCTCCGGTTCTGATCCAGTCGTATCCCTCCGGAGGTTCCAGCTGTGGAGAACCCGTAATTTCAACCTGATCCACATAGACCTTCGAACTGTCCAGTGATTCAAAAGCAATGGTACCCATTTCCAGGGCCAGCTCATCCCAGACCTGAACCATCAGTTCCTCATTGATATAAACCTGAATGGTTTTCAGGTTTGCAATGATCTCAATGTCATACCAGGCTCCTTCTGTAAGTGTATATCCCCCGGAGACCAGTTCGGTGTATTCACCCCAGAGGTCATCCCTGGTAAGGTACAGTTGATCTTTGCTTAATCCGAATATATACCTTCCCCTGTCGCTCTTACGGAAATTCAGATGGATGGCGCCATACTGGATATTGAGTTTGCATTTAAAACTGTAGTCAATCCAGGCGGAACCGGTCTTACAATTGGCCCAGAAATGGTTTTCACCGGCCAGCAGATAATTTGTATCAAGCTGAAAGATACTCCAGCCCTCCTGAAGCGTCCAGTTGTCGCTATTGCCGCTCTGGAAATCATCGAAGAAGAGCTGTTCCCAGTCGCTCTGTGCAAGGCCTGTTGAAACAGGTGAAATGAAGATAAGGAAGCAAACCAATGCTGCCCATGGCATCCTGCATTTTTTCATCATGATCCGTTTAGTTGGTTGAGGCAACTGAAGTCACTCTATTAATATAGACGATTCAATACGGATCAGGTTCGAAGCGCAAGAATATCAGATAAAAAATAAAGGCGCCTCAAAAAGGCGCCCCTATTCACAAATAACCAACTAACTAAAACTGACCCCTAAGCTTTCAATTTTTTTGCCACTTCTTCCCAGTTGATCACATTCCAGAAAGCCTCAATATAGTCTGGTCTGCGGTTCTGGTAATTCAGGTAGTAAGCGTGTTCCCATACATCAATGTTCAGCAAAGGAGTTCCTTTCACCTCGGCCAGGTCCATCAACGGATTATCCTGGTTGGGTGTTGAGGAGACAGCCAGTGAGCCGTCGGCCTGCTTCAGAAGCCAGGCCCAGCCCGAACCAAACCTGGTGGCTGCTGCAGTGCTGAAAAGGGTTTTGAAATCGGCAAAAGAGCCGAATGCGCCATTGATGGCATCCAGTAATTCTCCTGTGGGTTCGCCACCTCCTCCGGGTCCCATTACTGACCAGTAGAGGTTGTGGTTATAAAAACCACCTCCGTTGTTTCTGACAGCAGCTGTCTCTGAGGATACTCCTGCAAAGATCTCTTCAACGCTTTTTCCCTCAAGGGAAGAGGCTTCCACTGCTTTGTTAAAATTGGCTGTATAGGCAGCATGATGTTTGGAATGATGGATCTCCATGGTCCGTGCATCGATGTAGGGTTCCAGTGCGTTATAATCGTAACTTAAATCGGGTAATTTGAATGACATTGCTTCAGGGTTTATGATTTATAATTTATTATTTAGATTTAATATAGATAACAGGCAAGATTGAGATTTGTTCACAGCAAAAAGAGCATTTTCTGTTATGCAACATTTCCTTTCTGCTTCAAAGAATCGAAAACATGAGATTTCCCACTGTTTTTGGGCCTTAGATTCCTTTTCTTGTCACCGGGAACTGCTGTAAAATATGTGGGAGAAGGCAGTCGAAGCTGTTATATTTGCAGCGCTGCTCGCAGCTTGCAAAAATAAGTCGAAAGGCGTAAGTCGAAAGGCGTAAGGCGAAAGTCGAAAGTCAAAGTCTAAAGTTGAAAGGCGAAAGTGTATAAAGTCATAAAGTTAAAAGTAAAGAGATATGCCAAAAGGTATTTTTAAGGTTCCGGTAGCAGTCAATGAGAGAGTCAGGCACTATGCTCCGGGGACCCACGAACGTGCAACACTAAAAGAGGAGATTGATAAACTGAGGTCACAGGTGATGGATATCCCCATGGTGATCGGAGGCAAAGAGGTAAGAACGGGGGACCGTGTTCCCATTCACCCTCCACATGAGCTGAAACACCTGCTGGGCCACTACCATAAGGGCGATGCCAGCCATGTGAAGATGGCCATTGAAGCTGCCCTGGAGGCCAAAGAGAAGTGGGCCGCACTCTCCTGGGAGCACCGTGCCGCCATCTTTCTGAAGGCTGCGGACCTGATTGCAGGACCCTATGGCGATACCGTCAATGCAGCTACCATGCTGGGGCAATCCAAGAATGTGATCCAGGCAGAGATCGACAGTGCCTGTGAAATGGCCGATTTCCTCCGGTTCAATGTGCAGTACATGACCGAGATTTATGAGCAGCAACCCGATTCGGCAGAGTTCATATGGAACCGTGTGGAGCATCGCCCCCTGGAGGGATTTGTCTTTGCACTCACCCCTTTCAATTTTACCTCCATTGCCGGTAACCTTCCCTCAGCACCAGCCATGATGGGGAATACCGTGGTATGGAAGTGTTCCAATACACAGGTCTATTCGGCCAAAGTGCTGATGGATGTATTTATGGAGGCCGGGGTACCCGACGGGGTGATCAACCTGATGTTTGTATCCGGACCGGTGGCCGGGAATGAGATCTTCTCGCACCGCGACTTTGCAGGAATCCACTTTACCGGATCCACTGGGGTGTTCCAAACCATCTGGAAGACCATCGGCAGCAATATTGAAAATTACAGATCTTATCCCCGCATCGTGGGAGAGACCGGTGGGAAGGACTTTGTCTTCGCACACCCCTCTGCCGATCGAAGAGCACTGGTGGTTGGCATGGTCAGGGGTGCCTTTGAGTACCAGGGTCAGAAGTGTTCAGCCGCATCCAGGGCTTATATTCCGGAAGGAATGTGGCCCGAGGTAAGGGAGCAGATGGAGAATATGATGAAAGGGATCAAGATGGGACCGCCCGAAGACTTTACCAACTTCTTCAATGCGGTGATCGATGAGACAACCTTCGACAAACTGGCCGGTTATATCGACAGGGCCAAAGAGGATGCCGGGGCTGAAGTGATTATCGGGGGAGGATATGACAAGTCGGAAGGTTACTTTATTGAACCCACCGTAATCCTCACCACCGATCCCAAATATGTCACCATGCAGGAGGAGCTCTTCGGTCCGGTTCTGACCATCTATGTCTATCCGGATGATAAGGTGGAAGAGACAGCCGTGCTGCTGGACCAGACTTCCATGTATGCCCTCACCGGGGCTATTTTCGCCCAGGATCGTTATGCCATTGAGTGCCTTACAGAAAAATTATCCAACTGTGCAGGGAACTTCTATATCAATGACAAGCCCACCGGAGCTGTGGTGGGACAACAGCCCTTTGGCGGAGCACGCGGATCGGGTACCAACGACAAAGCCGGCTCCATGATCAACCTGCAGCGCTGGGTATCCCCCCGTACCATCAAGGAGAACTTTCTACCCTCAAGGGATTACAGGTATCCGTTTATGGAAGATGAGTAATAAGCAGGGGAATAATATGCTTGAATATTCAAGCATAGATTTTCTGAATTGGGTGCTGCAAAGGCTATCCCATACTTTGTAAAGCTTCCAGGATTGATTTTAAAAGCGGACTTACCGTTTCATAAAATAATTTCTTCGGCATAAACTATTAGGTCAGAGATATTTTCTTTTATTTTTCTTTGCCGTTTGGGATAGGTCTTTTACTTGTATTAGTATCGCAGTAATATCTTTTTTTCCATAAAAGCGGATGATTTCATTGATCTCCTTTTCATTGCCCCTTTCAAATATTCGCCTGATAACGCTGGGTTTATTATGCTCCCAATCAATTGTTTTAATATCAGTATCCCAAAATAGGACAGGACGGAATTTTTTAAGGTCAGGATGTACCAAGTTGGATTGTTTTTCCTTTTCCTGCTTGATATCATAATAGGCTTGTAGGACACTGAAAAAACTTTCATCCAAGCCCAGTGCTTTCCCGATTCGAATAGACAACGATGGATTGATCTTTCTTTTTCCTTTGGTAATGTCACCCAATAATTGAGGGTATTCATTTATCGATAGGGCAAGACGCCTTTTGGGAAGCTTCCTTTTTTTAAGCTCCCTTTCAAGGATAATGCCGGGATGTATCCCTTTTATAATGGCAATATTTGAATCAATCGTATTCATAGCTATTTTATATGACAAATGTAAACATATTTGTTTACATATTTAAGTTATAACGCTTTTGGATATACCAATATCCCCATTTTTTATTGTTTATCACTTGTTGACTCCTGCTCCCAAAACTTTCCTGAGATGCTGCATTGCGAAAAAGAGGTGTATGGGAATAATACGCTTGAATGTTGAAAAAACGCCTTCCGACGGGGGGCGTTTTTTTTTAGCTTTGAAGTGTGAATCTCACATGCAGGTGACGCTAACAGACCGATGAAAGATTTTTTTGTGAAGATATGGCCCTGGTTGAAGAACAAGTATGTGCTCACCATCTCGGTGTTCACCATCTGGATGCTCTTCTTTGACCAGAACAATATGGTCGACCGCATGAATATGTCAGGTGAGATCCGTCAACTGGAAGCGGACCGGGAATACTACATGGAGCAGATCCAAAAAGACTCCACCCGTCTGCACGAACTCACCACCGACAAGGAGAACCTGGAGAAGTATGCCCGTGAACAGTTCCTTATGAAGAAAAAGAACGAGGATGTGTTTGTGGTGATTGAGGGGGAATAGATTTTTAATCTGGAACAGTTAATTTTGAATAGTACCCCGAACGTAATAGATATTCTTTGAATTTTGGAACAGAGAATGTAACTAATCCTCGATTTGGGCTATAAGCTATGCCTTTCTTTATTAATTCTTCTCTTAATGGTGCTGCTTGGGAAACAGATATTCCGAGTACATTGGCAACATCTGTAGAATTTGCTGGAAGTCTATCAACCGCAGCTATTGCTAAAGTATAATTCAATTGCCGTTCAGTCAAACGCTCAATTCTTACTTTGAAGAAGCCTTTATCAAGCGCTCTCAATGCTCGTGAAGTAGCCTTAATAACATCGTTTGTTGTGATTGGTGAAGATTCAGCTACTTCCCAAATGTGAGATCCCCAAACCTGAAGAAAATATGGATACCCACCGGTTTCTTTCAGAACTTCATCCAATGCTGCCAATTCGTAATTCATACCCTCTTCCCTAACTGGCTTTACGAGTGCCTGAATTGCACTTTTTTTGTCCAGTTTATCAACTTCTGGGAAGTCAAATAACCTTTCTGAATAGGACTTTGCATCTCCAGTCAGTTTTGCTAGCTGCCTCCCCTGTTGCAATGAGAAGATCAGTTAAGTCAATTGATAAATCTCCTGTTACACCATCATTTGTAAGTCCAACTTCGAATTCCCCCATTTTTACTTTGAATGCACTAGCAAATCCTCTTAATAGACGAAAAGCTATTTGAATATCTTCACCAGCCTTTTTACGACGGTCCAGTTTTAAAAGTAACCGATGCAATTGCAGAGTAAGTAATTCAGGTAATCTGTGGTCAGGATCTGCTTCAAATATGGCTGTATGACACCCTTCTGATTCAGCGATTTGATTAATACGGTTCAGCAATACTGTTTTACCGACACCTCGGAGACCTAAAAGAATTTGACTTTTGGCTGTCTTTCGATTCAAAGTCCTTTTAATCGCAAACTCAGCCTGTTTTAGGATTGTCGTTCTGCCGGCTCACTCAGGAGGAGGAGTTCCTGCCCCTGGTGTATAAGGATTTTCGATGGGATCCATTATTAGTTTTATTTACTGAAGTTAGGATATGTAAGCCTAATAACTCCTAACTATCATAATAAGTCCTATTCTATCTATACTAAGTCAGTATTATTTTATTTAGGCCAAGTTAGGAGAATAAAAACTAACATTGCTAACTTTCATATACAGATAAAAGGTTTTAACTCTTAATTGAGCCATTGCTAGGAATATCGGTCCAACTTTCGGAATATTTTTATGATGCGGAACATATTCAAGGAAAAAAATAATCATCCTGATGACCTCTCTGGTTGCCGGTAAATCCTTAACAATTTTTTCAAATCTGAACTTTCTGAAGGGATTTCATGATCTGGAATCGTACTTAGTTTTTTTAGTTGGAATTAGGAAATGTACACCTAAAAACTCTTTGAGAACCTTCCAATGATTAAAGGGAACATCCCAAAAACCGGAAGACGGCCCATAAACAGAAACTGCATGTTTAAAGGTTTAATCTACAAGTCATTAAGACGGTTTCCATATATAACAGATCTAAGTTTTGAACTCAACAATAATCCAAGTGTATCAAAAGCTTTAGGTTTTAACCCAATGAAACCAGCTCCTTCAACCGAACGTTTCTCATCATTTCTGCATGACACCGATCATCATGAGTTCACCTCTATACGTCAACAATTAGTACAAGAGTTAATCAAAGTCGGGGCTGTATCCGGTACCTCCATTGCCATAGATTCTTGTCCCATTGTTGCATTATTAAAAGAAAACAACTTAAAAACCTCTATTTCAGACAGATTTGATAAAACCAAAATACCTGCCGGTGATCCGGATGCTCGTTTGGGGGTCTTGATACATTTTCCAAGTCCATTCAAAAAAGAAGTCCGCTACTTCTGGGGGTATCGCAATCATGTGATTAATGATATCGATACTGAACTACCAATTTGGGAAGTTACCAAGCCGGCAAATGTATCTGATATCAAGGTTGCAAAGGATCTCATTCAAGAGGTATGTTCGTTCTCCAACTTAAATGTCCAGACAGTAATGGGCGATGCCAACTATGATGTCGAGGACTTACTGAAATTCATCATTAATGATCTGAATGCATCGGCTATTATTCCTCACAATCCTAGAAACAACAATGCCAATCACAATTGGATAATTGGAAAAAACATCATCCCTTAAACCCCCAATAAAAACGCCACCAAATTGTTATCAGACTCGAGCTCCATTTTTTTACGCAAGCGATATCTGGCCCCTTCAAC
>JBDLIX010000181.1:0-9964 GCA_039714655.1 Bacteroidota bacterium
TCCAAGGATCTCGGGAAAGTCCAGGTACCGGGGTAACAACGGGGCGTAGGTCATCCAGGTATGTGTATACGATTTATTCAAAAGAAAGTCATCCCAGGTGGTCATAAACCCGGCACAAACGGCACATTTGATACGAGGATCAGCCCCGCCCAGGTAGACAGTTCTCAATCCACCACCTGAAAGCCCGCCGCAGCCAATCCGATCCGGGTCCACATCCTGCCTGTGGCTGAGAACATCCACTGCTGTCATATCTTCAGCTAAGAATACGCCCGGCCAGGTGGTGCCTCCACAGAATAGGGATTTTGACATTATATGTTCGTGTTCGGTTGCCCAGGCATTATATGCATCAATATTTACGGGATTCTCGGGATCAGCATCTGACTTTCCATCCACATTGCAGGGGCCCCATTCTATTCCAGCCACATCCGAATAGATGACCCTGCGGCTGCCAAAGGTGAATGCATCATGGACCAACACCACATACCCCCGTTTGGCAATCTCATTGGCCCAGGCCAATCCCTCATAACTCTTTTTCTGATGGGCCAATACAAAATCGGGCGTATGGTCAGAGACACGTGTAATCTTTCGTTTTCCCAGGTATTTATTTCCACCATGGTCATGCAGTCCCAGTATGGCGGGTAATGGCCCTTGTGCCCCTTGAGGTTTAAGCAAGAGGGCCTCCGTGGGGCGTCCATAAGGCAACTGCCAGCTCATCTCCTCTATATCCAGGCCGTCATAGGTATACTTTTTATGAATTGAAACCTTCGGAACAGTTCCGGTTTCAGGCGGGGCAACCAGTTCCAACATTTTTCTTCCGGCAATTTCCCTCCACTTTGCCAGGTCGCTCCATTCATCCCTTCTGAAGGATAGGGGTGCAGGGTCCTCCACCAGAGAGGCTGCCCAGGGTCCATAATGTCCAATGATACTCTGCCGGACTTCCGGCTCCCAACCCTGTTTCGGTTTATGTGCCAGGTTAAAACTTTCAGATTGCGAAAGCCCGGAGAGTGAAGCGGGCAGTAGGGGAAGGGTTCCCATGGCGGCAGCAGATTTAATAAACCTCCTGCGCGAACTGGTTGTTCTCTTTTTCATAACTTAATAGAATATATTCACAATTGATCACTTTCTCCACAAAATCCAGAGGCAGGTAATAGTAGTGATTCGACGCCTCAAAACCAATGCGGGAGTCCTCTTTACTGATCTGGTACATTTGTCTGGCAAGATGCATTTCATCTCTCGCTATATCTTCAATGGTTTTACTTAATAACTCTGTTTCATTTTTCTCGACATTTTCAGTCATGAGGCTGTCACGGGCCATAATAAACCGGATTTGGTTGGCAACGCTTCTAAAGTGGATCCAGGCGGCTGTTGCAAAACGATGATCTTCAAGGGCACTTCTCTGCTGGATCGCTGTTTCTGCCTTCTCTATTGCCTGACTAAAATAGGGCAGGCCCTCTTTCCATCCCTCAGCCAGTTTTTCAAACTGATCTGCAACTATTCCGGCAGGATAGGCCCCCCTCCATTGATCCAGATCATCAAATGAATAACCAAGCATGGTTGCCTTTTTGCCGGTCGGATTATTATAAAGCGGATTGGAAGGACCGAATTGCATGGGGGCAGTATAAACGCTAAGGCCATAAGGAAATTCCGTAAATGCCGAACTGAATAACTCCCAGGCTTTCACAACCTCCGGGGCTGAATCTTTCCCATATTTTTTCCCGGCTATTTCCAATAGAGCGTGCGTGATGGTTTGAGTAGGATGGTCCTGTATATATTTGACAAGTTCCAGGTTAGGAGAAGGATATCCGCCCAGGGACCAGCTGAGCATCAGGCCATCTACATTTTCTTTTTGCAGATTTTTAATGTGTTGGGCAATCAGGTTCATGACCGGCAAATAAGGAATGGCAGATAATTCCCATGTATTATTCACCTGGATTTTGGCAATTGTCTTCAGGTTTCGCTCTTTTGCAAGGTCCCACAGCCGGAGGGCCCTGGGTCCCGGACCAACTGCAGAGATTGAATATTCGCCGACGGTAGTATTGACACCACCCCGGTGAAGGGGCAAGCTCCACTCGCTTACACTCATATGGTAGACATTTTCGGGAAGCTGTTTGATGACATCAGCAGCCCACCGGTTTTCACCCCAGGCTGTGCCATCCGGCCAGCCCCAATCCCAAACGATCACTTTGGCATCCGGATTGCCTTCCCAGACACCATCCGCAATGGCCTTATTGACTTCTGCAATTACTTCAGCAGGTGATCGTTCTGAACATCTCGGGCATTGATCCCCTTGTTGCTTCGACCAGCAATTGGTAAGGTTTTCAGAGCCTGTAATGGTAAATACTCCCCCAAGTTCAGGAACCTTGGAGAAAACAGTTGCTAATGATTCTTTAATCCATTGACGAACCAGTGGTACACTGGTGCATAATGTGCCAAAATCCTGATCCATAAAGCCTAAAAGTTCTTTCCGGTCATTGAAAAAGGAGGGAGGCATGGCCCTTGGCTCATTCATATAGAGATAGATCTTAATACCATATTTTTCAGCACGTTTTGCCAGTTTGCGGAGGTTTCCCAGGCGTTTTTCATGGTCCATGCCAAGTTCAGGGAAAATCTTGCTGGAAGTTAATTGATGTAAGACCACATGGAGCCAGATACCATTAATACCCTGTTTGGAGAGACTTTGAAGCAGACCGTCGGGAAAGGGATTAAGCTCGGGCTGTAATAAAGGATCACCAAAAGAGGCAAAATAAGAATAGATAAATCGGATGGTTTCGTCCGTATCTCCTTTGTCAATGTCGCTGAAATCAAAATCTTCATCCATAACAGATAAATTTTGGATGAATGCAAACCGCTTTTCCTGTGGTTTGTTTAGTTCTTCACCAAAGTTTTCTTCAACGATCTTTTTTATTTCGGCACAGCGTTTTTTGATCTTCGGAGTAGGTGAAATGTACTGAAGAGGGGGGCATTCCGGTTTCATCCCGCCTACTTTAACCCAGAGAAAGTCATCATCTCGCAGGGTTTGATCCAACTGTGCGGCATTCCAGTTTAATAAAGTAACTATTTGGTTGTAACTAAGCAGGTGCCAGTTGCGACGGATCAATGAGATATATCCGCGTTGTTCAAATACCGGACCTGGTTCAACGTATGGTGGCAGACCCATGGACCTGCCGGTTTTGCGTACGTTTTCTGTTGTTGTATCCAATACTTTTGCCATTCGGTCCAGTGAAACCGACTCCCAGTTACGCCAAATAAAAGCGTGCATACGTGATGGGAAATATTCTCCGGAGTTCTTCTCAGTTGCGCAAGCTGACAGTAAAACTGCATTGAGAATAGTCAGCATAAACAGCATTCGTAAGAACTTGCTCAATAATCGTCTCATTTGCACCACGCTAGAATTCATAGATAGAGAGGGCATCCTCAAAAACAGCTTCCTTGGTAACTATGTTGGGTTTTTCTCTGTCGGATTTCAGATCGAGGTATTGCAATTTCCCCTGAATGGGAGTGTCAATCTTATAGGGTTTGCATTGGGGTAATTTTTCCATGGCCTCTCTGGCTCCCTCGTACAGAGCCTGACGTGTCTCCTCAAAGGGATAGAGAAGGGCAGCTTCCCGGGCTATTCCTTCCTTCACCGCCACTGTCACACAACTGCTTCCAAAGAATTGCTCTGCTTCCCTGCAAGTGGCCACATCACCTGTAACTAAGATGGTGGGGACACCATAGAATCCGGCAACTAAGGCGCATTGGACCAGTTCCCCGGACTCCACACCATTGTACCAGAATCTCTTTTCACTTTTGGAAGATTGGGTATGGTGCAACACCCCGTCCTGTGTGCCCATCATGGCATGTGCACCAAACTGTACCATTCCGGCATAGGAATCGTCCAATCCCCACATGGGACCTGGTCTGGGTGTACCGGTAATATACCTCACCCCCGGTTCCATCATGTGGGGAATCACACATTGGTTTCCATGTCCGTCAAGCACCAGGATCTCTGTGGCACCTCCATCCTTCAATCCCCGGATTACTGCAGAAAGATCGTCCATAAAATATTCACACGCCTGAATGTTCAATGGGGTATCTTTTTCCCGTGTCTGTTTAAATTTGAATACCCCGCTCACCCCTTCCAGATCAGTCACAATATAGATCTTCTTCTGTGCGGCTAAAGGATTTGCACTAAAAATACCCGTCATTAGTACCAATAGTATCAGGATTGTTCTTTTCATGGGGATTAATATTAACTATTAAAAAAGTATTATTACTTCAGGTATCCTGATCGTAAGATAAGTAAATAAACACTACCTTCCTGTCCTATCATTAGTTTGGCTAACACATACCTATGAATCATGAAAAGGAGAAAATTCATTAAGACCACCGCCCTGAGCTCAGGAGCAGTTACTTTGGGAACAATTAATTCTTTTGGTGCGGCTAAAAGGAAAAAAATCAGAATTGGCTTTATTGGTGTTGGTAACCGGGGAAGATCATTGCTAAATCAAATACTGAACATTGATTGGGTGGAAGTCCCGGCAATTTGCGACATTGATACAATTGCTTTAGCTGCTGCACAGGATATTATAAAGAAACAAGGGCGTCAAAAGGCAAATGAATATGGTGACAACGAACTGGATTATAAAAAGCTTGTTGAACGTGATGATCTGGATGCAGTAATCATTGCCACCTACTGGCAATGGCATACGCCCATGGCTGTTGATGCAATGAAGGCTGGCAAATATGTGGGTGTTGAAGTTCCTGCCGCATTATCAATTGATGAGTGCTGGCAATTGGTGAATACATCTGAAGAGACCGGGTTGCCATGCATGATGTTGGAAAACTGGAGTTTCAGGCAGGATAACCTGGCCATACTGAACATGATAAGAGAGGGTCTGTTTGGTGATATTGTTCATTGTCATTGTGCTCATTCTCATGATTGTATCGATCACTGGTTTTTTGATTCAGAGACGGGTGAGGACCGGTGGCCGGCCGAATTTCTTTTAAAATATAACCGCGATCAATATCCAACACATAGTCTGGGACCTGTATTGAGCTGGTTGGATATTCCCTGTGGCGATACATTTGACCATATTACTTCCATGGCAACAGATAGCAAAGGTATTAATGCCATGTTCATTGATAAATTTGGTAAAGAGCATCCCGGGGCTAAAAGGGAATATGCTCAGGGAGATATTGTTACCAGCATGATTCGTACAAAAATGGGTAAAACCATTATGATCAATTATGATATGCAGCTTCCGCGTCCCTATGATAACCGCTGGGCTCTGCAGGGAACAAAAGGTATTTATAACGAACAACGCAATGCACTTTATATTAAGGATACCAGTCCGGAATACCATCAATGGGAATCGTTTCCACCCTATCAGGATCGGTATAATCATCGCTTCTGGCAAAATGAGAGTAGTTATCGTGGAGGAGGACATGGCGGAGTGGACCTTATTCAATTAGGTTATTTTGCTGAGGCGGTTCGTGACAACACTCAAACACCCATTGATGTCTATGAATCGGTACTCATGAGTTGCGTTGTTGCACTATCCGGCGATTCCATTGCAAAAGGGAGTCAGCCAGTTGAAGTGCCTGATTTTACAAAAGGGAAATGGAAAACCAGAAATCCAACCTTTGCGATTTAAATGCAAAGAAATTCATTTATTGACAATCATATAAATTATTAAGCGATGATAAAAGTTCAGGCAAGTGTATCCAAAGGATGGCTACATAAACATGGCGGTTTTGATTTTAATCAGCAATACTATTTAGATCCCCATTACAGGATGCAGCAGGATAAGCAATGTCACGAATTCATCAAAGAGAAATTTCCGGATTATCCGTTGTACAATATGGAAGACAATCTTGTTCAGGCCGAACATGTGGTGCCAAACATGATGCTGGTGGGCGCCATTCAGCCCAATATGATTATTGCGGCTGCACTGGGGGCTGAGTTTGTCTACTCCCCTGATAAAGATTCGGATGTGAAAGGTTTCCCGTTGAAGGATATAGAAGATTTGAATGACCTGCCTCCGGTAAAAGAGGTCATGCAACTCCCATATATTAAAAGACTGGAGGAACAGTGTGTGCTCGCTGGTGAAAAATATGAGGATTTGAGAATCATTCCTCCCTTTTTCTGGGATCTTTCGGGAAGAGCCACCATCCACGGGATTGTCACCACTTCCATGAAGTTTATCGGGCAGGATATTTTTACTAAAATGATGATGGAACCTGAACTGGTGAAGGGAATTCACAAATGGATCGCAGATGTTTATATTGCTGTAATAAAGCACTTTTCTGATCTGGGAGAGATTCCGGTTACTTCAGTCCATGTGGGGGAGTGTTCGGGTGCAATGCTCGATGAGTACTCTTATGGTGAGTTTGTAACTCCTTATATCAGTCAGCTGGGAAGGGAGTTTGGTGCCATCCGTCTACACAGTTGCGGTAATTCTGATCATATAATAAATCCCATTTGTGAAATTGAAAACCTTAAGATTATTGATACCGGGTCCAATACTTCACTGACTGCCATAAGGGAGAGAATGGGAACAGCGTTCGAAATTAACACTGTTCCTCCAGTGGAGGTTATGGATGAAAGTTCTAAACTGGAAGAGATGCAGCAATGGCTCACACAAACTTTAAAAGAAAATAATGGAGGTGAGCTTAAAATAGGATACCACCTGGAACCGGATTATAATTGGGACAATTGCAACTACATACACGGGGAACTTGATCGTTTGGGGATCGTAAAGAAAAGTCGTGTCTATTAAACTAACTATATATGAGTGAAATAAGAAGAACCGGATATGGCCTTCCCATAGTGATCATAGGATCCCTCTTTTTTGTGCTGGGGTTTGCCATTGGAATTAATACGTATCTAATTCCATTTCTCAGAGAGGTGTTTAACCTTTCTACAGCTGCTTCCTACCTGGTGATGACGGCGACCTTTGCCGCATTTGTGGTTTTTGGGATTCCATCCGGTTTTGTTATCCGGAAAATTGGATATAAAGGAGGGATTGTATTGTCATTCGTGATTTTGGCACTGGGAATGATCCTGTTTGTACCCTCTGCAAAGAACACCAGTTTCCCACTATTTCTTCTGGCACTTTTCATAGGTGGAGCGGGACAAACCCTGTTACAGACTTCAATAAACCCTTATATAACCATTCTGGGGCCTGAGGAGAGTGCAGCACGAAGAATTTGTATCATGGGTATCAGCAATAAAGTGGCCTTTGCATTGGGCCCAATTGTGCTAAGTCTTTTTATGAGCTTACAGGGCATCGATGTGTCTGATGTAGTCAGACCTTTCTATATGATTTCGGCCATCTTTCTGGCAGGTGCAGGCATCTCCTTCTTTGCGCCGCTTCCGGAGATACAACCAGAGCAGCAACAAAAGAGCGAGGAACCTGAAACTGAGCCCAACCAAACCTCTATTTTTCAATTCCCGCATCTCTTCCTGGGAATGGGGGCCATATTCTTTAGCATTGGTACCGAAGGATTAGCGCTGGGAACAGTGCTGGACTTTGCAACAAGGTTAGATCTGCCTCACATTACCCTGTTTAATATCAACATAATGGCGCCGGAGATATTTGTGAGTTATACCACCTTTAGCATGATTATTGGTTATCTGATTGGTATTGTTCTCATTCCCAAATATATCTCTCAGGAAAAAGCATTGACATACAGCAATGTAGTAGCCATTATCATGACCGGCATGGTCCTGGTTGTACCCACGAATTTATCTGTGTTCCTGGTGGCAGCACTGGGGATGATGAATGCCCTCATGTGGCCGGCCATCTGGCCATTATCTCTGGCCGGGTTAGGAAAACTCACCAAAACCGGTTCTTCTATACTGGTACTTGGCATTGTTGGCGGTGCAATTATTCCACTGATATTTGGTTGGATGGTCGATCTGCTTTCATTCCAACATGCATATTGGATCTCTATTCCATGCTATTTGTACATTCTCTATTTTGCTGTAAGTGGGCATAAAATACGCAGAACTAAATGAGTGTGTGAGATGCAACGAAAAAAAGTAATGAAGAGGCAAGCCTCTGACAACAAATATTTGCATAAGGACTTTCATCTATCCATGAATATCCTGTTGGAGTATATTTACAGGAGCTTCGGCAGGGGGGAGCTTATAAAATATTTGACTCAATATGCTGAAGCTTATTATAAACCCCTGAATGAAAAATTAATAGGGGGAGAGATGGAAGTGCTTTATCAATACTTTGCGGGTATCTATGAGAAAGAGGAATGGCCGGTAAAATTGAATTACAGAGAGGATTATCTGGAAATTGAGCAGGATGCATGTCCCGGCATATCACATATCAGGGCTAAGGGAGAGAAACCTTGCCCGCATTATAGGGAAACATATTTCACTGTTTACAAAACATTATGCATGAACACTCCATTTGGGTATGAGCTTGAATACTTTGATGAGGAGACAGGCGCCTGCAGACAATCATTCAAGAGAAAGTAAAATGTCAGACAGTTGACATCCTCCCTCACCTTAAGGAAAGGGATTCCATTGGCTTCTACGAAGCCACGGGCAGTACTTCCTTACGGGTTCCTGCAGGTTCCTGCTTCCGTCCGCTTATGCGATTCGATCCGCAGACCATCCCCGCCTGCCCGGCGGTTAATATATTCTTGGCAGCATTTACATCAGCATTCTCCTCATGACCACAGGCCAGGCATTTGAAAACCGACTGTGTCGTCCTGTTCCATTTTTCCGTATGACCGCAACACGAACATCGCTGTGAAGTATGCCGGGGATTGACTACAACCAGCATACCTCCCCTCCAAAAGAGTTTGTAATCCAGCTTCCGCCGAAACTCAAACCACCCCTGGTCCAGAATAGACTTGTTAAGTCCTGACTTGGCTTTAATGTTTCTACCAGGCTCTTCGATACTCCCCTTAGCCGATGCACTCATGTTCCTGATCTGTAGTTCTTCCACGAATACCTTGGCTTGTTTTTCGCTTATGTTGGTACTCAGCTTGTGAAGGAAATCTGATCGTACATTAGCTATCGTATGATGAAGCTTTGCTATTTCTCTCTTCTGCTTCTTCCAGTTATTTGAACCTTTCTTCATTCTCGATAGTTTCCGCTGCTCCCTGGCAAGTCGCTCTTCATGTTTCCTGAAACTGTTTACACCTTTAACCATGGTTCCATCTGAAAAGGCTGCAAAACATTTTATTCCCGCATCAATCCCTATCTCTGAATCAGAAGCATGCCTCCCAATTTCAATCATCTGCTCCACCTGGATGGATGCGTACCATTTTTCACCACGTCTGGTTACTGTGACATTCTTTATAGTACCCGGAATATCACAGCTTTTATAGAATCCTATCCAGCCAATTTTTGGCAGGAAGATCCGACGGTTATCAAGCTTTATACCCTGCGGAAATCTTATTCCATCATTCAAGCCTCTCTTCTTGAACACCGGAACTCGCTTCAAAGGTTGGCTTTTATCAAAGCAATCCTTAAAGGCTCTTTCCAGATCTTTCAGCTTTTGCTGTAATACCTGGGAGGGACATTCGGCCAGAAAACCGTATTCTTCAGATCGTTTCCACACGGTGAGCCAGAAAGCCAGTTCATTGTACCAGAGGATCGGTTGCCGCTTCTCCAACCGCTCTAAATTCATGACCAAACATTTATTCCAAAGAAATCTCGAAGACCCACAATATTGAATCAGTTTTTGCTCAATATTATTATTGGTCTTTAATGCTATTTTATATGCTTTTTGTATCTTTGACATATATACCTAAATATACAAAATATCTACGTCATATGCAAGAATTGCGAACTAAAAGACATGTCGTTTATTCACTTCACCTGCATTTGGTCTTTGTAACCAAATACAGAAAGAAAATCTTTACTGACAAGATGTACGAAAGACTGCATTTTCACTTCGACAGGGTGTGTAATGACTTCGGATGTAAGCTTGTTGAAACCAACGGGGAGAAGGAT
>JBDLIX010000182.1:0-9887 GCA_039714655.1 Bacteroidota bacterium
TCCAGCGGTTTCAACTGATCCGGAATGGACTGCTGCACCAACACTCTTCTCCAATGGGGATGAATATCCACCAAAGCCTGCTCGGTTTCCGGAAGCTTCTCAATACGTTCCTTTTCGTAATATGTGGATTCCTTTCCGGAAGCACTTTCTATGGCCCGGTCAAATGCCCGCCAGTAGTGATCTATCAGATTTTCCCAGAGTGCGATCCTGGAGATGGCGTAGGCCCCCTTCCTCTCTTCACCCTTCGAACCTCCCTGAAGCTTGCAATGCTGCATGATTGCCTGACCGATAGCCTTCGCCACGTCATTGTCGTTGAAATCATCCCTGGGAATCACGGTAATTCCCGTCACTTCCTTCCTATACTCTGTATTTACCCACAATCCAAAACCGGTAAGCGTAGTTGTAACGGTCGGAATACTGAAGGCCAGACTCTCAAGGGGGGTATATCCCCAGGGCTCATAATAAGAAGGGAAAATGGTAAGGTCGAGACCTATCAACAGATCGTAATAGGAGAGGTCAAATACCCCATCATTCCCATTCAGGTAGGAAGGGACAAAAACAACCTTTACACGGTCATCCTTTCCGTTATATAAACCGTTGCTGTGGATCCGGTTCAGGATAGGGTCGTGTTCAGCGTAATGAAGGTTATGGGTAAGATGTTTCTCTTTCAGGTCATGATCAGCACTCTTATTAAGCACGTCCAACAGGTCACGTCGCGGACCGTAATGGTTTGCCGGGATCAGAATGAATGCCACGATATTGCCAGGGCAATTTTTTTTCCTGTTCAACTCCCCAAGGGCATCAATAAAGAGATCAATCCCCTTGTTCTTGAATTCATACCTTCCACTGGTTGCTAACAACATAGCATCCTCAGAGATCTGCTCCCCCGTCAGTGCAGTGGCTACACCGATCATACTCTCCCTGGCACGGTTACGCTTCCGGTCAAACTCCTCTTCCTTGGGAACAAAGCTGTCTTCAAATCCATTGGGGAGTACCACATCCACCTCCCTTTCGTGAAACTGCCGGCACTCCTTTGCTGTCAATGCACTTACTGTAGTAAATGCATCAGCGTGGGTTGCTGCCAGTTTTTCAAGTGAATGCTTCGCAATGATGTTCAGCTCCCTGGCTTTCTGATCACCATTCAGATGATCCATGTTGCTATAGAGTGGCTGGCTATTACCGGCGATGGATCGCCCCACTGAGGTGGCATGGGTGGTAAAAACAGTTCCAACACGTGGTTGATTCTGCTCCAGGTACAAAAGTCCGGCCCCGGTTTGCCACTCATGAAACTGGGCTACAATATTTTGATCTTCCAGTTCATAATACCTGGTAAAGCTCTCCACTACCCTTCCGGCGGCATAACCAAACAGTGCAGGCTCAACGTAATCCCACTGACCACTAATGGAATCAAGTTTATACGTTTCCCAGAGGTTCTTAAAAATATCGTTCTTTTGATTGAAGAAGGTTGTGAAATCCAGTACTACCGCTATGGGCCTGCCGGCGATCTTCCATCGTCCAATCCTCACACGGATCCCCTCTTTTGCTGCACTCTCCTTCCAATCCGGAAAGAGTCCAATCTCTTCCTCAAATTCAGGATGTTCCTCACTCTCCCTCCATACATCGGGACCGATTGTAATATACTGATCACTTAGCTCCTTTACCACGGAGAGTGCCTTGGTGGAGATCACTGTATGGATCCCTCCTATTTTATTACATACTTCCCAACTAACCTCGAATAAATAATCAGGTCTGTTCATACCACTCTTATGTTTCTGAATTTTTAACTTTTCTTTTTAGCGGCTGTACCGCTCTTCGTGCTCTTCGGCTGCTTGGCAGCTGTACCGCTCTTCGGTTGCTTCGTCGCAGTTACTTTCGTTGCAAGGCGCTTCTCAAGTTTCTCCAATTGCTCATCCTTCTGCCTAATGATTTTACTCAACCTGGCCACATCATCGTGTACATCAGCCTGGACAGCTGCATTAACACGGATCTCAAAATCACTCAAAACATTCATGTAGTTGATGAAAGCATCATAGGGTGTATCGTATGGGTTGAAATAGGAATGTACCTCACCGTCGGAGAAAAATTTTGTGGACATGTAATATAAATGGTCACTTACCTGTAGAAAAGAGAAGTCCTGTTTAATCGCATCATCATCGGTAGCGTAAACCTTCTCAGTCAGGGAATACAATTTTTCAAATGCTTCATGTTGCATTTCATTCCCAAGCCAGGCGGTAAGATCACGCTCCTCATCGGCCCATGAAATTGGATTGGGCACATTCGCAGCTGCAATGACCTGCAGGTTATCAGCCACTTCGGAAGGTGTGCTAAAAGTGAATGGAGAATTTCTAAAAACAGTGTCGGGAAGGACTTCCAGGAAATCAAATATACCGGTCTCTTTCCATTGATGCTCCCCAAAGGTCTCGTAATCCATGAAAAGGTTGATCACCTCCTCCTCTTTCGGGGTCTGATTTAGCCACTCCACAAATTTATCGGCAGTAAGGGGGTACTCCGGCCATCCCTTATTGGAGAATCTGAAGGCAATATCATCGCTCAGTTTAAAATTCTTTAGCAATAGTTTCAGTTTGGGATTGATGGCATTGCAATAGAGATAATTGGGACTTTTCCATCCCAACACATGCTTTGCTCCTTCAGTCAGCATGGCCTTATAACCCATGTCAGCCACCATGGCACCAATTTCATCCGAGTAAACCAGCTCGGTATTCCTGAAAACCGTTGGTTCCTGTCCGAAATTTTCCTTAATCAGATTCCTGTGTGCGTTTACCTGTCGTTCGAACTCTTCCCGGCCTTTTAGCGAACTGAGTGAATGGGCATACGTCTCCGATAGAAACTCAACCTGACCCGTTTCTGCCAGCTTCCTGAAACTATCCAGCACCTCTGGTGCATAAAGTTTGAATTGTTCCATGGCTATCCCCGAGATGGAGAATGCAATCTTAAACTGACCTGCATGCTTTCGGATCAGATCCAGCATCAATGCATTGGCAGGCAGGTAACATTTCTGAGCCACTTTATGAAGGATCGACTCATTGGAGTAATCATCATAATAATAGTGATCATTCCCGATATCGAAGAATCGATATCTTCTGAACCTGAAGGGCTGATGGACCTGGAAATAGAGACAAATGGTTCTCATATGAAACGTTATAGGTTATTATTTTACTGAACAAATTCCTGGTATATGGAATGAACTCTTTTACCTGAGTTCTCCCACTTCATGTCATTCACCTCCTTAACCCCGTGCTTCTTAAACATCTCTGCAAGGGATGGGTAATTCAAAAGACCATAGATGGCATCGGCCAGTGCATCCACATCCCAAAAATCTACTTTAAATGCATACTTAAGAATCTCAGCCACACCGGACTGGTGCGAGATGATCGAGGGTACGTTGGATTGCATGGCCTCCAGAGGAGATATGCCAAATGGCTCTGACACCGATGGCATCACATATACATCACTAATGGAAAACATCCTGGTTACATCATCGCCTTTTAAAAAGCCGGTGTAATGAAATCTGTCTGAGATTCCCAGCCTGGATGTCCAGTGGATCATTTTCTCCAGCAACTCACCGCTTCCGGCCATCACAAACCTTACGTTTTCCATTTTCTGCAACACTTTATATGCAGCCTGGACAAAGTACTCCGGTCCCTTTTGCAGGGTGATCCTGCCCAGGAAGGTGACCACCTTATCATTGATTCCCCGCTTCAGCTTCAACTTCTCAAAATCGGACAACGGATCCACAGCATTGTATACTGTAACCACCTTGTCTGGATGGATCCCGTACTTCTGAATCACTGTATTGCGGGTCAGGTTACTCACAGCGATAATTTTATCAGCCAGATGCATCCCCATTTTCTCAATTTCAAACACTGTTGGATTCACCTTCCCGCCACTTCTGTCAAAATCAGTGGCATGTACATGGATCACCAGCGGTTTACCGGAAGCTCTTTTTGCTGCAATCCCTGCCGGATAGGTAAGCCAGTCGTGGGAATGAATGATATCAAAATCTTCTTTCAGGGCAATTTCCCCGGCCACCACTGCATAATTGGCAATCTCCTCATAGAGGTTCTTCCCATATTTTCCTGTGAAATTGAGTTTCCCTCCCATGGTTGTTTCCACCAAACGCTTTCCTTTGTGTTCGGCTTTATTCACCAGTTCCTCATATTCTTCAGGGGATGTATAGGGTACAAGGTTTGAATTGATCTCGATATAAGAAAGGTCTTTCAGGTATTGGTGATCCCTCACACTCCTGATATCAACCGAAACATCTCCAGCACCAAGGAGATCTATCCTGCTCTGATCCTCGTCCCCATAAGCCTTGGGAACCACAAAAAGGATATCCAGGTTGGATATGGAAGACATGCCTCGTGTTAATCCATAACAAGCTGTTCCCAATCCCCCTGAAATATGTGGTGGAAATTCCCACCCGAACATCAATACCCTCATACTTTCGAGATATTCAATATTAATTAAACTCTTCTATCATCTCGCCTATTCTGATCAAAGCAGCAACCCCCGTAGCCTGTGAAATGGCACCCCTTGGAAAATGGGGCGGATTACCGTCGAATACCTCCGAAATACTTCCGATCCCTCTGATGGCCAGATGCTCTTCAAATCCATCATAGATCCTCTTAATCAGGTTCTGACCTGTTTTCTTATGTACGTCGAGGTATCCTTTTGCAAAGTGTTCCAGTAACCATGGCCAAACTGTTCCCTGGTGATACGCCCTGTCGCGCTTTTCCTGGTCACCCTCATAAATTCCTTTGTAAGCCTCATTTTTCGGAGAGAGGCTCCTTAAGCCTCTACAGGTAAGCAATTCCCCTTCCACCACATCCAGGATCGATTTTTTCATCTCGGCAGTAAGTGGAGAATGATCCACCGCCACAGCGATCACCTGACTGGGCCTTACCGAAAGATCCTTAAAAGAACCATGAACATAATCGGCCAGGTATCCTTTTTCTTCACTCCAGAATTGTTTTACAAACGAATCCTTAATCAATTCGGGAAGATGAGCACAGGTATTATAAAACTTCTTATCCTTATGTTCAGCCCAAATCAGGGCCTGGCAAACAGCATTGTACCATAATGCATTTACTTCTACCGGTGATCCCGCCCTCGGAGTGACCGGATTGCCATCAACAACCGCATCCATCCAGGTGAGTGCGCTCCCCTCAATGGAAGCATGAATCAAACCATTTTTCATCATATGCACCATCCCTGAGCTCGCATCCCTGTAAGTTTCAAGAACAGACTTAATGGCCTTTCCATATCTCTTCCAAATGTCAAATTCAGGATCATATGCCGCGTATTGTTGAAGGGCCCAGATAAACCAGAGAGGCGCATCTGCCGAATTGAAAGCAGGTTCTCCTTTGATCACGGTATTGGGGAAAAGCCCGTTTTTCATACGGGTCAGCATGGAATCGATTACTTTTAGAGCCGTCTCAAAATCTCCGGTTGTCAAAGTGAGACCAGGTAGCGACATGAAGGTATCGCGACCCCAGGTGCCAAACCAGGGGAATCCCGCCTTGATCTCTGTGCTATCTTTTTTCCGAACAATAAATTGCTGGGCAGCATTAAACAGGCAATTCTTAATGCTGTCCTTAGGTACCCGCCCTCCCAGCTCAACAGTAAACTTCCGCTTAAGACCTCCTGGAGCAGCTTCTATGGTAGAAGCTGAGAAAACAATCGATTCTCCCTTTTTAATAGGCATTTCAAAATAGCCCGGCACATAAAGATCCTCTTTATAGGCATACCCACGTCGCTGTTCCTCCATATATTCAATGTTATAGTACCAGTCAGGAACAGAAACAAATTCAACCGGCTTGGAACACTGCATGTATAGGTCAGGATAGCCATCGTATAGCCTGGACTTGATCCCGTTACTCACCTTCGTATACTTTGTATTGGCATAGAGGTTTGACTTACTTAATGCATGATAATTACGGAATGCCAGGAATGGTTTTAATCTCAGAAGCGTTTGGGAATGCGCCTCAAGCAGGGTGTATTTGATAAGCACCTGTTCAGCTCTGGAAACCAGCAAAATCTCTCTTAACAGGACAACACCCCCCACACGATAGATGAGGCATGATCCCTTGGTGGAATCAAAATCACGTACATATTTATGCCCCTTGGGCAGATAATTGTCACCCTCGTACTTATGGATTCCCAGGTTAAATGCTTTCTCATGTTGAATGATCGTGTCATCCAGGGTGGATAACAACACATGGTGTTCACCGTCCATCTCCTCCAGTGGACACACAAGCAGACCATGATATTTTCGAGTATTGCATCCTACTATTGTTGTGGATGCATAAGAACCTGCTCGGTTTGATCTGATCAATTCCCTGGAGAGAGAGTATTCCAGGTTTACCAGTTCGGATTTTTCAAACTTCAGGTAACTCATTTACAAAAGAATTAAAATGAAAATTACAAAATTTAAGGCCGCAAAAATATATAAAACAATTCTTTTTATCGTTCATTCTATATGATATTTGCCAAATAAAAACAGGCTTTAGTAAAAACGTTAATACTGAACAAAATAGGGTAGTTGAGGTTCCGTATCGAAATACAAATTTAGAAACTAATTATAACATATTACATTCTTATTATTTTTACAACAAAATATCAATAAATGAGCAGCAGGATCAGCATCATTGCATCAGTAATTTTTCTGTTATTTTCAGGAGGATGCCGCAATAAATCAACTACTGTAAGTGACACGTACACCGAAAAAACAGTAAGGCTTAAAGGTGTTCTAGAAGGTGGCGAAGGGGAAATGGTGATACTTGAAGAGATGGGTGCCAGAGAATTTATCCCGCTGGACACGGTACTATGTGAAGGTTCCGGAGCATTTGAAATTACAATTTCACCCGATGAAGTGGCCTTTTATGTGCTCAGATATAGCCCTTCTGGTTATGTTACCCTACTGATAGAACCAGGCGAAACCATTGAATTTTCCGGTTCCTATCATAGCATAGAATCATATTCAATAAAAGGCTCCAAAGGCTCCGAATTGATTCTGAAGCTCTCTCTCGAACACAAAGAGATCCTGAATGCACTGGGAGAGATCACGAGGAGAAACATGGAACTGGTTTCATCACCTGATTATTCTACATTGAAACCTCAGTTTGACAGACAATTTGATTCCATTACCAATGAATTTTACCAATACTCCCTTCAGTTTATTCACGAGAATTCAAGTTCCCTGGCTATCCTGATAGCCCTATATAATCTCTATGGCCAGGGACTCCCGGTATTTTATCCTGAAAAAGACCTACATGTGTACCAGTTTGTCGATTCTGCTTTGATGTCTCTGTACAGTGGCTTTGAAGCTGTAGATCTTTTAAACGCCCAGGTGAAGGAAGCGGAGCGTGCCCTGAGTGGCGAAGAGCAGGCCAAGGAGTTTCAAAAGGGTGATATCCCCCCCGATTTTGTATCTTCGCGCATTGATGGAAGCCAGCTGGCACTTTCAGATCTGAAAGGCAACTATGTCTTGCTAAGCTTCTGGGCAGGATGGAGTCGTATGAGCAGGGATGAAAATTCAACGCTGAAGAGGGCACAGGTAATGTTTGGGGAGCAACCTTTCAGGATTCTTCAGGTATCCTTTGACGACAACCGGGAGATATGGTTGGGGGCCATTAAGGAAGATGGCCTGGATTGGGATCATGTAAGTGAACTCTCACGATGGGAGACTCCACTGGCCGATCTTTACCATGTTGAAAAAATACCCAGCAACCTATTGCTTGATCCTTCAGGAAGGATTGTAGAGACTGATCTGTTTGGAGAGAGATTATTAGAGAAACTAACAATAATATTTAGCGAATAATATGAAGATGAGCATACAACGAATATTAATTCTGATCACGCTGGTTGTGAGTTTTGCATGCACCAGGAACAATGCTGAAATAACGGGTCTTGTGAATGACGGAGGTGATAAAATCATAACCCTGGAAAGATTGGATGTGAACCGGACCTCTGTGATCGATTCAGTGAAAATATTGAAAGATGGTTCATTCTCTTTCAAAACCCGGCTGGAAGAGCCTGAGCTCTATATACTAAAATACGAACCAGGTGATATTGTGAACCTACTGATTGGTCCAGGCGAAAAGGTGTCGATTTCAACCTCTTCAGAATCTTTTGGAAGCGGATACCAGGTAACCGGATCGGAAGAATCGGAAAATATCAGACTGTTGGTGGAGCATCTCGACCAGACCAGAAATATGCTTGATTCACTACTAACTGTAGCCGACTCCATTGAAAACCCGGAGAGCCCCCAGATGGATCTTATTCGCAGTGCTTATGCTCAAGCCATCATTAAACAAAAAAGGTATACCATCCGGTACCTGGTGGAAAATATGGGCTCCCTTTCCAGTGTATATGCGCTTTACCAAAAATATGATGAGGAGAATCTGATCCTGGGAAATGACACTGATCTTCAATATTTTAAAACGGTTGCAGATTCGCTGGAAATGACCTATCCCAACTCTTCGCTTACAAAATCATTGCGTGCCGATATTGATACGCAAGAGGCCCTCTACAAGGAGGCAGAACATGTGAATAACCTTTTGAGCCTGGCCAATGAAGAATCAGGAATGCTGGATCTTTCCATTCCGGACCGTGAGGGAGAGGAAGTGACCCTTTCCTCATTAAATGGAGAAGTGGTTTTGGTGGTCTTCTGGTCTTCAGGGAATGAAGCAAGTGTAAAATCTTTGCTTCAGATGCAGTCCACTTACAACCGGTATCACAATAGCGGATTCGAAATCTATGCCATTTCACTGGATAACAATAAGAGCAGTTGGATGAATGCCATTGACTTCAACGAATTCAAATGGATCAACGTTTCAGAACTTTCCTACCCCAATTCAATGGCCAACGTGCTCTACAATGTGACAGCAATACCCAGCACTTTCCTGATTGACCGGAAAGGTGATATTGTGGCGAAGAATCTTTATGGAAGAACCCTGGAGACCTGGCTAGACAACCTCATTTAGTTCATACATGTCTGAAAGAACCCGTATATATTTCGCATCGGACCTACATCTGGGCATGCATCCTCTTGAAGAGAGTCGTCAGCGTGAACAATTGTTTGTGCAGTGGCTTGAAGAGATCAGGAAAGATGCCATTGAATTGTGGTTATTGGGAGATGTATTTGATTACTGGTTTGAATATAGCAAAGTGATTCCCCGCGGATTCACAAGATTCCTGGGAAAACTTGCCATATTAAGCGACGAGGGGGTAAAGATCCATCTGATGCCGGGCAACCATGATGTCTGGATATTTAACTACCTCACAAAGGAGATCGGACTGGAGGTACATCGAAAGCAGGTATTCAGAACCTGGAACAACCATCTGTTTATACTTGGACACGGGGATGGATTGTACCGGGGCGACTACATATACAGGATGCTTCAGGGTATCTTTAAAAACCGGATTTTACAGTGGCTTTATGCGCGGATACACCCCAATGGATCAATGGCATTTGCCCAATGGTGGTCCAGGAAAAGCCGCATGAAACATGGCACCTTCGGATCCTATCACGGTCCGGATAAAGAGCATCAGGTCCAGTATGCACGGAAGAAACTGAAAGTTGATCCCGGAATAGAATACTTTGTTTTCGGTCACCGTCACATCCCCTTCGATATTCGCATCGGTGAACAGAGTCGTGTGATCTGCCTGGGTGACTGGATTGGCAATTTCACCTATGGGGTATTTGACGGGGAAGAGTTCCATCTAAAGAAGTACCTGGAGGACCAGGGTACCATCATCAAGATTTAGAAATTTCGGTTTAGTTCAAACCTCGCTTAAATCCGCTACTGCGTAACGGATTGTAGGCTTCGGTGTTGAATATACCGAAATAGAAAGCTGGTGATGGA
>JBDLIX010000183.1:0-9784 GCA_039714655.1 Bacteroidota bacterium
TGCTGAACAGATAAGCTTGGCATAATTAATGACTGACCCGAGAAACAGACAGTATACCAACGGGGAGATTACGGTCTTCTGGGTTCCTTCCAAATGCATCCACGCCACTACATGTTTCAGGGAGCTTATCGAGGTGTTTAACCCTGGCAGAAGGCCATGGGTAAATATGGATGGGGCTCCCACCAGGAGGATCACAGAGGTTGTGAACAAATGTCCAACACAAGCCATAGTCTGGAAACACAATTCAGATCTTACCAGTGAAGAGTTGGCGGCACAGAAGCACATCGCCAAAGGTGAAGAGAATCCGAATACAGTTTCAGAGGCTTCAGAGCAAACTGAAAAGCCGGAAATTGTTAAGAATTCAATACGGGTCAAACCCACAAATATCCGGATCATGAAAGATGGACCCATCGTTGTTGAGGGAAAATTCAGCGTCATCGGGGCTGACAACAGTAAACTGAAGCCCACACAAATGACCTCATTCTGCAGATGTGGAAGTTCCAGAAGTATGCCCTACTGTGATGGCACCCACCGTAAAATCGGTTTTAAAGATTGATAATCATGACCAAGGATGATAACAATACCCTTTTTAAAGTATTGGCCAATGGTCCCCTTGAGGTATCAGGAAACTTCCGTGTCGTCAACTCCGAGGGAAAAATTATTATGAATGAAGGAACTGTATATCTTTGCAGGTGCGGTGGTTCTGCCAACAAACCCTTCTGTGACGGCACCCATAAGCGCAACGGATTTCCCGGCTAAATCATACATTAATTCTATTACCTTTGCGGCATGTCAGCCATCCAGGTATATTCAGAAATCGGCGCTCTGGAGGGAGTAATCCTTCACCCCCCTGGTCCCGAGGTTGAAAACATGACACCAAAAAATGCTGAACGGGCTCTCTACAGCGACATTCTCAATCTTGCTGTGGCACGGCGTGAATACAATCAGTTGGAGTCTCTTCTTCAGGAATTGGTTCCTACTTTCAGGGTAATGGACCTCTTGAAAGATATACTTAGATCCAGCGAAATACGGGAAAAGATCGTCAAAAAAGCGTGTTACAATGAAGGACGTCCAAAATTGATTGACACACTCCTTGAGCTAAATGAAAAGCAGCTGGCAAAGCAACTTGTTCAGGGTGTGCCCCTTGAGCGGACTACCCTGTCCGGGTACCTGAGTAACGAACACTTTTCCCTTCAGCCCCTCCACAATTTCTTCTTCACCCGGGATGCCTCAATGGCAGTAGGCGACCGGGTATTGATCTCCCGAATGGCCAACCGGGTGAGGGACAGAGAAGCGCTGATCATGCAGGCTATTTTTGATTACCATCCCAGTTTCAGGGTACAGACTCTGAATCTGAATGAGGAGACTTACGGAAAGGATCATGTGTCTGTTGAGGGAGGGGACCTGCTCATTGCAAATGAGAATATCACCCTGGTTGGATTGGGAAGCCGAACCACCTCCAGGGGAATCGATTTTCTTGTTAAAATGTTGTCAGGGCGAAAAGAGAAGCACCACATCCTGGTTCAGGAGTTGCCCTCTTCCCCCGAATCATTCATTCACCTGGATATGGTCTTTACCCTGCTGGACAGGGATTCATGTATGGTCTACGAGCCCCTGATCCTTAAATCCAATAAATACCAAACCATCCAGATCAATGTTGAAAATGGCAAAGTGAATTCCATTCACAATGTGGAGAACCTGGTCAGCGCACTGGCATCACTTGGAATGGATCTTAAACCATCCTACTGTGGAGGAGAAAAAGATAGCATGACCCAGGAGCGGGAACAGTGGCACAGCGGGGCCAACTTTTTTGCCATTGGTCCGGGGAAACTAATTGGTTACAACCGGAACGTCCATACCCTGGAGAATCTTCATCAATCGGGATACGAGATCATCAAGTCAAAAGATGTGACAGATGGAAGAGCAAACTTATCATCCTTAGATAAATATGTACTCACCATCGATGGGGCTGAACTCTCCCGCGGTGGAGGTGGAGTTCGGTGCATGACCATGCCTTTTAAGAGAAAGAGATAGAATTTGTTTACATTTAACCTGACGATCCTATTCGAATTGTATAAGGAATAATCTAAGGAAATCATGATACGTGGAAAAAAAATAAGCTGGACCCTGATACTCTTTTTAAGTATCGTAAACGTGCCCCTCCTGGCACAGCAGAATTTTGCCAGTATATCTTTCGGGGCCACCATGCCCCTTGGGGATTATAAATCGATGGGGGACCTTACCTCCAACGGTTATGCAAGAACCGGAGGTGCCATTAAATTCGATGCTGGATTTTTCCCTGTTTCATACTTTGGGATCGGCGGATCGTTCTCCTTCGGTTCTAACTATGCCGTTCGTGACTCATTGTTAAAAGACATGACCACTTACGTAGTGGATAATGCATCTTCTATTATTGACATTCCCGAGGATGCAGAGATCCTCTATGGCTCAGGATTCTGGAACTATATCAACCTCTTTATAGGGCCTCATTTTTCAATTCGGGCGTCCCAGAGGCTTTACTTTGATTTCAGGGGACTGGCCGGGATAACTATCCTTAAAACCCCCGACCAGGAGTTAAGAATAAATTATACCGGCACACAAATTTATTCCCACAGCAGCAGAAATAAACTTGCAGTTGGATTTACTGCAGGAGGCGGATTAAGGTATACACTGAATTCCAACATCTCCCTGAAATTGGGAGCAGATTTCTTCCAGAGCAGAGCCAAATTTGAATATACATTTGATCTGTTCCAGGGAGTGGCAGAAGATATTCCTCCTATAGAATCAAATTTTCTGGTCAGAACTGTGGAACTGACAGCTGGGCTGGCCTACTCGTTCTGAGTGTTATCTCCAATCAGTATCGCAATATCGCAGGCTTCACTCACCTTCTTACCCCTGACATCCTCCCGCCTGCTCTATTTAGGGCAGGCCAGGGGTGAAAAAAATTTGAAATGAACAACGAGGAGATACTGCTTCACCACATTAACCATTATGGTCAAAGAGGAATTTCTTCAGTTTATCTGGAAACATGGATTCTTCCTCAGAAAAAAAATGAGAACTGCCTGTGGAAGAAGTCTGGAGATCCTGAATCCAGGAGAACACAATTTTCACTCAGGTCCGGATTTTTTCAATGCAATGATCAGGTTGGGGAAATTGGTATGGGCCGGAAATGTAGAGATACATTTGCACGCTTCCGATTGGATAAAACATGGTCACCATCTGGATCCTGCCTACGACAATGTGATCCTGCATGTGGTAAAGAGATTTGATGTTGATATCTGGAATAGTCGAGGACGAAGGATTCATACCCTCATCATTGATTTTCCCTGCCACCTGACAACACAGTTCGAAACGGTATTGAATGATGAAAACTGGTTGCCATGTTACATGCATATCGAAAGGGTACCATCCATCCGGTTGCAACAATGGTTTAGATCTCTTCAGACTGAACGGTTACAACAAAAAACTGGTCGGATCTCCAGAATCCTGAAACAACCCGGTATGGACCGTGAGGAAACAATTTACCGGGCCATGGCATCTGGATATGGCCTTCCCATCAACAATCTCCCCTTTGAGATGGTATCTTCCGGTATCCCCCTTCAATTATTACTGGAGCTCAGGGATCGTCTCCCTGAACTGGAAGCCCTGTTGTTTGGCCAATCGGGATTTCTTCATCCCGGATTGATCCATGAACCCTATGCAATTAATTTGATGGAACTCTACAACGAAAGGGTGGTATCCATTCCGGGGAAACCTCTTCCCCAACACCTCTGGAAATTCCTCAGGTTGCGTCCCGCTTCATTTCCTACCCTCAGGCTTTCACAATTTGCCTCTTTAATACAACTTCATTTTCCCATAACTGATTCCCTGCTCTCCATCACTTCCATCAATGAATTTGAACAGCTACTCAGGGTCAGAGCCAGTGAATATTGGGAAACCCATTATCTATTTGGGAAGTGTTCTCCCCCATCGGTAAAGTACATGGGGCACCAGTCCATTCTCACCCTTATCATCAATGTAATTGTTCCCTTCTTATACACCCTGGGAAAAACAGAGCATAGCACTGGTGTCATTCGACGAGCCAACGAAATTCTCTCCGAATTGGAAGCTGAATCAAACCATATCATAAAAAAATGGGCTAAATTTGGGATAAAGCCTCGCAATGCATTGGAAAGCCAGGCATTGATCCAGCTTCATAATAACTATTGCAAACAAAAGCGGTGTCTCGATTGTCAGATAGGTGCAGATTATATCAAATCAGCGATTCATGAAAAATAACAGTCTGAAGCATGCATACTATACGTTGGGATTGTTGATTGCCGTCCTGATCATAGGTTCGGTAGGATACTCGCTCCTAGGATACACCCCTTCAGAAGCAATATACCAGACCATCATCACCATAGCTACCGTGGGCTTTGAAGAAGTTCACCCACTCAATAACCAGGGAATGTGGTTTACCTCCTTCCTGGTTATTTTCTCCATCGGAATATTTGCCTATGCAGTCACAACCTTTACAAGATTCATAGTGGAGGGTGTATTCAGAAACTCATATAAAGATACCAAAGTGAAAAGAAAAATTGACAAAATCTCGGACCATGTGGTCATTTGTGGTTACGGACGTAACGGCAAGCAGGCTGCCATTGAGCTTCTTCAGCACAATGTACCCATCGTTATGATTGAACACAAAGCAGACGTGGTTCAAACATTGAGGGAAACCCCGGGGATGCTATATGTGGAAGGAGATGCAGCCGATGAGGAGGTACTTACAACAGCAAATCTTAAAGCTGCCAAGGCCATGATCACTACCCTGCCGGAGGATGCAGATAACCTATTCGTAGTTCTTACTGCCAAAGAACTCAATCCATCCATAAAGATTATCTCGCGCGCATCCATAGATAAGTCCGATGTGAAACTGAAAAGAGCCGGAGCCTCTAATGTGATCATGCCCGATAAGATCGGTGGTCAGCGAATGGCCAAACTTGTTGCACAACCAGATATTGTTGAGTTTGTCGATTTCATGCTCCTTCAAAGTGTGGATAGTGTACTCCTGGAGGAGATCTCCTGCCACAACCTCGCAGCCTGTTTCGCCGGCAAATCAATCGTAGAGCTGGATATCAGGAACACATCAGGCGCCAACATCATCGGGTTGAAACGAGAAGATAACTCCTACCTGATCAACCCCTTACCAGTAACCGCCCTCACCTCAAAAGATAAACTTTTTGCACTGGGCACAAGGGAGCAAATCAATCAGTTAATAGAGACCATTACAACGAATGGTTCAGATCAGCAAACTGGTTCTGTTTCAGGGGACTCAACCAGTTGATTTTCTGCATCGTGGTTTGCCTTAAAATCTTAAATGCCATGTTGCTAAATCAAAAAAAATAAATACCTTTGCAACTCAAATTTTGAAACAGGTTTTATTAAGCAGAAAAAATAGGATGTATTTAACTACGGAGAAAAAGAAGGAAATCTTCAAGAAGTATGGCAAATCCGAGGCTGATACAGGTTCAGCCGAAGGCCAGATTGCAGTTTTTACCACAAGGATCAATCACCTTACACAGCACCTGCTGACCAACAAAAAAGATTACAGTACACAGAGGGCCCTGCTCAAGCTTGTAGGTAAGAGGAGAAAATTGTTGGATTATCTCAAAGAGAAAGATATCGAGAGGTATCGTGCAATTATCAAGTCCCTGAAAATCAGAAAATAAAAAAATTATTACGAAAAAAAGGCAATTAAACAATTGCCTTTTTTCGTATTCATAGAGTTTAATCAATTATTATGTCAAAACCAGAAGTTATTCAAGAGATCATCGACCTCGGAGATGGTCGATCAATTAGCATAGAAACAGGTGTACTTGCCAAACAGGCCGATGGAGCAGTGATGGTTCGCATGGGCGATACCATGGTACTGGCTTCAGTGGTCAGTGCAAAAGAGGCCAAAGAGGATGTGGATTTCATGCCACTCTCAGTAGATTATAAAGAGAAATATGCCGCAGCAGGAAAATTCCCCGGAGGCTTTCTGAAGCGTGAGGCAAGGCCCTCCGATTATGAAATCCTGGTAGCCAGGCTTGTTGACAGGGCACTGCGTCCACTTTTTCCGGATGACTACCATGCCGATACCTTTGTGAACGTCACCCTGATGTCAGCTGAGGCTGATACTCCCCCTGATGCCCTGGCCGGACTGGCTGCATCAGCTGCCCTGGCCGTTTCTGATGTTCCTTTCCATGGCCCCATTGCCGAAGCCCGCGTTGCACGTGTTGATGGAAAACTGGTGGTGAATCCCACTTTTTCCCAGTTAGAATCTGCCGACATTGAGATCATCGTAGGTGCCACTTACGACAACATCCTCATGGTTGAAGGTGAGATGAGTGAGGTTTCTGAGGCTGAAATGCTGGAAGCCATCAAATTCGCACACGAAGCCATCAAACCCATGTGTAAAGCACAGATGGAGCTGACCAAAAAGACTGGTAAAGAGGAAAAGAGAGAGTATTGTCACGAAGTGAATGACGAAGCACTCAGCAAACGCGTATGGGATGAGACCTACGACGCTGCATATAAAGTGGCTGCTTCTGCCAACGCCGACAAACACGCCAGAAGCGATGCATTCGGAAAGATAGAAGAGGAGTTTCTTGCCAAACTGACCGAAGAAGCTGGTGAAGAGGATGAAGTGAATGAGAAGCTGGTGGGCAAGTACTACCACGATGTGGAGAAGGAAGCAGTACGCAGGGTTGTCCTTGATGAAGCCGTTAGGCTCGATGGAAGAAAGACCGACGAGATTCGTCCCATCTGGAGCGAAGTGGACTACCTTCCCTCAGCACACGGTTCAGCAGTATTTACAAGGGGAGAGACACAATCCATCACCACAGTGACACTGGGGACTAAGATGGATGCCAAACTCATCGATGACGTACTCAAAAAGGGAAACGATAAATTTTTACTTCACTATAATTTCCCCGCTTTCTCAACAGGAGATGCACGCCCCAACAGGGGAACCAGTCGCAGGGAGGTGGGACACGGCAACCTGGCACACAGAGCGCTGAAAAGAATGCTTCCTGCTGAAGATGAGATGCCTTATACACTTAGGATTGTCTCCGACATCCTTGAGTCTAACGGTTCATCATCCATGGCCACCGTATGTGCCGGTACACTGGCGCTGATGGATTCAGGTATTCAGATTAAGAAGCCTGTATCCGGAATTGCCATGGGGCTGATCACCGATAAGGATTCAGATAAATTTGCAGTACTTTCAGATATCCTGGGTGACGAAGATCACCTGGGTGACATGGACTTCAAAGTGACCGGAACCCGCGATGGTATTACCGCCACCCAGATGGACATCAAAGTTGAGGGACTCTCCTATGAGATCCTTTCCCAGGCACTGGAACAGGCCAAAAATGGCAGGTTGCATATCCTGGATAAAATGAAAGAGACCATTGCAGAGCCAAATGCCGACTACAAACCACATACTCCTCGAATCGAAAGGATTGAGATACCCAAGGATATGATAGGTGCGGTCATTGGACCAGGCGGGAAAGTGATTCAGGAGATCCAGGCTGAGACCAACAGTACCATCACCATTGAAGAGATTGATAACCTTGGCCTGGTAGATGTTTTTGCTGTTGATAAGGCAGCCATTGATGCAGCCATGGACTGGATCAAAGGCATTGTTGCGGTACCGGAACCCGGAGAGATCTATAAGGGGAAAGTGAAAACCATCACTCCCTATGGTGCTTTTGTTGAAATCCTTCCGGGAAAAGACGGACTCCTCCACATCTCAGAGATTGAATGGAGAAGACTGGAGAAAGTGGAAGAAGTTCTCAAAGAGGGCGAAGAGGTAGAGGTAAAACTTATCGCCGTTGATGAGCGGAACGGAAAGCTCAAACTTTCCAGGAAAGCGCTCCTGCCCAAACCAGAAAGAAAGAATGACTAAATAGTTTTCTCAACCCCGTTCCAATCCGAACGGGGTTTTTTTGTATAATTTCATTGTTTCTCTTAAGGATCTTTAAAACCCTAATAAAACCCAACTTATGAAACTCATCCTCAGTATTGTTTTAATAATAACCGCCATGGGCTGTACGCAGCAAAATTCATTCTTATATCCTGAAACCGCGAAAGGTGATGTTGTAGACGACTATTTCGGAACAGAGGTTCCAGATCCATACCGTTGGTTGGAAGATGATATGTCTGATGAAACAACTGCCTGGGTAAAAGCTCAGAACAGAGTAACTTTTGCATATCTGGAAGAGATCCCATTCAGGAGTGCATTGAAAGAGCGGATGACCGAGATCTGGAATTATCCAAAAATGGGGACACCCGGAAAAGAGGGGGATTACTATATCTACAGCTTCAATACCGGACTGCAGAACCAGAATATTTTATATTTCACAAAGGATCTGAACGGTGAAGGTAGCGTATTGCTTGATCCGAACACTCTTTCAGATGACGGAACTGTGGCCCTTTCTGATTTCAGCGTTTCAAACGACTCTAAATATGTAGCGTATGGCATTTCCAGGGGAGGCTCAGACTGGAAAGAGTTTTTTGTAAAGGAGATTGAAACCGGCAAGAAACTGGATGACCATCTGGAGTGGATCAAGTTTTCAGGAATGGCCTGGTACAAGGATGGATTTTTTTACACCCGTTATGAGGAACCAAAAGAGGGTGATGAATTAAAGGGAGAAAACAAGAATTCCAAGGTTTTTTACCACCATGTCGGCACAACCCAGTCCGAAGACATTCTGATCCATGAAGACAAATCACATCCCGATTGGGGTTTCAGTCTGGATGTCACTGAGGATGAACATTTCATGCTCCTCCTTGTAACGGAAAGCACCAGCGGCAATGCGCTGGCCTTCAGAAAATCGGGACTGAAAACCCAGCCATTTACATGGCTCGATCAAGATTTTGACAACGACTACCATGTGATCGGTAACAAAGACAATCTTCTCTTCGTCCTCACAAATTACGAGGCACCCTTGTATAAACTTATTGGAATTGACCTCAATCATCCTGGAGAGGAAAACTGGGTGGATATTATTCCGGAGCATGAAAAGAACGTCCTGGAATCAGTCACCCTTGCCGGAGGAAAGATCATCACCTCTTACCTCCAGGATGCCTATAATGTGGCAACTGTACATGAGCTAGACGGAAAACTCCTTCATGAGCTCTCCCTGCCAGGCATAGGCTCATTGGGAGAGATCAATGGGAAGATGAAGGAGAACACTGCATTTTACAGTTACTCCTCATTCAACTACCCTTCAACCATTTTTAAATATGACATTGCAGAAAACAGGTCTGAAGTTTTCTATACCCCTGAGGTAGATTTTGATGTGGATGCTTATGAGACCCGACAGCTCTTTTTTGCCAGCAAAGATGGCACCAGGGTCCCCTTGTTTATCGTCCACAAAAAGGGACTTCAGCTAAACGGTACAAATCCCACCCTGCTATATGGTTATGGCGGATTCAATATTACCTACTCCCCATCTTTCAGCACCACCCGCGCTGTATGGCTTGAACAGGGAGGTGTATTTGCACTGGCCAATATCAGGGGGGGTGGTGAATATGGTGAAGAGTGGCATAACGCCGGAACCCTATTGCAAAAACAGAATGTATTTGACGATTTTATTGCAGCTGCTGAATACTTGATTGATAAGGACTACACCTCCAACAAGCGGCTGGCCATCTATGGAGGTTCAAACGGCGGACTCCTGATCGGTGCCGTAATCAATCAGCGACCCGATCTGTTTGCAGCTGCCATTCCAATGGTAGGTGTCATGGATATGCTGCG
>JBDLIX010000184.1:0-9759 GCA_039714655.1 Bacteroidota bacterium
GAAAGTATTTATGGTTTCCGGCCATCAAAGTCATCCCTGTCAGTTTCCGGAGAGAGTGGGAGCTTAACAGGTTTGTTGTCCCGGGTGGACCTGTATATTGCTGTAAACAATTCCACGGTCCTGCGCGCCTCTTCACCATTGACCAGCGGTTCCCGGTTGTTGTCCAGTGCATCCAGGTACTCCTCGATCTGTAGCCGGATAAAGTAGACCATGGGATCTACCTTCTCAAACAACTCATTGTCTTCTTTGGTGAATTCTCCCAATTTGTGCTCCTCACCCGGGATGGTCCACAGGTCATTGACAGGCGGTTCGGTGATGGGAGACATTCCTGCAATAAACATGGCACCTCCTTCGGTTTGGACTCCTACGGATGCTCCATTTTCACCATGCACCTGTATTTTTCCGAAGATTCCGGGTTTTTGTGAGTTGGAAACAATGATGTTTCCAATGGCACCACTCCTGAACTTCACAATGGCCAATGCGGTATCTTCTACCTCAATGTATGGATGGTTCAGGTTGGCCCGGTGTCCGTAAACTTCATCAATGGGACCCATGAGCCAGCAGAAAAGGTCCAGCTGATGCGGGGCCTGGTTCACCATCACACCACCTCCTTCCAACTCCCAGGTGCCTCTCCATGGATCAGAGTTATAATAGGCCTCGTCACGCCACCCTAACATATTGATTGTGCCCAGAACAGGTTTCCCGATCTTTCCGTCATCAATGGCTCTCTTTACTCGCAGGGTGGGAGGATACCAGCGACGCTGACTGATCACACCAAGTTTCAGGTTAGCGTTCCTGGCAGATTCGATCATGGTATCACAATCCTGAAGGGTTGAAGCCAGGGGTTTTTCTACCAGCACATGAGCGCCAGCCTCCAGGGCTTCAACAGTTGGTTCCACATGGTTGGGGTGGGGTGTGCAGATGATTACCAGGTTAAGATCCGCTTCCCTCACCATTTTTGTGATATTGTCAAAGGGTTTCCCTCCATATTTTGATGAAAAAGCTTTGGCCTTCGAAAGTGATCTGGAACATCCTGCTATAAACTCTGCAGTATTGATCTCCCGGAGAGCCTCTGCATGAAGGTGCGCTACTTTTCCCAGTCCCACAATACCTACCTTGTATGTTTTCATTGGAAAGAGGATTAGGTCACTCAATATACAATATACATCCCGGAGATGGGAGGTTCACTGTGGAATTGGTGCTGCTCAGCTTACCACTATTTTTATCGATTTGGTAGAGTCTGATATGATCCGATCGTTCACCGGCTGCCAGAAGGTACTGTCCCGACGGATCGATGTTGAAATCCCGGGGCCATGCAGGAATATCTTCCACCACCTGGATCCTGTAAAACTCACCCTCCTCATCCACCTGAAATACAGCAATGCTGTTCACATCTCCCCTGGTAGAAGCATATACAAAGTTGCCATCGGGGTGAATGCGGATAGCCGCCGGATATCTTTTTCCTTCGTAGGGTTCTTCTACTGTACTTACAACATTTAATTTGGTCAGGGTTCCATTCTGATCGTTATATCGACAAGCTGTCACTGTGGAATTCAATTCATTGACCACATATACAAATTCTCCCGATGGATGAAATACAAGGTGTCGCGGACCTGCTCCCGGGGCCAGTTTGAAAAATGGCTGTGCGGGATTGGGTGTCAGGACTCCTGAGTCATGATCAAATTCATAGACCAGCACTTTGTCAGTTCCCAGATCGGGTGACAGCAGGTAATTCTCTTTCGGATCCAGCGAAACATAATGGGTATGTGGCCCCTTCTGTCGATTTTCATCGAAACCTGTACCACTGCTCTGAACCACACTGGAGGCTGGTTGAATCTCACCAAGGTCCGAGATGGGGAATGCAGCCACATTTCCACTGCTGTAGTTGGCTGTAAAGAGGAAGGTCCCTTTCTTGCTACAATGAACATGGCATGGACCAGCTCCTTCACTGGACTGACTGTTCAGAAACTCCAGTTGATGGGTCTCCTTGTTGATCCTGAAGGAGCTTACAGACATGTGATTTGATGCTGTATCCTGTTTCTCCTGGTTGATGGAATAGAGGTGCTTTCTATCTGGTGAAAATGCCAGGTAGGAGGGACCCTTTGCTCCGGCAAAGGAGTCCAGGACCGCAAATTCACCAGTCACCGGGTCCAGCTCACACAAAAAGATGGAGGTTTCAAGGTTTCCGTTGGAAGAACCCACATAGAACCTGATCGTTTCGGAAGTTACTCCCGTTCCAGAGCAGTTATAAAATGCCATGGCAGACAGGAGTAATAAGATCGAATAGAAAGTTGGTTTCAGTTTTTTCATAATTTCCACTTTTAACTTTACGACTTTATATACTTTTGACTTGAAATTGGGTCTATTTAGTTTTCCAAATAGACTCAATTTCCTCAAGTGTTTTTCCTTTGGTTTCTGGTACGAGCTTCAACACAAACCATGCTGCCAGTAATCCCATGATGCCGTATATCCAGTAAGAGAATCCATGATTGAAAAGCCTGGATAGCAGCGTACTTTCATTCATCATAGGAAATGTCCAGGATATGATCAGGTTTGCAACCCACATGGATGCAACAGCAATTGACATGGCTCCTTTGATGCTGTTTGGGAATATCTCTGAAAGCAGTACCCACGTCACCGGACCCCAGCTCATGGCAAAAGCAGCGGTATACATGAGCATAAAGATCAGGGAGAGTAAGCCCATTTTGTCAAGGTAGAAAGAGAATCCCAGGGCAAACATGCTAACTGCCATGGCCAGTGCACCAATTAGCATCAAAGGTTTTCGTCCAAAGCGGTCCACCGTGAAGATGGCCACCACGGTAAAGATCATATTAACTAATCCCACAATGATGGTTTGCACAAGTGAGGAGTCATTGCCAGAACCCATGCTTCTGAAAATATCACCGGCATAGTAGAGAACAACGTTGATCCCGACGAATTGTTGGAATACCGAAAGCATGATACCTATCACGATGACCAATCCGCCAAATGAAAGCCACGGTGTCCTGCTCTCTTTCAATGACTCTTTTACCTCTGAAAGAACCTGCTCTGCACGGGAGGTGTTGATCTTTCTGAGTAGTGTCAGTGCTCTGTTCTCCTGGCGTTTCAACACCAGGAATCGCGGGGATTCCGGCACGAAAAAAAGCAGAACCAGGAAGAGTGTGGCAGGAATGGTTTCTGAACCAAACATCCACCTCCAGCCTGTGGAATTGATCCATTCGGCTGTCTCTCCCCTTGCAATGAAATAGTTCACAAAGTAGACCACCACCATACCGAAAATGATGGCAAACTGGTTCCAGGAAACCAATTTACCGCGTATGTTGGCCGGAGCGATCTCGGCAATGTACATGGGGGAAAGCATGGAGGCCAGTCCAACGCCTATTCCTCCAAGTACCCTGTAAAAAATAAATGAGCTGATGGTAGCCAGGCCCATGAAATTCAGTTTTTCAGGCATGGCTGAACCAAGGGCTGAGATCAGGAAAAGAATGGCCGCCAGGATCAATCCACGCTTCCGGCCCATACTCTGACTGATATATCCACCCAGGGCCCCCCCGATGATACAGCCTACCAGGGCACTGGAGATGGTGAACCCCTTGATGGAATTTGCCAGTGATTCGGAGAGTATATTTTCACCTTTTATAAAGAACAAATAGAGAAATACAATCCCAATCGCCCAGAGTAGACCGCTCAGGAGTGTTCCTCTGTTTTTCCCAAACAGTTTGATAAAAAAACTGGAGATCATTGAAGCCACAATGACCAAACAGATGGAAACGATTCCCTTAAACTGTATGATAATGGTGGCGGCCAACACAGGATCACCTTCAAGTGGAGTAATAAAAAATTGACGAAGAGCATCTGTTGCACCATTGATCACTGCAGTATCGTATCCAAACAACAGACCACCCAATGTGGCCACAAGGGTAAGGGTAAATATCACCGGAGGGATAGAGTGGGAATTGGATTGATTCCTCATGGATTTTTACTTAATATATTGGTTTATAATGGCTTCGTAGAGTTCCTGCTTTCCTGAGATCTGTGTGGGCTCACCATTGACTTTTGCCAGTTCGCTCAACTGCTCCAGGGATAACTCCCCATTTTCGAATTTGGCTCCATACCCTGCATCGAAAGATGCATAACGGTCAGTTTTCAACTTCTTGTAAGATGAGTTTTGCAACAGGTCCAATGTGATCTCAAAGGCCCTGGCAAAGGTGTCCATGCCTGCAATGTGTGCGATAAAGATATCCTCCATATCGGTGCTGTTGCGGCGGGTTTTGGCATCAAAATTGATTCCTCCCGATGTGAAACCGCCCCCCTCTACAATGACCAGCATCGATTCAATCAGTTCATACAAGTTGATGGGGAACTGGTCGGTATCCCAGCCGTTCTGGTAGTCACCCCGGTTGGCATCGATGGAGCAGAACAGATCATTGTCCAATGCAACCTGTAGCTCATGCTGAAAGGTATGACCTGCCAGAGTGGCGTGGTTCACTTCAATGTTCATTTTAAAATCGCCTGCCAATCCATACTTATTCAGGAATCCTATTACAGTGGCAGTATCGAAATCATACTGGTGTTTGGTGGGCTCCATCGGTTTTGGCTCGATAAGGAAAGATCCGGTGAATCCTTTGCTGCGTGCATAATCTTTGGCCATATGAAGAAATTGGGCCAGGTGTTCCTGTTCCCGCTTCATATCGGTATTCAGCAAGGACATATATCCTTCACGGCCACCCCAGAAAACATAATTCTCACCACCCAGGGCAATGGTGGCGTCCAGGGCATTCTTCACCTGTGTGGCTACCCAGGGAAGTACATTGAAGTCAGGATTGGTGGTGGCACCATTCATGTACCTGGGGTGTGAGAAAACATTGGCTGTACCCCATAATAGTTTCACACCGGAATCGGTCTGCTTCTGCCTGGCATATTCAACCATTGTCTGTAGGTTGGATTCATAATCACCTACCGAGTCTCCTTCAGAAACCACATCAATGTCGTGGAAGCAATAGTAAGGGGCACCCATTTTGGTGATGAATTCGAAGGCAGCATCCATCTTGTTTTTTGCCCGTTCGATGGCTGTATTACCTGTGGCCCATGGAAATAATTGAGTTCCAGGGCCAAAAGGATCTTCCCCGGTTCCACAGAAGGTGTGCCAATAGGCAATGGCAAATCGCATATGTTCCTTCATGCTCTTTCCTGCGACCACCTTGTTCTCATCATAGAATTTAAAAGCCAATGGATTATCAGAATCCCTGCCTTCGTACTTGATCCTCCCGATCCCCGGGAAATACTCTTTGTTTCCTAATAAATATTCCATTATTCTAAGCTTTAGATATCTTGTTTATTATTTCCTAAACATTTATCCAACACATCTTTCCATTCACCAAATGCTTCAGCATATTGATCGTTTCCAGTAGGTTCTATCACCATCCTCTTGTTGAGATTCTCAAATGCTTCCTGGAAGGAACCAAATGTCCCAGATCCGATTCCTGCTCCATTGGCTGCACCAATGGAACCATCTGTATCATAGAGCTCGATGGTAGCGCCTGAGATCTCTGCCAGGGTATCCCGAAATACCGGGCTCAGGAACATATTGGCAAGACCAGCCCGGATCACCTCAGGATGAATCCCGATCTCTTTCATAATCTCCATTCCGTAATGCATCGAGAATGCCACTCCTTCCTGTGCAGCTCGTGCCAGATGAGTACTTGAATGTATATTGAAATTGATATTCTTTATGGTAGCGCCCACATTCGCATTGCCCAGCATCCTTTCAGCACCATTGCCAAATGGCAGCATACACAATCCTTCAGAACCAATGGGTGCTTCCATGGCCAGGTCGTTGAGAGCAGGATAGTTCATTTCACGCTGTGTCAGATGTTGCTTAATCCAGGAATACTGAATACCGGTGCCGTTGATACAGAGAAGAACACCAAGCCTGTTTAGCTCCGGACTGTGGTTCACATGTGCAAATGTGTTGACCCTGCTTCGCGGATCGTATTTTACTTCATCACTTACTCCATAAACCACTCCTGAAGTTCCTGCGGTGGCTGCAATTTCACCGGGATTAAGCACATTCAGAGAAAAAGCATTGTTGGGTTGGTCACCTGCCCGGTAAGCAATTTGAATCCCCGGAACCAGTCCAAGCTCCTCTGCAGCATCTGCTGAGAGTCTTCCCTGTTCAGAGAATGTTGGCACGATATCAGGAACCAGGTGTTCATGGATCCCATAATATTGCAGCAGGAAGTCAGCCAGGGAGTTCTCTTTGAAATCCCACATGATCCCTTCAGATAACCCTGAAATGGTGGTGTTGATTTCGCCAGTCAGCTTCATGGCAATATAATCCCCGGGTAACATAAATTTATATGCCTTCTCATACACTTCGGGTTGGTTCATGATCACCCAGCTTAGTTTGGATGCAGTGAAATTTCCCGGAGAATTAAGCAGGTGTGACAAGCACTGTTCTTCTCCAAGAGAATTCATGGCATGCTCACCATGAGTCACTGCCCGTGAGTCGCACCATATAATTGAAGATCTGAGAAGATTGTGATCCTTATCAACAAGCACCAGGCCATGCATCTGGTATGATATGCCGATGGCCTTAATGGAAGAGGGGTCGATCTCTGAAGATTGGAGCACGTCGTTTGTGGCCAGAATCAGGTTGCCCCACCATTGGTCAGGATCCTGTTCTGCCCATCCTGCCATTGGAGCATCAATCTTCATCTCTTTTTTGGGATGGAAAGCTGAGGCAACTGAACGTCCGGTTTCGGCATTGATAAGGCTTGCTTTTACGGAGGAACTTCCCAAATCATAACCTAATAAGTACATAATAGTCGAAAGTTTAAAGTCGAAAGTTTAAAGTCTATCGTTAGTTTGCGATAGTAAAAATACGATAGAAAATGAAAGATAGAATTAATTCTGCCGGAAGTAGATGGAATTGGTTATTTCATTAGCAGATTTGGAAGCCAGAGACTGAGTGAAGGAATATAGGTGACCAGCATAAGTACAACGATCATGATGATAAACATGGGCAGCAAAGGCTTGATTACTTGTTCGATCTTCAGATTGGCCACACTGCATCCAAGAAAAAGTACTGAGCCCACAGGTGGTGTACACAATCCGACGCATAGATTCAGCACCATAATAATTCCAAAGTGGATGGGATCCATACCCAGTTGGGAAGTTACAATGGGCAGAAAGATGGGTGTAAAGATCAGTACAGCCGGAGTCATATCCATGAATATCCCCACAAATAGGAGAATGAAGTTGATAACCAGTAAAATAACAAAAGGATTATCACTCAGGCTAATCAATCCCGCACTCACGTTCTGAGGAATGTTCTCATACGACATGATCCACGACATGCCAATACTGGTGGCAACCAGCAGCAGGACAATGCATGTCATTCGGATTGACCTGAGAATGATGGCAGGCAGGTCCTTAATGGTGATCTCCTTGTAGAGAAGGGCCAGTATAAGTGCATACAATACAGCTACAGCCGAAGCCTCGGTGGCTGTAAAAAATCCAGCCACGATTCCTCCAATCACAATGACAAGTAGCATTAATGACGGAAATGCATCTATGAATTTCTTAACGGCGAATTTGAAAAAATCCCAGTTTGTTGCTGATTTGTATACCGAACCGGCAAATCCCAGTCCAAGCAGGCTGTAAACCACAGTTTTAAAAATAGCATCTGAAGCCTGATCATGAACCACTTTGAGCCCGATCCCTGCTCCTACGAGCAGCAGGGATAATAGCAGGATTTTGCCAAGAGTTTTTATCAAGCCTGCGCGTCCCTTTTTCTTAAAGACCATCATTGACATGGCTACAAGCATAATTCCTACGCCTGTTAAAATCCCAGGGATATAGCCTGCCAGGAACAGTGCAGTGATGGATGCTCCTCCACTGGCCAGGGAATAGATGATCAGGATATTGCTGGGCGGGATGGTAAGACCGGTTGTGGCTGAAGTAATATTTACTGCAGCGCTGAAATTTTCATCATATCCCTCTTTCTTCATTTCGGGGCCCATAATACTTCCGATGGCTGAGGTAGCTGCGGCAGCTGAACCTGAAATGGCACCGAATAGCATATTGGCAATCACATTTACAAATGCCAGTCCAGCAGGCAATCTGCCCACAAATACCCGGGCAAGATCGATAAGTCGCTGGGCAATCCCACCACTGTTCATGATGCCTCCTGCCAACACAAAAAACGGAATGGCCAGGAGTGCAAAACTATCCAGTCCGGTGGCCATGCGATGTGCATAAGTAGTTAATGCCGGCATTGTATCAATGGACATAAGCATGGTCAGAATCCCCGCAATCCCGATGCTAAAAGCAATGGGAACACCAATAACCAGGAGGATAACAAAGCTAAGGACAAGGATAAGGACTTCCATATTAGTTGGATTTGCTTAATTCGATTATATGGAGCACTTCATAAAACATGATGATCAGTCCGCTTATTGGAAGAATAATATAAACATATCCAAGGGGTAGCTGTAGTGCAGCTGATTTTACCTGAAGAACAAACCGGGTATACATCAGGGTAATTCCCCCAATGACCATCACAGAAAGTGCGAATAGAAAAATCAGGGAATGGATTAAATATTGCAATCTCCTTTGTCTTGCCGGAGGAGATTTTTGTATCAAAATATCTATTGCCAGGTGCTCTTTTCTTCCGTCTACATAAGCCGCACCCAGAACTCCTACCCAGATAAGCAGAAACCCGGCCAATTCATCAGTGAAAGAGCTGGGGGAGGAGAGAAGGTAGCGACTGAAGACCTGCCACAGCACATCGATGACGAGGATGGACATAAGGACTACCAGGAATACCTCCAGTCCCTTATTGAATCTTTGCTGAAACTTTATCATATCTCCACTTTAGACTTTACAACTTTACGGACTTTCGACTTGTACATTCTTTATGCGGGTAATCAAATCATATATTTTCTCGTTCTCTTTGTAGGAATCCAGAAGTTCCGATACCTTTCTGGCAAAAGGATCCTTGTCAGGATAGGTAATGGTTACCCCGGCCTCTTTCACAATTTCCAGGGATTCTTTTTCGGATTCGGCCCATAATTTTCGCTCTAACGGCACCGATTCATCGGCAGCCTGCTGGAGCCATTTTTTCTCCTGTTCTGAGAGTTTTTCCCACACTTTCTCACTGACGATCAGTACATCGGGTACCATGGTATGTTCATTCAGGCTATAGTACTTGCAAACTTCATAGTGATGACTGGTATAGAAACTTGGGGGATTATTCTCAGCCCCATCCACCACACCACTTTGAAGGGCCGTATAGAGTTCTCCCCAGGAGATGGGAGTGGGGGAACCTCCCTGAGCTTTCACCATTTCCATGGCAGTGATGCTTTTCATCACTCTGATTTTCAATCCCTTTAGATCATCCGGGTGGTCAATTGGTCTGTCGATGGTATAGAAGCTTCGGCTTCCGGCATCATAGAAACACAATCCCCTGATCCAGAATGGCTTGGTGCTCTGGAGCAGTTCATCGCCGATCTCCCCGTCGAGTACCTTGAAAGAGTGTTCCCTGGACCTGAATACGTAAGGCAGGCCCAGCACTTTGAAATCTTCGGTGAAGCTTTCCATCACTGCCGCTGAGACTTTAGTGATGGCCAGACTGCCGATCTGTAACAGCTCCACACATTGTTGCTCGGAGCCGAGTTGGCCACTGGGATAGATTTCAATGGTCAGCTCCCCATTGGATATCTCCTTGCACCGGTCAGCCATATAGACCATGGCATT
>JBDLIX010000185.1:0-9728 GCA_039714655.1 Bacteroidota bacterium
TTGCCGGCTTTCCATAACCGGGAGACAAAAGTGGGGGAGGAGATCTATCAGAAATTTGGTCTGGAGGCAATGGAGGTTACCGAAGAGGTTTTCGAATCAGAACACTCCATTGTTTTTGATGAAGCCGAGAACCGGTTGCACACCATCAAAGCAGTGATGGTCGCCACCCTTGGTAGCTAGGGAACCGAGCTTGCGAGCTCAATGTAGCTAACAGGAACTCGGTGAGGCTGTAAGCCGAGCCAGAGTTAGAAAAAGAGATGCCGTATAAAGAAGAACAATATTGTTCCACAAGTCATCAACTTCAGTCCTACACCCAGCAGGAATCCCACAAATGATCCCCAGGCAGCTCTCAGTGCAGCCCGCTCCTTCTTTCCAGTAGTAATCTCCCCGATGTAGGCTCCCAGAAACGGACCAATGATGATTCCCAGGGGTCCGAAAAAGAGTCCAACCACTACTCCTATTGTGGCTCCCCAAACACCTCTTTTTGACCCGCCATATTTCTTAGTGCCCAGGATAGGGACTACATAATCAAGGATTGTGACAAGGACTACGAAAAACAGGAGGATCCATAGTGTGTTATCATACCCTTCAGCTCCACGATTCACATAATCGGTCCATTTCAGCAGTAAAAAGCCGGCCCAACCAATAGGGGGGCCAGGTATGATGGGTAAAATACTTCCTATAAATCCGACCAGTACAAGTGCCGCTCCAAGGAGGGCCAGGGTTATGTCCATAATGAAATATTTAAGGGATTCCTATGATGTCGTCAAATGCTGCATATATTACACAATAGGTGAAAGGAAGCGTTAGGAATAATCCAATACCCAAGGCAAGAATTCCAAGTAGATTGATTCCTCCCAGGACCAGGCAAAGCAAGAGGATCTGCCCGAAATTCCCGGAAACAGTTCTCCTGCTTAACCTGATTGCTTCAGCGGGATCCACATTATAAAACCATACAAAGAAGTGAGCAAACAGATAACTCACTGCGAAATAGATTCCAGGTAGGATAAAAAATATCAGACCCAGGAAAATGACAAGGGTCATCAATAAATTCAGGATAAGCAAAGGGACAAATTTATCAAAGCTTTTGAAAAAATCAGATAGTTCAACCGTCCGGTTCTGCTGAATCAAACGTGTTACAATATAGTACCCGGTAATAAGGGGAGCTCCCAGAAGCAATCCGCTGATGGGATTGGAGAGTGCAAATGCTCCAATAATACTGTAAATGATATAAATACCCGGAGATTTTCTTATGAGATTGAATCCGACCTGCAATAGATTCTCAAGGGAGAGTCTGTAGCCAGCAGATGCCTCATTCACTTTTTGCTCTATGTGGAAGATTACCTCCATGGATCTCTTTTCGAAATTAATAAAAATTCGTACATTTAATTGAAATGTGGAGTCCAGATGAAGGAGCATGAAAACTTGTATGAAAAGATCCAGGAGATTCTTGGAGGAACTCCCAGTAACCTGAAAATTCTGGAGCACCAAATCGACATGGATTTGCAGGTAGAGTATTATGAATATTCCAGGAAGTTAAAGAATGAATTGGACGAATCATGGGCCTTTGATCATATGCGATATCTGCCAGAGCCAGGATATTCACACGACGTAAAGAAAGAGATCCTGGCCCGACTGGCATCCATTGAGAATGTTCAGTGTTACAGGGCCATTGAATCCTACGTTGATATGGCAGAAGAGCCTCTCAAGGACTGGGCATTACTTGCATTAAATGAGAGCCGCATGCAGTTGGAGAGCAAGATCATGGAGGAGAACCAGGTCTTTATCTCAACAGGTCTTGGTGGCAAGAAACAGAAACTCCGTTATTTTGTTGTGTTGATGTCCCGTACAAAAACAGACCTTACCCCAACGCATCAGATGGTGATTCATAATGAATTTGAGTTTATCCTGAAGAAATTTGATGCAGAAGTGGAGGAGGTGAATTTTTCGGGGTATCTGGCCACAATTCTGTTGTTGTTGCCCATGAACTATTCTTTAAAAATGGTATTCCAGGAGGCCATCAACGAATGCAATCAATATGGGAATTTTCTTGAAGAAGATTATATTGTCACCAATGTAAAAACCTTCTCCTTTAAGGAGATAAAAGAATTCCTTAAGCGTAAATCTGATAACAATTAATTGTTATCCTCGCCCAAATCCTCAAATTCCACATTAGTGAAGTCCTTCTCCTCATCCATAGGTTGCTTGGGAGAATCGCTTTTAACAACAGTTTTAGCAATTTCAGTCTCCTCCAGCTCAATGGGTTGGGGATTTGCTTCACGAATAAATTCAATAATCTCTTTCAGGCTATCAGCAAATTTGTCAAAATCTTCCTTGTACAGGAAAAGTTTATGTTTCTCATAGAAGAACTTTCCATCACGGTTGAACCTCTTTTTGCTCTCGGTGATGGTCAGATAGTAATCATTCCGGCGTGTTGCCTTGACATCGAAAAAGTAGGTCCTTTTGCCGGCCCTAACAGCTTTAGAATGGATCTCTTCCCGTCCCTTTGCTTCCGTTACAAGCTCTTCTGTTTTAGCATTTCCTTCATCAATCATTATCTCAGATTTAGTTAGGGGTTTGTTAGTTCTACATCAAAAATGTAAAATATTTTAAACATATTCAAATTTTCCGCATTTTAGGCCCAACCTAAACTTGCTGTCGAACAGATGTTTTATAGATTAAAATTTAGTGTAAATTTGCATGGTTCATAAATGTGCTATAGGTTCTTTAACAAATGATCAGCAGGAGACAATTACGTATTAAAGCACTGCAATCTTTGTATGCTTATTACAAGACAGACAGAGAAGATATGGGGCGTTCCGAAAAGGAGCTTCATTTTAACATTGAAAAAGCATTTGAGTTATATCACTACCTCCTGCTTTTGATTATTGATGTGATACTCTATGCAGAGTCGAGGTTAGAACTAGCCAGGAACAAGCACATCCCCACCAAAGAGGACCTTCATCCAAACACACGGTTCCTTGATAACCAGTTGGTGGATCAAGTGAGAAACAATGATATGCTACTCAGATTTGTGGACCAACATAAATTGAATTGGAGCAACTATCCCGAACTTATCAAAGAGATTTACACCAAACTGGTGGAGAGCGAGGAGTATGCCTCATATATGTCGGCAGAAGAGAGTGGTTATGCAGAGGATAAGAAGATGATAACTCACCTATACACCCATGTGCTCTTTCCCAGTGAAATGCTCGCCTCCGTGTTAGAGGAGCAGAGCATATACTGGAACGATGATCTTGAATTTATTACCAGCATGATTGTAAAGACCTTCAAAAAGTTCAAGGAGGGAGATGGTCCAAATAAGTCCCTGATGGGGCTCTATAAGAATGATGAGGACCGTGATTATGTGGTGAAACTTTACCGGCAAACCATTGTCCACAGGGAAGAATATGTAGAATACATCAAACAAAATACAAGGAATTGGGATCTGGATAGAATTGCTTTCATGGATATACTGATCATGCAGATGGCGATTGCAGAGCTCATTGGATTCTCATCTATACCCACCAAGGTAACCCTCAATGAGTATCTTGAGATTTCAAAGTTCTACAGTACTACCAAGAGCAATGTATTCATCAATGGGGTGTTGGATAAAGTGGTATCTCAATTGAAGGAGGAGAAGAAAATATTGAAAAAGGGAAGGGGCCTGATTGGTGAGAACGATTAATGGTGGATGTTCAGGACAAAATGACAGCCAGTTGTCAGAAGGCAATATGGCGGGTGAAATTGCGCAAGACGCTTCAACACAGTCAGTTATGTTACTTGATGCAGTGACGAACAATTTTGGAACAATCATTGAAGGTGAGATAGTGGTCTGTTATTTTGATTATCAGAACAATATAATTAGTAGTATTTAATTTAAACTTAAAAACCAGAGTATGAATTTATTATTTCAGATTTTATCTGCACCTGCAGGACCGGGTGCCGGAGGTGCAGGAATGCAATCATTGATTTTCCTGCTTTTGATTATTGTGGTATTCTATTTCTTCATGATTCGCCCTCAGGTGAAGAAGCAAAAGGAGGCAACAAACTTCAGGAGTTCATTGAAGAAAGGGGATAAAGTGACTACAACAGGAGGAATATACGGTAAGATTAATGATGTTAAGGAGCGTACTGTAACACTGGAAATTGCTGACAATGTATTGGTAAAGGTTGATAAGACGGCAGTTGCAGCTGATCCGGGAGACCAGCCTCCGGCGAAGAAGTAAACCAACTATTTTGGAAAACGGTTTTCTACATAAGTGGCCCAGGGTACCTGAAGGACAGAAGTTGCAATTCAGGAAGAGGATGCTTATGTTTTCTGTCTTCCTGTTGATATCTGTTTTTATCTGGTTTCTTAACGCTCTGAGTAATAACTATACCTCTGTAATTGAATATCCTCTGGTCTACACGGACTTTCCGGAAGAGAAGGTATTCGTGGGTGAACTACCCGAACATCTCGAGTTGCGTATTAATGCAAGTGGGTATGAAATCCTGAGGTATAAGACTTTTCGAAAACCGGTCCCGATCAGTTTTAATGCATCTGCTTATACGCTTAATAGACCCGGACAAGATAATTCAAGGGCTTATATACTTACCCGGTACCATACGGAACAGGTGTCACGGCAATTATCGTCAGAGATACAACTATTGGAAATCAAACCTGACACACTGCATTTCCAGTTTGCCAGGAAGATCACCCGGATGGTGAAGGTCCTGCCAGATTTCAGGTACCAGGTGGATAAGCAGTTCACCATCAAGGATGGAATCATCCTGGAGCCCGATTCTGTGGAAGTTACAGGTCCGGATATTATCCTGGATACCCTGAGTTATGTGTATACGGTAAGAAGTGATTTGGGGCAACTTTCAAGGAATTTTAGTGATAAGGTAAAGCTGAAGAGGGCCAGTGACCTGGAGTATAGCAGATTTAAAGTCAATTGCTCTTTCGAGCTGGAACGATTTACAGAGGTACAGTTATCCATCCCCATTGATGTATTGAACCTGCCTGACACCATTGCACTGCAGACATTTCCTTCAACCATAAAGCTCACTTGTAATGTGGGACTCAGTAAATATGACCGGGTGGATGGGAGCTTATTACGAGCGGTGGTAGATTATTTGGATATTGGGGAGGGAACCAACGTGCTGGATGTGGATGTTCAGAATATTCCGGTTTACCTGATGAGTTACGAGTACTATCCAAAAACAGTAGAATACCTGAAGTCCAGAAGGTGATGTACCAGGTAGGAATAACAGGTGGAATAGGAAGTGGTAAAACGCTGGTATGTAGTATTTTTGAAAAACTTGGCATTCCAGTTTATTATGCCGATTCAGAGGCGAAGAGACTGATGAACAGTGATCAGGAGCTGGTGAGGCATATTGTGAAACTATTTGGTGAAGATGCATACAATGGTGCTTCTCTTAACAGGGAATTCCTGTCAGAAATGGTTTTTGGGAATCCGGAACTACTGGCGAAATTGAATAGCACTGTTCATCCGGCAGTACGGAAGGACTTTGTTCTCTGGGTAGAGTCTCAGAGAGATGCACCTTATGTGTTGGAAGAAGCTGCCATTTTATTTGAGAGTGGAGCTGATCGCTATCTGGATAGATCGGTGCTGGTGTATGCACCGGAAGCAATGCGAATTCGCAGGGTGATGCAGAGGGATGGTTTGGATGAGGAGCGTGTGCGTCGACGCATGATACACCAGATGGATGAGACAGCCAAAATGAAACTGGCAGATCATATTATATACAACGATGAGACAGAGCTGCTTCTGCCTCAGATCATAGCATTGCATAAGAAATTATTAACCAGTAGATAATCAGTTATGGCAAAATTTGGGAAATGGGTTGGACTCGGTTTAGGATGGGCACTGGGTGGTCCTATTGGTGGGATTCTCGGTCTGGCCGTAGGGTCAATATTTGATTCGGGGAAGAGCGAAGAACCGGGTCAGGCCCGGAATGTGCGAACCAGGACCTTAAGGGGTGATTATGCAGCATCACTTCTGGTATTGATCGCGGCAGTAATGAAAGCCGACGGTCGGGTTATGAAAAGTGAACTGGACTACGTGAAGCGCTATTTTGTCACCCGTTTTGGTGATGAGACTGCTTCGGAAGCTGTTGTTATGCTCAGGGATATTCTCAAACAGGAGATTCCGCTGCGGGATGTGACCCATCAGCTATCGCAGCGACTGGACTATTCCTATCGTTTGGAAATGCTGCATTTTCTGTTTGGGATTGCCTCGTCAGATGGTTCGGTCAGTGATGCTGAGAATGATGTGATCAATCGAATCTCTGGGTACATGAGTATCAACGATTCAGATTTCCAGAGCATCAGGGCCATGTTTGTAAGTCAGACCGATGCCTCGTATAAAATCCTTGAGATTGAGCCGACTACAACGGATGAGGAGGTGAAGAAAGCGTATCGTCGCATGGCGATGAAGTACCATCCAGACAAGGTAAGTCACCTGGGTGAAGATTTTAAGAAAGTCGCCCACGAAAAGTTCCGAAAAGTCCAGGGGGCTTATGATCAGATAAAGAAGGAGCGCGGATTAAACTAGAAGTACTATATTTGCAACACTTTATTAATTGCCATGAATACAATCAAATTAAAAGACATTCTTTCAATCTCCGGCAAAGGTGGATTGTTCAAGTACATTGCCCAGGCCCGCAATGGGATTGTGGTAGAGTCCATCGAAGATAATAAGCGTCATGTGGCTGCAGCCACAGCCAGGGTAAGTTCCCTTGAAGATATAGCAATCTTTACACATGATGCAGAGGTCCCCCTGGGGGATATTTTTTTCATGATCCATGAAAAGAGTGAAGGCAAGGAGACACTTTCCCATAAATCGCCGGTAAATGAACTGAAAAGCTATTTTGAAGAGCTTGTACCTGACTTTGATGAAGAGCGCGTTTACGTTTCAGATATCAAAAAAGTGTTCCAGTGGTACAATCAGTTACTTGTTCATGACCTTTTGGAAGTGGTTGAGAAAGAAGAGGAGGCATCCACAGAAACTACAACCGAAGAACCCAAAGAAGAATCAGCTGAGGAACCCACAAAAGATTCAGCTGATAGCGAGTCTAAATAGTTCTGGTCTATGAAGTTTTGGCTTCCTGCCAGATTGATTCCATTTCGTCAAGGCTCATCTCCTTCAGAGATCGGCCCATCTCCAGAGCCTTTGCCTCCAGGTATTTAAACCTCTTAATGAATTTCCGGTTGGTTCTTTCAAGGGCGGTTTCCGGCTCGATATCATATAACCGGGCTGCGTTTACAATGGAAAACAGCAAATCACCTATCTCTTCCTCCATCTTCTCTTTTTGGTTCCCATTGATCAATTCATGTTTTACCTCATTGATCTCTTCAATAACCTTGTCCCATACCTGTTCCCGGTAATCCCAATCAAAACCTACAGCTCTTGCCTTGTCCTGGATCCGGTGTGATTTTATCATTGCGGGCAAAGAGATGGGTACGCCAGCCAAAACGCTGCGGTTTCCCTCCTTCATTTTAAGCTCTTCCCAGTTTTCGGTCACCTCAACAGAATCCTTGACCTTTCTTTCTCCAAAGACATGAGGATGTCTGAAAATCAACTTTTTATTAATACCGTTAAGCACATCTGCGATATCAAATGCGCCTTTTTCAGATCCGATTTTTGAATAAAATACAATATGCAGCATCAAGTCCCCGAGCTCCTTCCTGATCTCATCCAGATCCTGATCCATGATGGCATCGGCGAGTTCATATGTCTCTTCGATGGTAAGGTTTCTCAGGGTTTCCAGGGTTTGCTCCCTGTCCCATGGACACTTTTCCCTCAACTCGTCCATTATATCCAGAAGGCGTTCGAAAGCCTTCAACTTCTCTTCGGTACTGTGCATTTTAAGACTCTTTGAATTCAACCCTGATAGTTGAGCTTGTATTTAACTTTAATAATCCGGCTGCGTTTCCATTTCGAATGGCTATTTCCAGGAGGTTTACAGCATTGAACAGGGCCAACAGTTCGCCGGGTGGTGTTTCGTTGTACCTGTTGCTAATTTTGTTGATCAGGTAATGTTTGCTCTGGACATAGATCTCAAACTGCTTCCCGACCCCAACCCGGTTAAACAACTCTTTTGAAATATTTGTGATGGCGTTCTGATATGAATCGATATGAATGATGCTTCCAGTAATAGTCTGATCCTCAATAGTTGGCCTGAGTGGGGTTTGCTTGTTATAGCTATCGGTTGTTGTGCCCAGTTCCATTAAAGGAGTCCCTTTGGCCAGTGTGCAGGCTGCTTCTGCAAAGATGGACATGGAGATAAAACTGGCTGGATGTTGTTCAGGAGATTCGTCGAGTTTCACTACAATTTCGGGTTCTGGTCCGCCAAGTAATCCCAGGATTCCATTATCGGCACAAAGGAAATACTGATTGTTCACCCTGGCGGCCAGTAATTGGCCTCCCTCTTCAGGTTCTGAATTTACTGCGATAATATGGATGGTATTATCTGGAAAGTTGGGGTAGCTGTTCCTTACCACAAATGCGGCCTGGGCACTGTTGAATGGCTTTACTCTGTGGTTGATGTCAACAATTCTTGCTTCCGGACAGAGAGAGAGGAGTTTACCTTTGAGTGATGCAACATAGTAATCATATTCGTTCCAGTCAGAGGTAAGCGTGATGATGTGCATAGGTTCGCAGAAGGGATTTTCTTATTGGAATGTTGAAAAAAACAGCTTAATTTGCACATCCAAAAGTAGTGATTATAATTTAATATATGGCGGAAAAGCTGATCTATTTGGAAGGCGTCGATCCTGTTGATTTCTATGGTGTAAACAATGTTCGTTTCAATAAATTCATCAACCTGTTCCCCGATTTGAAGGTTGTTTCCAGAGGGAATGAGATACGCATTTCAGGCGAGAAAAAGAGGTTGGAGGATTTTGAGGATAAAGTAGATCTGTTCATTCGTTATCTTCGTAAATTCCCGACGGTGAACCTGCCCGATATAGAGGATCTGTTGAATGGAGCTGCCAACCATAAAATGGAAGTACCGGGACCCGATGATGAAGTACTGTTGCACGGGGACCGTGGAAGAAAGATCAGAGCCATAACAGTGAATCAGAAGCAACTGGTGGATGAAGGCAAAAACAATGACCTGTTGATTGCTGTGGGGCCTGCCGGGACCGGTAAAACATATACAGCCATTGCAATGGCTGTGAAAGCATTGAAAGAGAGGGAGGTGAAGAGGATTATTCTGACCCGGCCGGCAGTAGAAGCTGGTGAAAAGCTGGGATTTCTTCCAGGAGATTTCAAGGAGAAGCTCGATCCCTATATGCAACCACTGTACGATGCGCTGAGGGATATGATCCCCGCCAGGAAACTGATTCAGTTCCTGGAGGATGGGACCATACAGATAGCTCCTCTGGCTTACATGAGAGGCCGTACCCTGGATCATGCATTCGTGATCCTGGATGAGGCACAAAATGCAACAGCAAGTCAGTTTAAAATGTTCTTAACCAGAATGGGACCCGATGCCAGGTTTATTGTAACCGGTGACGATTCACAGGTTGATCTTCCCCGGCGGGATGATTCAGGACTGGTTCAGGCGATGAAGATTTTGAGAGGAATCAAAGGGATCTCAATTATACGATTCGATGAGCGAGATATCATCCGCCATCGCCTTGTAAAGTCCATTGTAGCCGCCTACGCTGGTGGGAAAGAGTAAAAGTGGGAAAGAGTAAAAGAGTAAAAGAGTAAAAG
>JBDLIX010000186.1:0-9702 GCA_039714655.1 Bacteroidota bacterium
CTGGAGCAGTTCAGTGACAATCCTTTCCTGGCCAAATTTTACGAAGACCCGGATCGATATGCATTTCAGTTAGAACTATCCTTCCTCTCTGAGCGTTACCAACAGATCAAATCCGAATTAGGACACCCAGACCTTTTCGGACAAACGGTGGTGAGTGACTATTTTCTAGCCAAATCATTCATTTTTAGCAAATACAATCTGAAAGATGATGAGATGAAACTCTTTGAGAAACTCTATTCCATCATTAACCAGCAGGTTCCCAGGCCAGACCTCTATGTTTACCTTCACCTCCCCGTTGAAAATCTTTTGGAGAATATCAAAAGAAGGGGACGCTCCTATGAGCAGAACATTCAGCCTGAATACCTTAAAGAGGTCCAGGACGGCTATTTTGGTTTTTTTAAATCCCAGACCGAATTAAAAATTCTGGTGATCGAAACCAGCAATATTGATTTTGTAAATAAGAAGGGAGATTATCAACAAATGAAAAAACTGATCTTTGAAGGAGAGTATATGGTGGGAATGAATATGCTAATTTTATAACAATTATAGCCATTAGACCCATATTTCTTTAATTTTATCAAAAACATTATTAAGTTTGTAGTAGGAGAAAAAATTCCGTTTGAAATCAATAACCAGTTAAACAAATAATCAGATTGTTATGAAAAACCTCAAAACCTATGCGATTTTTATTCTTGCAGCAGCAGTACTCAGTAGTTGCGGCGGCCTCAATAAAATGGTTAAGGAAGCTGACCAGGTTAGCTACAAAGTAACTCCTGAAGTGCTCGAAATGCACGGAGGAGAAGTGGATGTAGCTGTCGACGTTAACTACCCTGCAAAGTATTTCAACAAAAAAGCTATTGTAACGCTTACTCCCGTCCTTAAGTATGAAGGTGGAGAAAAAGAGCTTAAGTCTATTGTACTCCAGGGTCAGGATGTTACTGAAAACAACAAATCCATTAGTTTTGACAATGGTGGGAAAGCCAATTTTTCAGACACTTTCGACTATGAAGATGTCATGCTGAGGTCAGAGCTTTATGTGAAAGCCACTGCTGCCATTAAAGAGAAAACAGCCGACCTGGGAGAGATGAAACTTGCCGATGGGATCATTGCAACACCTCAAATGGTCTCCAAAGACCCCAAAGTATTGTACTTCAAGGATAACTTCCAGCAGATCGTTCCAAAAGCCTATGAAGCTGACATTAAGTATGTCATCAACAGGGCCGATGTTCGCAGAGCTGAGATGGGTAAAGATGAGATGACCAAACTTAATGAAGTCATCAAGACTACCGACGAAAATGAAAGGCTTGAACTTAAAGGACTAGAGATTTCAGCCTATGCTTCTCCCGACGGTGAAGTTGATCTGAATACCAAACTTGCAGACAAGCGTCAAAAGACAGCCGAGAAGTACCTGGCTGGTCAATTGAAGAAATCCAAAGTTGAAATAGCTGACGAACTGATGAGTCTGCTCTCCACTCCCGAGGACTGGGATGGATTTAAAAAGGCTATGGAAGAATCCGATATTCAGGACAAAGAGATGATTCTAAGGGTCCTGAGCATGCATTCCGACCCGGTAGTTCGTGAGCAGGAGATCAAAAACCTAACCGCTGCTTTTGAAGTTATTGCAGAAGAGATCCTTCCCCAATTGAGAAGGTCTAAGTTCACTGTAAACATGGAGCACATTGGATGGAGCGATGATGAACTGAAAGATCTTTGGGCCAACAATTCCGATACGCTTGTTTTGGAAGAGCTGCTTTATGCTGCCACTTTAATGGAAGATAAGGAGTCCAAACTCGCCATTTATAAGAAAGCAACTGAAGTAGATCCTGGATGCGTACGCGCTCACAGCAACCTGGGAGCTGTCCTGTTTGAAATGGGTAAATTAGATAAAGCTGCCGCTGAATTTAAGACTGCAAAGGGAATCAAAGACCTGGACATTGTCAATAACAACCTGGGAGCCGTTGCTTTGAAGAAAGGTGAAGTTGATGCCGCCAAAGAGGCCTTTACAGCTTCATTGGGTGCCGGACCAAAAGTGAACTATAACCTGGGTATCGTAAATATCATTGAAGGCGATTATCAATCAGCATTAAACTACTTTGGCAGTGAAGCATCTTACAATGCTGCCCTGGCCAAGTACCTGAATGGTGATACCGACGGTGCATGGAGAACTGCAGCCAATCTGGAAGAGGAGTGTGCATATCGCAGCTACCTGCTTGCAGTGATCGCTGCCAATCAGGACAAGCCCGAAGTTGCTCTTAAAAACCTGAAGGATGCAATTGCCACATGCGAGGATCCTGCTTGGGCAAAAGAGCACGCAAGTAAAGACCTTGAATTCGCAAAACTCTTTAATGAAGAAGGTTTCAAGGCCCTCGTTGAATAAAACAATCTACAATCATATTGAAGAGGGTGTATCAAAAGGTACACTCTCTTTTTTTATTATACCCGCTCGTCGCTTAAAATCTTTACTGTGTAAATATTTGTAGGCTTCCTCCCGGGCATAATAAAAAGGCAGTGTTCAATTGACACCCTTAATGATGCGGGGTTAGATGGAGAATTGTTTGAATACCTCCCAGATGACAATGCCTGCTGCAACAGAGATATTCAATGAGTGTTTTGTGCCATACTGTGGTATCTCAACACAGTGATCACTCAGATCTACCACCTCTTGTTCAACTCCACGGACCTCATGACCAAAGACAATGGCATATTTCTGACCAGGTAAGAGCTTAAGCTGATCAAGGCTCACCGCTCCCTCTGCCTGTTCGATTGAAAGGATCTGGTAATCTTTCTCTTTCAACTCAATAATGGCATTGATGGTCTTCTTATGATACTCCCAGTTGACAGACTCGGTGGCACCCAGGGCAGTTTTATGAATCTCCCTGTGTGGTGGAGTCGCAGTAATCCCACATAAATATATACCCTCCAACCGAAATGCATCTGCTGTGCGAAATACCGAACCAATGTTATTCTGGCTACGAATGTTGTCCAATACTACCATCACCGGAATCTTTTTTGATTCTTTATACGCCTCCACTTCCAGGCGATTGAGTTCCTCATTTAACAACTTCCGCATGACATAAATATTTCAACGAATTTACAACTTTTCTTCGCCTTTGGCTCATTCGCTCCTCCCCCAATGGCTCGGTTCCCTCAGTACGGTTCCACTTTACGACTTTACGACTTTATCTCTTTTTCTCTTTCACACTTGTTTCATATTGCTAATTTTGCATAGATTTCCTGGAAGCGATAGTCTGGGTTAATATAACAACTAATTCAATTCACGATGAACATTCATGAATACCAGGGCAAACAGATCCTGAAACAATTTGGTGTGGCAATTCCCGCCGGTGAAGTGGCCCATACTCCTGAAAAGGCATATGAAGCAGCTCAACGCATAAAAGCAGAGACCGGTGCTAACACCTGGGCTGTGAAAGCGCAAATCCATGCCGGAGGCCGTGGCAAGGGTGGTGGAGTTAAGATCGCAAAATCACTTGATGAGGTAAAAGCATTTGCAAAGGATATACTGGGCATGACCCTGGTCACCCACCAGACGGGTCCCGAAGGAAAGGTGGTCCATAAGGTACTCGTTGAACAGGGCATCTACTATCCCGGGGAGAGTGATCCCCAGGAGTTCTATATGAGTGTACTTCTGAATCGTGAATCCGGTAAAAACATCATCATGTACTCCACCGAAGGAGGCATGGACATTGAAACGGTCGCAGAAAAAACACCCCACCTGATCTTTAAAGAGGAGATTGATCCTGCCGTAGGGATTATTCCTTTCCAGGCAAGGCACATTGCCTTCAACCTGGGATTAGCGGGACAGGCTTTCAAGGATATGGTGAAGTTTGCAACAGCACTCTATAAAGCCTATGAAAATTCAGACGCCTCAATGTTTGAGATTAATCCGGTATTTAAAACATCCGATAACCGGATCATGGCAGCTGATTCCAAGGTCAACATTGACGATAACGCACTATACAGACATTCCAACTATGCAGCCATGAGAGACCTCAACGAGGAGGATCCTACAGAAGTGGAAGCTGGCAAGTTTAATCTTAACTTTATCAAACTGGACGGAAATGTTGGCTGTATGGTGAATGGTGCAGGGCTGGCAATGGCTACCATGGACATTATCAAACATTCGGGGGGAGAACCTGCCAATTTCCTGGATGTGGGTGGAACGGCTAATGCCCAAACCGTCGAAGCTGGTTTCAGAATAATCCTGAAAGATCCAAATGTGAAAGCGATCCTGATCAATATTTTCGGGGGGATTGTTCGCTGTGACAGAGTTGCCGAAGGAGTAGTAGAAGCTTATAAAACCATCGGACAGATTGATATCCCGGTTATTGTAAGGCTACAGGGAACCAATGCCGAAGAAGCGAAGGTGCTCATCGATAACTCAGGGTTGGAAGTACATTCGGCCATTACCTTACAGGAAGCGGCCGGTAAAGTGAGGGACCTGGTGCATTAAATTAGGTTCCTGTTCTTCAGGATAACCTCCATTTGGTTCTGCAAACGGGCAGCCTCATCCCGGGCTGCCTGTTCAAATCGATTGGTTACATCGGCATACAGAATGGATCTGCTGGCATTGACCAGCAGTCCACACCTATCGTTCATCCCGTATTCAGCCACATCATTCAGACTTCCTCCCTGACTCCCAATCCCCGGAACCAGAAGGAAATGTTCTGGTATCAGTTTTCTGATGTGCGTTAGCTCTTCTGCTTTGGTAGCTCCCACCACATACATGATGTTATTGACGGTTCCCCATTCGGCACTGGTGGTAATAACTTGCTCATAAAGTTGCTTTTCGCTCTTTAATTCAAGTTGTTGAAAATCTTTTGATCCCTCGTTGGAAGTGAGGGCCAGCAAAACAGCCCACTTCCCTTCAACCTCCAAAAATGGTGAAATACTGTCATACCCCATATATGGCGAAAGCGTAATGGCATCGCAATCCAGGGTCTTCAAATAGGCGCTTGCATACATGCGGGAAGTATTGCCAATATCGCCCCGTTTAGCATCTGCAATGATAAATATATCGGGATAGTGCTTTCTTATGTACGTAATGGTCATTTCCAGGCTCATGTATCCCGCAGCACCCATGCTTTCATAAAAGGCAAGATTGGGTTTATAGGCTACAACCAGCTCCTCCGTGGCGTCAATAATATGCTTGTTGAATTCAAATATGGGATACTCCTTGTCAAGCAACAACTTTGGGATCTTCTTATAATCAGTATCGAGACCTACACACAAGTAACTCTTCTTGCGCTGGATGTTCCTAAATAGTTCTTCTGCGTTCATCTGGAAATTTCTTATTCGATTCCGCTATCTTTCAACCGCTCTGCATTCTCTGCCATCTGGAGTTTACCGATCACTTCCTGCAAATCACCATTAATAATTGATTGAAGGTTATACAAAGTGAGGTTGATCCTGTGGTCGGTCACCCTTCCCTGAGGATAGTTGTATGTGCGTATCTTGGCTGACCTGTCCCCCGACGATACCATGGTCTTGCGCTGAGAAGAAATCTCGTCCATCCGCTTCTGTAGTTCAAGATTATATAGCCTGGTCCTCAACTCCTTCATGGCTTTGTCCAGATTTTTCAACTGGGATTTCTCATCCTGACAAGTGACCACGATCCCGGTGGGTATATGGGTTAGTCTGATGGCTGAATAGGTGGTATTTACCGATTGTCCGCCAGGACCCGATGAACAATAGGTGTCCTTTCTGATATCAGCCTGCTTGACTTCTACCTCGAAATCTTCTGCCTCTGGTAGAACAGCAACAGTAGCAGCTGATGTATGGACCCGTCCCTGGGTCTCAGTCTGGGGAACACGCTGGACCCGGTGTACTCCGGATTCATACTTCATAATACCATACACCCCACTCCCACTTACATCCATAATAATCTCCTTGTACCCGCCCACGGTTCCCTCCGTAAAACTGGTGGTGGAGACTTTCCATTTCCTTGATTCAAAGAATTTGGAATACATCCTGTAAAGGTCACCGGCAAAAATACTGGCTTCATCTCCACCTGTTCCAGCGCGAATCTCGACAATGGCATTCTTTTCATCTTCCGGATCCTTGGGCAGCAGAAGCAATTTGATCTCCTCCTCTATGGAACCTAATTGTTGCTGGTAGAGATCCAGTTCCTCTTTGGCCATCTCCCTGAGCTCAACATCTTTCTCGTCGGCCAGGATCTCCCTGGCACTCTCTATATTGCTTAACAAATTCTTATAAGCATCAAATGCTGCGATGACCGGTTCCAGGTGCTTGTACTCCTGGTTTAACTTCACATACCGCTTCATGTCAGCAATCACTGACGGATCGGTAATGAGTTGTCCAACCTCATCAAACCTGGCTTTCACACCCTCCAACCGGGTCAGTATCATGTTCTCTTCCATGTGCAGATTTTATCCTAAATAATCAAACTCGCCCTGATCTCCCCTGATGGAGAGCTTTTTGTGATCCGCATGCTCACACCGGCCAACAATTTTAGCATCGATCCTGTATTTATTTGCCAGCTGAATGATCCCCTCCGCAGTTTGTCTGTCGGTGTAAATTTCGAAACGGTGCCCCATATTGAATACCTGGTACATCTCTTTCCATGTCGTTCCAGACTCTTCCTGAATCATCCGAAATAAAGGAGGTATCGGAAAGAGGTCATCCTTGATGATATGTACTTTCCCGGCAAAATGGAGCACCTTGGTCTGTGCTCCACCTGAACAGTGAATCATTCCGTTAATCTCTCTTCTATACTGACCCAGCACCTCATGGATTAACGGAGCATAAGTGCGCGTGGGTGAAAGGACCAATTTCCCGGCATTGAGCCCCACGTCTGCTATGGTATCAGTAAGACTTTTGCTTCCTGAATAGATCAGATTACGGGTCACATCCGGATCAAAACTTTCCGGGTACTTACTGGCCAGGTAACCTCCGAAAACATCATGCCTGGCAGAAGTGAGGCCGTTGCTCCCCATCCCTCCATTGTAAGAATCCTCATAACTGGCTTGACCCGACGAAGAGAGTCCTACGATGACACTACCGGGAACAATGTTGTTTTCAATGATATCAGATCGCCTGGAACGGGCCACAACTGTGGAATCCACAATAATGGTCCTGACCAGATCCCCCACATCTGCCGTTTCACCACCTGTCCCGTAAATGGGCACTCCCAGGGTACGAAGTTCCTCCAGGATCTCTTCTGTTCCATTGATAATTGCTGAAATCACCTCCCCCGGAATCCGGTTTTTATTCCTTCCAATGGTGGAAGAGAGAAGAATATCGCCGGTCACACCAACACACAAAAGATCATCAAGGTTCATCACAATGGCATCCTGAGCAATACCTTTCCACACAGAAATATCACCGGTCTCCTTCCAATATACATAAGCCAGCGAAGATTTTGTCCCGGCACCATCGGCATGCATAACCAGACAGTGGTCAGGATCCCCGGTAAGCCTATCGGGAATTACCTTGCAAAATGCTTTTGGGAATAGTCCTTTGTCCACATGCTGTATGGCCTGATGAACATCTTCCTTACCAGAAGAGACACCACGTTGAAGGTAACGGGAAGCCTTACTCATTGAACCTAGTTTTGCGGAATATATTCAGTAGACAACACCCTGAATTCAGTGCGTCTATTCACCTGGTGCGCTTTTTCCTGGAGCTCAGGGCTCTCCAATTGATTAATAAAGCTCTCCGTAAGCACCTCTTCAAGTTCAAGGAAGTCATACTGTGATATCACCTTTTCATCCACTACTTTGGGTTGAGATTCCCCATATCCCTTAGCTGCAAGACGGTCGGAAGCAATACCTTTTGAGATCAGGTAATCCACTACCGACTGGGCCCTTTTCTGGGAAAGCTCCTGGTTAAATGCAGGAGTATCCCTGGAATCGGTATGTGACATCAACTCAATAGTTACATTGGGATTGTCATTCAATGTTTCCACCAGGTTGTCAAGAGAAACCATCGACTCGGGTCGTAAATCCCATTTTGCAAAATCGTAGAAAATATTTGGGAGCTCTATCACCTGTGTGATCGAAGCCAGGTATATGGTTACCTCAAAGTCTCTACTCTGGTCGAGTCCCCTGGTGGACTCCCTCTCTTTGCCATTCAGGTAACCCGGTTGACTGGCAATAAACACATAATCGGTTCCTGGTTTCAGCATGAACTTGAAAGATCCCTCCTCGCTGGTTGTGGTCTCAACTGTAATCCCATCACTTCCTACCGATTTGACTGTCGATCCGGAAAGGATCTGATCATTGCGTTCATCCTTCACCACACCTGTCACAGAAAACTCCAATGGCGGAAGTACAAAGGAAAAAATTTCGTCATTTCCCCTGCCTTTCCTGGCCGAGCTAAAGAATCCCCTTTCAACATCGGTCTCAAAAACGATCCCAAAGTCATCCTCAGGGGAGTTGATAGGTGGTTTCATATTCTCCAGCATCCAACCTCCTGTCTCATCCAAAGTCGCCTTGTAGATATCCAATCCACCCAATCCAATCCGGCTGTCCGAGGAGAAATAGAGTGTGCCATCACTGTGGACAAATGGGTAGAGTTCATTTCCCGGGGTATTGATCTCCTCCCCCAGGTTAACGGGATCACCCCAACCACTACCTTCACTGGTAACCTTCCAGATATCATTTTCACCCAATCCACCGGGCATATCAGATACAAAATAGAGTGTCGATCCATCGGGTGAAATGGCCGGGTGCGCAGTTGTAATGCTGTCTCCTAATGCCTCAAACTCAACCTGTGGTTCCGACCATCCCCCGCCTTCAATACCTGCCCTGTAGATCTGGCAGCCCAATTGCTGGTTTTTCCCCTTTTTACACCTGGTGAAATAGAGGATTGAAAAATCAGAAGAGATGCAAGGGGTCCCATCCTCGAATTCGGAATTGAGATTCTCCACAGGAACCGGTACGCTCCATTTCCCTTTCCTATCCATGCTGGAAGCAAATATATCTGCGAAATTCTGGCCTGTAGCTCCATGTGTATCATTTCCAGTGGCATCTTCGCGAGTGGAAGTAAACAAGACTTCGGTAAAAGCTTCATTCACATACGCAGGACTAAAATCGCGTTGTCTGGAGTTGAAGTAACGCATATTTTCCACAATATATCCCGTTGGATTTTCCAGCCAGACAATGGCTGCCTGACACGATTCAATTCCAATGCCTCCACGTGGATCATCCGGAACCAGGCTCAGGTATTTCTCAAATTGCTCTTCGGCCTCTTCATACTTCTCATTGATGAGCATCATCTGCCCATACCTTAGAAATATGATGGGATCCTGGTAATCTTCCCGAACAGCCTTTTTATACCAGAGCTCAGCTGATCTGGCATCTCCAAGGATTCGGTAACACTCACCGATCTTAAACAGAATGGCCGTTTTCTGTTCTTTGTCGCTAACTTTATTATATGCGTTTTTATAAAGGTCAATGGCTTCAAAATACTCTCCAGCTTCAAAGACAGCCTGTGCCCTGGCATCTTTCTGCTTCTTCTGTGCATCTACCGGGAGGGAAAACAGTAGAGCGGCCATCATGGCCAGGGAAATATGTCTCATGAATTTGTGCATCATTGATTGCCCGTTTTTACAATTTGATAAAATTACCTTTTTTTTCTATGAATATAAAACGCAATAATCTCATCCTTTATTTGAGTTCGAAAGGATAATCAAACGTCGCTTAAATTCTTTGCTTCGCAAAT
>JBDLIX010000187.1:0-9586 GCA_039714655.1 Bacteroidota bacterium
CTTCCAATATTGGTGGCCGGATCGATCCGGAGCCCAGCAAGGCGAACCTCTTTTTGGGAAAGCTCCGCAATGGTTTTAAAGGCATCCCGGTATAAAAGCACCAGGTACTCTTTTTTATGATCCATCAAGACTGATGGAGCAAGTGGTACATCCACAAGTTCCAGGATCTCCTGGGAGGGTTTCTGATAATTAAGATTTTCCTGTCCGGGCATCACAGATGCAGAAAAGAAAAGGGCCAGCAATAGAAAGGTTAATCGTTTCATAAATCTTTTTTTTTATAATAAACTGAACACATCTTCCGGGTCAAGCGCTGTAAAATCGTCAATGACCATGCTTACTCCCTCTTCCAGCAACTCTTCCCGGTTATGGCTGGTGGATACTCCAATTACCCTTAGTCCAGCGTTGAGGGCTGATTTGATGCCCATTTTTGAATCTTCAAATACGATGCAATCTTTCTTTTGTGCATTCAGTTTCATCACAGTTTTCAGATAGACCTCAGGATCTGGTTTACCATTGGTCACATCGTTTTTGTCAAGTATCATATCAAAGTAAGAGCGGAGTCCGGTCTTTTCCAGCGTAAGATCCACATTTTCAGGAGGTGCTGAAGTGGCCAGGGCAGTTTTAGTTCCCGAGGATTTAATGTTTTTCAGAAATCCAGGCAATCCGGGGATGGGACCCACATTGTTATCCTGACCAAGAATTTTCAGGAACTCTTTATCAATCTCATGCACGTATTTGTTCACCACTTCCAGTGTAAGTTCCTGACCCATCAATAGCCTGATGGAAGAGATACCGGTCCTTCCCGAAAGGGTATTATCAAACAGATCATCGTCGAAATGAATGCCACGTTTGGTCAGGAACCGGTCCCATGCAATCTTGTGGTATGGATTGCTGTCAATAATGACACCATCCATATCAAAAATAATAGCGTAATCCATTAAATCTCTAAAGGTTTGGGTTACAATTCCACCCATGATTTGACTTCAGAACTCTCCACCGCTTTATCCACAAACTTCATTCCCCGCAATCCATCATATATGGATGGGAAATCTTTTGCTTCCTCCGGGGGGGAGCTCCCCTCCAGTATATGTTGAATGCAGGTGGCGGCATTTCTGTATATGTTGGCGAATGCCTCGATGTATCCTTCCGGGTGACCTGCCGGAACACGGGTGTTGTAGGCAGCAATCGGACTCACAAATCCGGTGCCGGTCCGTCTTGTCTCAATGGGTTTGTCCAGCCACCGTATGATCAGTGTGTTGGGCTCCATTTGGTTAAATTCCAATCCGCCTTTCTCTCCATAAACACGCAACTTTACAGCATTTTCCTCTCCGGCTGAGATTTGACTGGCGTAGAGGACACCCCGTGCACCCCCCTCAAAGTGCAGCAGCATGTTGGCATCATCATCCAACACCCGTTTGGGAACCAGGGTGCTGAGATCGGACATGAGTTCGTCCACTTTTAATCCGGTGACATATTCAGCCAGGTGGAATGCATGGGTGCCGATATCCCCCACACAACAGGTCTTTCCCGAACGTTTTGGATCACCCCGCCATGAGGCTTGCACATGATCGGTCTGTTCCAGGGGTTCACTGAGCCAACCCTGCGGATATTCCACCACCACTTTCCGGATCTTTCCCAATGCATTTTCCTGGATCAGTTTTCGGGCCTCCTTCACCATGGGATAACCCGAATATGTATGGGTTAGCGCAAACAACATGCCTGTCTCCTCCTTGATACGAACCATCACTTCCGCCTCATCGGCATCCAGTGCCAGCGGCTTGTCACAAACCACATGAAAGCCATTCTCCATGGCCAGTTTTGCCGGTTTAAAGTGAAGATGATTGGGCGTGACGATGCATATGAAATCCATCCGTATCCCTTCCGGCAGTTTGGCCTCCTCTGAGATCATCGCCTGGTAGGTGTCATATACGCGTTCGGGAGCCAGATAATACTCCGCACCGGTGACCTTTGATTTCTCAGGATTGGAGCTGAAAGCACCACATACCAGGTCGATCTGGCCGTCCAGAATTGCTGCCATATAATGAACACGTCCGATGAATGAACCGGGGCCCCCGCCCACCATGCCCATGTTAATTTTCCTCTTTGCCATGGTTGAAGTTTTGTTTTGAATTTGACTATATAAAAATAGCTCTTTTATGGCAATAAAAGTATATCATTGTTATTCCTTAACTTTTGGGAAAATCGCAGAACAAAAAATTAGAATTCAACCAAAGGAGAAATTTATGCATATTACCTTCCATAGACGGTTATTGATCCAGCTATTTATTGGGATATTCCTCTGTGTCAATCTTGTTCCCGGACATACACAGGAGGCGGAGTCAGAGACGGAAAAAGCAGAAAGGATGCAGTGGTTCCGGGATGCCAGGCTGGGGATCTTTATTCACTGGGGAATCTACGCGGTGAACGGTATTGCCGAATCGTGGTCTTTTTACAATGGTTACATCTCCTACGAGGATTATATGAAACAACTGGATGGATTTACGGCATCTCAATATGATCCGGATCAATGGGCAGACCTGATTGAGGAGAGCGGTGCCCGATATGCAGTTTTAACCAGCAAGCATCATGACGGGGTAGCTCTCTGGGACTCCAGGTTTGGTGAGCTGAATGTGGTAGAGAGAACACCAGCTGGAAAGGATCTTATCACACCGTTTGTGAAAGCACTCAGGAAGAGGGATCTCAAAACAGGACTCTACTACTCTCTTCTTGACTGGTCACACCCCGATTATCCAAATTTTACAAAAAAGGAGAAAAGATATGACAACGATTCTGTACGTCATGCCAGGTTTACCCAGTTCAATCACGGGCAGATCGCAGAACTTGGAAAGCAATTCGATCCCGATCTTTACTGGTTCGATGGCGACTGGGAGCAAAGTGCTGAGTGGTGGGGTGCCCGGCAAATACGCGAAATGATCCTTGATCGCAATGAGAATGCCATCATAAACAGCCGTCTCCGCGGATATGGCGATTATGCAACACCAGAACAGGGTCTCCCGGTGGTTTCCTCTGATGACAAGTACTGGGAACTATGCATGACCATGAACGATTCCTGGGGATATCAGCACAATGACAGAAACTATAAGAGTCCCGGACAGGTGATCCGGATCTTTGCCGAATGCATCTCCATGGGAGGGAACATGCTGCTTGACATTGGTCCAAAGGCCGACGGTACAATTCCTGAAGAACAGATAAACATCCTGAAGGAAATGGGCAGATGGACCACAAAACATGAGGAAGCTATCTTCTCCAGCCGTGCCGGACTGCCTCCAGGATATTTTCACGGACCCTCCACCTTGTCGGCTGATAGCACAAAATTGTACCTCTTTGTGAACGGGAAAATGCCCGATGATCAGATCATGCTCGAAGGAGTGAACAATGCGATTCACAGGATCTATGTGGTGGGGAACGGGACCATCCTGGAACATAATGAGTTCCTTAAACCTTACTGGAGCAACCATTCCGGGGTACTGTTTATTGACCTGCCGGAGAATCTCCTTGATAAGCAAATGACGGTGGTATGCCTTATTCTGGATGGGAAATTGGATCTTTCTGACATGTAACATATGAAACTTAACAAAATGAAATCAACCCTTCTAACTTTGGTGATCACAGCAATCGGTTTTCATGCGCTTGCTCAGCTGGAACATGAGATGACCCCTTATGTCCCCGAAACAGACCCCCTGGTAATGCAACAGCTTGAAAAATGGCAGGAGCTGAAGTTCGGGCTTCTGATGCATTGGGGCCCCTACAGCCAGTGGGGCATTGTTGAATCGTGGTCCATCTGTGCCGAGGATGAAGGTTGGTGCCGGAGGAGTAATGAAAACTATACTGATTATAAGAAGGAGTATGAAAACCTGCAGACCACCTTCGATCCTGTTCATTTCGATCCTGAGAAATGGGCCAGGGCAGCCAGTAATGCTGGTATGAAATATGTGGTCTTCACCACCAAGCATCATGATGGCTTCTGTATGTTTGATTCCAGGTATACTGATTATAAGATCACCGATACAAAAACTCCCTTTCATTCCCATCCCAAAGCCAATATCACCAGGGAGGTTTTTGATGCATTCCGTGCCGAGGGATTATGGGCAGGAGCATATTTCTCGAAACCCGACTGGCACAGTGAGTATTACTGGTGGCCCAACTTTGCCACTCCCGACAGAAATGTAAATTACAGTGTAAACAGTTATCCCGAAAGGTGGGAGAATTTTGTACAGTTCACCCATAACCAGGTGATGGAACTGATGACAGACTACGGGAAAGTGGACATCCTCTGGCTGGATGGTGGGTGGGTCAGGAAAAGAACCATTGAAGAGATACGGGGAGGGTATGGGAGTATGAACCCGGACAAGCCATCCAGGTTACAGAATCAGGATATAAGGATGGATGAACTGGCAGCCAAAGCAAGGAGAAAACAGCCGGGGCTGATCGTCGTCGACCGGGCTGTTTACGGAAAGAATCAGAATTATCTCACTCCGGAAAACAGGGTTCCCCGGAAGGCACTTGATTATCCATGGGAATCGTGCATTATTTCAGGCGGGGGGTGGTCATGGACCTCCGATGCCAGCTATATGAGTGGAAGAGAGGCCATACATATGCTGGTTGATATTGTGGCAAAAGGGGGGAACCTGTTGTACAATATTGCCCCGGGACCCGATGGCAGGTGGGATGAGGGGGCATACAAACTGCTGGAGGAGATGGGTGAGTGGATCGGTGTCAATGGTGATGCCATCTATGGTACAAGGGCCATCGCTCCCTATAAAGAGGGAAATGTCTGTTTTACAAAAAAAGGAGAAGAGACGCTTTTCATGATCTATCTTCAAAAGGAGGGGGAGGCCATGCCCCCAACTGTCCGACTGGAAACCATCGATATACCCAAGGGTGCCAGGATAGAGATGCTTGGAAAAGATGGACGACTTAAGTGGAAATCTGAAAAGGAGGGAATTACCGTCACCATTCCCGAGAAATTCAGAAACAACCCTCCTTCGGACCTGGCCTGGACCCTGAAGGTTACCTGGTAATCTAATATGGGAGAACCACATATGCAAACAAGTAAAATATCTATTATCATTCTAATACTATTTCTCTTTATTGGCTGTTCGTGTCAAAAATCCAAATCAATAAAAGTAATGACTTGGAATATTTGGCATGGAGGGCTTCATGGAGAAAGAGCTAATGATTTTAAGAAGGACACCGTAAACACGGTAAACGTATTGAAAGTCTTAAAGCAAGAAAGTCCAGATATTCTGTTTATGCAAGAAACTTATTGCTGTGGAATGGATATAGCCAAACAAGCTGGTTATTCCTATTCATGGAGAGGAAGTACAAATTTATCCATCCATAGTAAATTCTCAATAGTTGATACAATAAGAATCTATAAACCTTTTAACTCTCACGGTGTAGTTATTGATGTTGAAGGTGAAAAAGTATTGTGTATAAATCTATGGTTGTATCATCTCCCCCGATATTTTCAAGACATTAAAAAATTATCTCCCGAATCATTAATAGCTGGAGAAGGCACAACGCGGTTGAAAGAGATTACAGCTATTTTAAACTGCGTAGATAGTTTGGAGAAAAGTCTAAATATGCCAATTATTATAGGAGGAGACTTTAATTCAGGATCACATTTAGATTGGGTTGAAAGTACTAAGGAATCTCATTATGACAAAGTGGTTGAATGGCCTGTAAGTAAATTAATGAAAAACCGGGGTTACATAGATTCGTTTCGAGAATATAATCCTGATCCCGCAAAAACGTTAGATGGGACTATGGGATTTCTTTCTGATGAGACTATTTCCGACAGAATTGATTTTATTTACTACAAAGGAGACAACCTGAAAACTCAGTATTCTAAAATAGTTAAGGACGATCCCATTGATGGTTTTTTCAATTCAGATCACAGAGCAATTTTATCAATATTAGAATTAGAAGATTAAATACTATCTACAAATAATATAGGTTGTGGAAAGTCAATATTGATGCATATTAGTTGGTTTATTAAAGATAGTACAATTACATTTGAGACTGTAATCATCACCTGTAGATAATGGAAAAAATCAAATGGGGAATTCTGAGTACGGCCAAGATTGGCCTGAAGCATGTCATTCCTGCCATACAAAATGGAGAACGGAGTGAAGTAACTGCAATCACTTCAAGGTCATTGGATAAGGCAGAGGTGGCTGCATCCAGCCTGGGGATTGAGCAAGCATATGGATCATATGAAGCGTTGCTGGAGGATCCCGATGTGGATGTGATCTACAATCCGCTGCCCAACAACATGCACCTGGAATGGAGTGTCAAAGCCATGGAAGCGGGTAAACATGTGCTGTGTGAGAAACCCATTGGACTGACTGTAGCTGAGGTGGAAGAGATGATCAAAGTACGTGACAGATGTGGGGTGAAGGCCGGAGAGGCTTTTATGGTAAAATCCAATCCGCAGTGGATTGAAACCCGCGAACGGGTGCGAAGGGGAGAGGTGGGAGATCTTCGCTTGATTCAGGGATTGTTCAGTTACTACAATGTGGATCCGTCCAACATTAGAAATATTCCGGAATTGGGTGGTGGAGGGATATGGGATATTGGGTGTTACCCGGTTACCATCTCCAGGTATATCTTTGAAGAGGAGCCCGTTCGACTTGTGGCTAACCTTGAATTTGATCCGGAGATGAAAACTGACCGGTTGGGGAGTGTGATCATGGAGTTTCCTTCAGGGCAGGCCCAGTTTGCGGTGAGTACCCAGTTGGTTCCCTACCAGCGCATGCACATCTTTGGTACGGGAGGGCACCTGGAGGTGCAGATTCCCTGGAATGCTCCCAATGACCGGCCATGTACCGTAGCACAGGACAGAGGCAGCATCCTGCTGGATGAGATCACCACCCATGCCTATCCGGTAACAGATCAATACACCCATATGGCGGATGCTTTTTCAAAATCGATACAGGAGGATGGCGAAGTGCCGGTTTCACTGGAGAACGCTTTGAATAATACAAAAGTATTAACAGCTATCTTTGAATCAGCAAGAAGCAGGAAATGGGTAGAGGTTTAACAGAAGAAAATAAGCTGGCTTGATATATCCTGATCAATTTGAAGTAAAGATTGGGTTTGACCGGATACGTGAACTGATCCAGTCTCATTGCCTGTTTGATCCCGGCAAAGAGCGGGTAGAGGAGATGGGATTCACAACCGATCATGAAGCCATCCTTCGTGAGTTGAAGCTTACTGAAGAGTTCAGCGAGATCTGTAAAAATGAGGATGAGTTTCCCATTCACCATTTTATCGATAACAGGGAAGCACTGAAGAAAGGGGAAGTGGAGGGAACTTACCTGCTTACAGAGGAGGTCTTTGGTCTGGTAAAGAGCCTGGATTCAATCAGGGCCATTCTGCATTTTTTTAAGTCAGATGAAGAGGAGTTGTATCCTGTCCTGGGGGAATTATGCAAACCGGTAAAAGTTTTTCCTTTTGTTCACGATCGCATCCAGAAGATATTGAACAAGCACGGGAAGATCCGGGATAATGCTTCATCGGCGCTGCACCAGATCAGGAGGAGTCAGCAGGTAAAACAGGGCGCAGTTTCAAAAAAGCTGAACCAGGTGATGAGCAAGGCCCAGCGGGAAGGATGGGTGGATGCCGATGTGGCCCCTACTTATCGGAACGACCGGCCGGTAATCCCGGTGATGGCAGGAAATAAGCGAAAAATGGGAGGGCTTATCCATGATGAGTCGGCCACAGGAAAGACGGTCTTTATCGAACCTGCTGAGGTGGTGGAGCTTTCCAATGAGATCAAGGAGCTGGAATATGCCGAACGGAGGGAGATCATTCAGATCCTGATTGAGTTCACCTCTGATATCCGACCTTATATTCCTGATCTGCTGTTGTCCCAGGAATTCCTTACCACCATCGATTTTATCAGGGCAAAAGCACTTTTTGCCATCAGGATAGAGGCAGTGCGACCCCAGTTGAAGAACAACCAGGAATTCGACTGGCGTGAGGCAAAACATCCATTGCTTTACCTGGCTCACAAAGCGGAGCAGAAAGAGGTAGTCCCGCTCTCTTTTCACCTTTCAGGGAAGAACAGGATCCTCTTAATATCGGGTCCCAATGCAGGCGGGAAATCTGTCTGTTTGAAGACCATCGGACTGCTGCAATACATGGTGCAATGCGGACTACTGGTCCCGTGTAAGGAAGAATCCGTTTTCGGCTTGTTTGCAGGTCTGTTTATCGATATCGGGGATGAGCAATCCATCGACAACGACCTGAGTACCTACAGTTCCCACCTGCTGAACATGAAGCATTTCGTCAAACATGCTGCTGCTGACACACTCATATTAATCGATGAATTCGGGACCGGCACTGAGCCCATGCTGGGAGGCGCCATCGCAGAGTCGATCCTGGAGGAGCTGAACCAGTCAGGCACCAGCGGGATTATTACCACACACTACACCAATCTGAAACATTACGCAACATCTGCAGAAGGCATCGTGAATGGCGCCATGCTGTTTGACAATCAGAAGATGCAACCTCTTTACCAGTTGCAGGTGGGCAAACCCGGTAGTTCGTTTGCTTTTGAAATAGCCAGGAAGATAGGACTTCCCGAAGAGGTGTTAAACAACGCATCGGAGAAGGTGGGAAAGGACCACATCGATTTTGACAAGCACCTGAGGGAGATCCTGAGGGATAAAAATTACTGGGAAGGAAAGAGACAGAAAATCCGGCAATCGGAGAAGAAGCTGGAAGAGCTGATGGCCAGGTATGAAAAAGAGTTGCAGGAGAGTGAGAAGCAGCGAAAGGCCATCGTGAAGGAGGCGAAAGTAAAAGCGGATGCCATGCTTGCTGGAGCCAATAAGAGAATTGAGCAGACCATCAGGGAGATCAAGGAGGCTGACGCTGAAAAGGAGCGGACCAAAGAGGTGAGGAAGGAGCTGGAATCGTATAAAGAGAATATCGAGATTGAAAAAGGGAAAGAGGAGCAACGGGTTGAGAAGCGTCTGACGGAGATACGTCAACGGGGCAGTGAACTGGAAGCGCGGCGGCCCGATCTGCGTCATCGCTCTAAAAAGACAATGGCCCAGAAACAGGCACATGAGGATCCGGAGATCAGGGTGGGTGATATGGTGCGGATAACCGGACAGGACACCCCGGGTGAAGTGTTGGAGATCAGGGGGCAGCAATGCATCGTTCTCTTTGGGATGCTTAAGACAAAAACAAAGTTGGACAAACTGGAGAAGATCAGGGCCGAAGAAGCTGGTCGCTTGAAGATCAAGGATAAATCGAAGGTGGAGCTGGGTGATTGGGATTTGGGAAGTCGGAGAGTAAGCTTCCGACCAGATATTGACCTTCGGGGAAAGCGGGCAGATGAAGCCATGGAACTGGTGGTGGATTTCATTGATGAAGCCATTATGGTGAGTGCCCGGGAACTCAGGATCCTGCATGGGAAAGGCAATGGCATTCTTCGTCAATTGATCAGGGAGTATCTTCATACAGTGGATTTGGTAGAGTGGTACGGGGATGAAAATATTGAACGTGGCGGAGCGGGGATCACGATTGTTAAGCTGGAAGCGTAACAATC
>JBDLIX010000188.1:0-9491 GCA_039714655.1 Bacteroidota bacterium
TATTTGGTCTGGAGAATTTAATGTTCTCAAAATATAGGCTCGTCCATTTTCTTCTCTTGATAGTTGTCGCCAATTAAAATTCCAACCATCCTTTTTGAGTAGTATTTTTTTCCTGTCAAGCGTTACAATCTCAGATTTTACCAATTCTCCATTTATTTTATCCAAGATGTAAATCATGTATACAAATATACGAATAAATTATCCTATATGTATAATTTAGTAGTAATTAATTTACATGAACCGACAACTGTGTAGTACGTCTTAAATGCGGAACCAGCTTGGCCTGGAGGTCAGGATGTGACGGTGATCACAAGCCTGCGGGAACCACCATGGTTCCTGAACTCACAGAGGTAGATCCCCTGCCAGGTGCCCAGATTTAGCCTACCATTGGTGATGGGAATGGTTACCGTGGATCCAATAATGGACGACTTCAGGTGCGCAGGCATGTCATAGTTAATGTAATTTAATACATACTGTTTTTGGTTCAAATTAGACCAAAGTTGAACCATTTCCAGGTTGTCAAATCAATATAATATTCATAAATTCATTGGACAGTGACATACGTTGCATCTCACTTAAACCAAAAACTTATCTATGATAAAATTCTTTAGAAAAATCAGACAAACCTTGCTTTCAGAAGGTAAAACTGGCAAGTATCTTAAATATGCTATTGGTGAAATAATGCTTGTTGTGATAGGAATACTGATTGCACTTTCAATTAATAATTGGAATGAAGCCAAAAAGGAACATCAATTGGAGACCAATATTTTAAATGAAATTTTGTCAAACTTAGAATCTGACCTGAAAAATCTTGATGAAAAAATTGAAAATAATAAAAGATTTATTAATCATCAAACTGCAGTTTTAGAGCATTTAAATAATAATTTACCAATTACTGACTCTTTAAGATATGATTACGCATGGTTGACAGGTGATAGTCGTTTTACCCCTAATGCAGTAGGATATGAGAATTTAAAATCAATGGGATTAAATATTATTAGAAATGAAAATTTAAAAAAGGAAATATCCGCGTTATATGCTTATAAATATCCTCTGTTCATAGAGGAAATAAAAAAGGTTTGTGATTCTTATCGAGAACGACTAATAGGAGAAATGTCTGAAAATATTAATTACATTATACCATTAGAAAAAGCCGAACCAATAAACTTAAAAGAACTAAGGCTTAACATCCAATTTAAAAATGCAGTTGTAAATTTTAGAAAATCGATAGAGTGGTCAAATGGCAGGTTTAAGGGAGGTAAAGAAGAAATTGAATTGGTAATGCAAAGTATCAGAAATGAATTAAACAAATAACGAAAGCACAACAAAATATAAAATGCATTAAAACGCCATCTTATTTCATTCGTTGTGCTTCATTAAACCTAAAAACGAACTATGATAAAATTCTTTAGAAAAATCAGACAAAGATTACTTGGCAAGAGCAAATTTGGTAAATATTTGACTTACGCTGTTGGAGAGATTATTCTGGTAGTATTAGGAATTTTGATTGCTCTACAAGTCAATAATGCTAATGAACAGCGAAAAGAAAATAAATTTGAGACAAAAATTTTACATGAGATTCGTGGTAACCTTCAAATCGACTTAGAAGAAATAAGAGAAGATTTGGGCTTGATGGATGATGTGAATAAAGCCTGTTCAGATATTAAGAATTACATTTTAAATCATGATAAACCTAATGATTCATTATCTTATTATTCATCTATCTTAAGAATGACACCTCATTTTAGTCCAATTAATAGCGCATATGATTTACTTAAATCTCGAGATATAGGAATAATCAAAAATGATAGTTTAAGAAACGACATTTCATATCATTATGGAATGCTTTATCCTTATTATAACAAATACGAAGAAGAACGCTCAAGATTCCACGTTCTTCATAGCGTACCTAAATTATTGGAATACTTTTCAATGGTCTTCGATGAAGAACAAAGTCTAAATTACTATGGACTTTTTTTTGAGATAAACCAAAAGGATTATGCAAAACTAAAAACAGATCCTAAATTCATTAAACTTTTATCTGCAATTTTATCTGAGAACAAAATAATTCAAGTCAGGGCGAAAAGAGTTGAAAATAACATTATTATATTAATTGAAAATATTGATGCAGAATTAAAATCAAAATAACGAAAGCACAACAAAATATAAAATGCATTAAAACGCATCTTATACCGACCGTTAGTTCAAATAGTTCCCAATACGAACCTAATGCTTTAGTAAATATTTGTTTATCAGTAATAAGAATACAATCAGCTCATAACTGTTAAAACAATCTTTCTGCTACCACCATTATCACGAAATTCACATAAATAAATGCCTTGCCAGGTACCTAAATTTAATCGGTGATTCGTTATAGGAATAGTTAATTCAGAGCCAATTATCGAAGCCTTGAGGTGCCCAGGCATATCATCATCTCCCTCATAGATATGGGTATACGAAGGATGGTTTTCAGGAACCAGATGGTTCATAAACGATTCGAAATCATACCGTACTGAAGGATCTGCATTTTCATTAAGGGTAAGTCCCGCAGAGGTATGCTTTATCAGCACATGCATAAGACCTGCATCGGGAAGTTCTCCAATGGCATCTAGCACGTTTCGGGTGATCAGGTGAAATCCCCTTGGGAAAGGCGACAATGTGAGGGCCTTCTGAATAACCATAGCCGTGAATATGTGTTAATAATTCACAAAAATAGCCCATTAATGGAGCTCCCGGGTAAATTGCCCTCATTTTTTTGTCTATTTTTGCATGATGTTTTCTGTGAGGTATAGGGTGCATATTAAGCTGCTGCTGGGAATGCTGGTAGTCATGACATTTCCCATTGATCTGGAAGGTCAATGGAAAATTGATCAGGAGGATGAACTGGTGGAGTTCTCAGGAATGGTCAGGGATTTGCAACATCGCCCCCTTCCTTATGTAAACATTATTATCCTCAATGAAAGACGTGGAACTACCTCCGACCAGCGTGGGATGTTCTCCTTTGTGGTGAGGTCTAACGACACCATCCTGTTCAGCCATATGGGACATAAGGGAACGATCCATGTGATCCCCGATTCCCTTGGTGGACAGCAGTACCCGGCTGACATATTCATGGTGAGTGACACCTTCCAACTGGCCGAAGTCAGGATCTATCCCTGGAAAACTTACCACGAATTCAAGGAAGCTTTCCTGGCGCTGGAACTGCCGGACGATGACCAGCAACGGGCCTACCACAACATAGCCCTGATTAAGACCCAAATTAAAATGAATGATTTTGGTCCTAGTCCCAACATCAACTTCAGGGAGGTGATGAAACAACAATACAACCAATTATATACAGCCGGTCAGTATCCCTATTATACCATCTTCGATCCCATGCGCTGGGCCAAATTTTTCGAATCCCTGAAGCGGGGAGATTTCAAACAGGATGATGATTAAGTTTCTTGCACAATTTTCCCCTTCATTCAACAGTTAGTACTATATTCGGGAACCCGTTTAGGGCTCACGAGAAGCTTTGCTTCGAGTAACCCCTTCAGGACTCACACAAGTATAATTCTCAAAGTGAAGAATCTGCTGCTATCATCTCTGCTTCTTATCCTGAATTCCGCTCTTCTTATGGGACAGGAACAGGGCATGTTAACAGGGAGTGTCAGGGACAGTGTGGGTGATCCGGTGGAGCTTGCCAATGTGGCCCTTCTGGGTACACAGGAAGGGACAATGACCAACACTGATGGAACCTTTCAACTGGAAATCCCGGCAGGTCGATCCTATACCGTGGTGATCTCCTGTGTTGGATACCATACCAAACAATTTGCTATTCGTCTGCAACCTGGTGAAACCCAGGAGCGAAACCTGGCCCTCCAAAGGGATGTCCGTTCCATTAAAGAGGTTTCTGTAAGTGCAAGGCAGGAAAGAGCCAGCACTTTTCAGCGCATCGATGTGGAAGACCTCACCTACATGCCCTCCACCACCGGAAAGGTTGAGGCGATCATCAAATCCCAGGCAGGTGTGAGCTCCAATAACGAACTCAGTTCCCAATATTCGGTCAGGGGTGGTAATTTTGACGAAAACCTGGTCTATGTCAATGATATTGAGATATACCGGCCTTTTCTGGTAAGATCCGGACAACAGGAAGGACTCAGCTTTGTGAACTCTGACCTGGTCTCCTCTGTCAAGTTCTCGGCCGGAGGGTATGATGCACGGTATGGGGACAAGATGTCATCGGCCCTCGATATCACCTATAAGAGGCCCAGGAAATTTGCAGGCTCCTCTTCGGTGAGCCTGCTTGGAGCTTCCGCCCATGTGGAAGGTGTTTCAAAAACCCAGCGCTTTACCTTCCTGGCCGGTTACCGATATAAGACCACCTCTTATCTTCTTAATACATTGCAGACATCGGGTGATTATAAGCCGCAGTTCTCTGATTTCCAGACCATGCTTACCTATCAGATCTCCCGGAAAATGGAAATCTCCTTCCTGGGCAACTACGGGTCCAATAAATACCAGTTCATCCCCAGCGAAACGGATGTGGAATTCGGGACCAAGGATCTCCCACTGAATCTGAAAATCTATTATGAAGGTCAGGAAGTGGACCGGTTTGACACCTACCTGGGCGCCCTTACCTTGCATTACCGACCCGTTAAGGGGTTGTCACTAAAGTTCACCGGATCGGCTTTCCGAACCTCCGAACAGGAGACCTTTGACATCCTGGGCCAGTACTGGATCAATGAACTGGATAATACCATCGATTCGGAAACCCATGGGGATTCCATCCTCAATATAGGGGTTGGAACCTTGCTGAGCCATGCACGTAACTATCTGGATGCCATCGTGGTATCGACCTCCCACATGGGAAGCTTCCAGAGAGATAATCACAAGCTACAGTGGGGATTCTCTTACCAGTACCAGGAGTTCTACGACCGGATCAGTGAATGGGAACTGCTCGATTCATCAGGATATGTACTTCCCTACGAGGAGGAAGAATTGGTCCTGGGTGAATCAAAACGGGCAGAGAACAATATTTCCTATGATCAGTTTAGTGGTTTTCTTCAGGACACATGGGAGTTAAACGGAGAAAAAGCCGATAATTATCTCACTGCCGGGGTACGCACAACTATCTGGAACTTTAACCGGACCACCATGGTAAGTCCGCGTGTTACCCTAAGCACCCAGCCCTACTGGGAGCGGGATGTGATGTTCCATGTTTCGGCTGGTTACTATTACCAGCCGCCTTTTTATAAGGAGATGAGAATGCCTGATGGCACCATCAATGAAGAGATCCAGCCCCAACGATCCATCCATCTGTTGCTGGGAGGTGACTATATTTTTTCCATGTGGGACAGGCCATTTAAACTGACAGGGGAGGCCTATTATAAGTGGCTGGACAACCTGATCCCCTATAAAATCGAAAATGTGAGACTCTCTTATGCGGGTGAGAACATCTCCCAGGGTTATGCCAGGGGAATCGATTTTAAGCTAAATGGTGAATTTGTGCATGGCGCAGAATCATGGATGACCCTCTCTTTGCTGCAGACCAGGGAAGATGTAGAGGGAGACTTTGCATATGTTTTCGATGGAAACAATTACATCAGAACAGCTGCTGGAGAGTTTCCAAGGCCCACGGATCAACTTTTCACATTCGGACTCTACTTTCAGGACTATTTCCCAAACAATCCGGGGTACAAAGTACATCTGAATGCCTTTTACGGAACCGGATTACCCCTCAGCAGTCCAAACGAAGAGCAGTATTACACCAAACTCCGGATGAAGCCCTATCGAAGGGTAGACATTGGTTTTTCAAAAGTGATCAAACGTGAGACCGATATGCTGGGGGAAAGAAATCCACTCCGCTTCTTTGAAAGTATCTGGATTAGTGGTGAAATTTTTAACTTGCTTGGCATCGATAACGAAGCTTCATACCTCTGGATCAGGACCATCTCAGACCAGCAGGGAATCCCCGGACAGTTTGGAGTACCCAACTACCTTACCGGCCGCAGGTTCAACGTGAGGATCTCAGTCTCCTTTTAACCCCTGTCACCTTTGTCACCGGGCGAAGCCCTGTCACCCCTGTCACCAGTCACGGGCGAAGCCCCTGTCACCACTCACTACTTACATTTTCCCGGAACCAGGAACTTACTTATCTCCATCCTGGTCCTCTCCTCTTTTTCCCTGGCAGCAAACTCTGCTGGAAGTTGTGACGGATCTCCCTTATATCCAATGGCCATCATGGCTGCAGGTTCATACCTGGTAGGGATTACCAGCACCTCTTTGGCCCTCTCCTCATCATATCCCCCCATCTGGTGTACATAGAGGTCCATATGGGTTGCCTGCAGGAGAAGATTGGCCACAGCCATTCCCGTCTCGTAAAAAGCCAGCCTGTTGGGTCGATTCTTATAGGTGGAGATTACCTGTGCTAAAGAGAGCACAAGCAGGGGGGCCGTTTTTGCCCACACCTTGTTTCCCTCGCTCAACAGATCAAACAGTACCTCGTATTCAGGCGAATCTTTGGTGGCAAAGATAAATCTCCACGGTTGTGCATTTCTTCCTGAAGGAGCCCATTTTGCTGCTTCAAACAGTTGATGCATTTTTTCATACTCAACCGGACGGGGATCGAAAGCCACCGGACTCCAGCGCTTGGTTAATAATTCGTGTAGTTTGTCCATGTTTTTAATATTCTGAATAGTACAAGATATACTTTATTTAACAGTCAGGAGTGACATATGTTTTGTTAACTTTACAACTTCACAAAATTACTCACTGTAGAACAGGTATTTACTATGAACACACAAGATTACATCCAGCGAGAAGACAAGTTTGGAGCGCATAACTACCACCCGCTTCCTGTGGTCCTTGACCGTGGCGAAGGGGTGTTTGTATGGGACGTGGATGGTAGGAGGTATTACGACTTCCTTTCTGCATATTCGGCCGTTAATCAGGGACATTGTCACCCGAAGATCGTGGGTGCCATGACTGAGCAGGCAAGCAGGCTAACACTTACATCCAGAGCATTTTATACCAGCATGTTGGGTGAATTCGAAGAGTACATCACTGCCTATTTTGGATATGACAAAGTACTCCCCATGAACTCAGGTGCAGAGGGTGATGAAACTGCTTTGAAACTCTGTCGAAAGTGGGCTTACGAAAAGAAAGGGATTCCCGAAAATGAGGCAAAGATCATTGTTTGTGAAGGTAATTTCCATGGCCGCACCATCACCATCATCTCTATGTCCACTGATCCCGATTCATACAAAGGGTTTGGTCCCTATACACCGGGGTTCGTTACCATACCCTACAATGATACCGATGCTCTGGCAAAAGCACTGGAGGATCCCAATGTAGCCGGATTCCTGGTGGAACCCATCCAGGGGGAAGCAGGAGTGTATGTACCGGATAGTGGATTCCTGAGCAAAGCGTATGAGCTTTGTAAAGAGAAGAATGTACTGTTTATTGCTGACGAGGTCCAGACCGGCCTGGCCAGGACAGGTAAACTACTGGCATGTGACCATGAAGAGGTCCGTCCCGATATCCTGATCCTGGGGAAAGCCCTCTCTGGAGGTGTCTATCCGGTATCGGCTGTACTGGCTGACGATGAGATCATGCTTTGCATCCGTCCTGGAGAGCACGGCTCCACTTATGGTGGAAATCCGGTGGCAGCCAAAGTGGCCATCGCAGCTCTGAAAGTGATTAAAGAGGAAAATCTTTCTGATCGGGCAGAAGAGTTGGGTGAAAAGTTCCGTAACGATTTGAGAAAGATTGATTCTCCCATGGTTGAACTGGTCAGAGGCAAAGGTTTACTCAACGCCATAGTGATCAAGCCTACCAATGGCAAGACCGCCTGGGACGTATGTGTGGCACTAAAAGAGAATGGTTTGCTGGCCAAGCCCACCCATGAGCATATCATCAGGTTTGCCCCTCCCCTGATCATTACCGAGGAACAACTGAAGGATTGTGCGGCTATTATTAAGAAGACTATCGACTCTTTTGAATAACTGCCTGTTTATCAATATACTTTAAGGTAGTATAACCCATTTATGAAAAAATACCTCTTACTCCTGCTGCTGTTTATAATATTGACCTGCTGCAATAATCCCGGTGGCAGATCCTGGATCATCCCCGTTACCATTGATCCTTCCGATCTTTTATTTGCGCCCGGGCAAATGGAAAGTTTCGAAATAAGACGAAATCAGGTATTTTCCAACCTGGAAGAGGGATATGTGATCCTCAGATCCAACGACCAGGGCAGTCACAACCGAAATGAGTTCAGACCCAATAACTATTTCTATTACCTGACCGGGTATGAAGCACCCTACACCTATGCTGTGTTGAGCAACCAGGAGGAGCAGAAATTCACCTTATCCTTGCCTCCGCATAGTATGAGATCATTGATCTATGAGGGGGAACAATTACCGGCCGACAGTGTAAGAGAGTCTTACCGGCCAGACAGATTGCTATCCTTTGGTGATCTTAGGATGTTAATGGATAGCATACTTCAATCGGGAGTACCTGTTTATGTGGACATGTCTGATCGTAATTTCGTGTATGGTCTACAGCGAAGGGTTGGAGAAGATGGAGTAACCGAGTTCAGGAGTGTGGCCGGATTGGTGGATGAGTTGAGGGTCATCAAAGGAGCTCTTGAAGTTGAGCGACTCCAGAAAGCCTGCAACATCACCTCCAGAGCTCTTACCAACGTGATGAAAGAGTGTTCAGCCGGGATGTATGAATTTGAAATGGAATCAATTATCGAAGGGACATTTTTGCAATATGGAGCTGCCATGCCGGGGTTCCCTTCCATTATTGGATCGGGACCCAACAGCACCATTTTGCACTATGAACCCAATACACGGTTGATGGAAGAGGGAGATCTGCTATTGATGGATATTGGTGCGGAGTATGGTCACTATACTGCTGATATTACCCGTACCATCCCGGTAAATGGAAGATTCAGTGAAGAGCAACGGATCATCTATCAGCTTGTACTGGATGCCCAGAAAGTTGCCATTGACTCTTTAAAGCCCGGAAATATGCTCGGGGAAGGACATATTGTTGCCAGGGATATGATCATTCGGGGACTGACTAACCTGGGATTGATCACCGACAGCACTTCAGCATGGCAGGCGAAATTCTATGTTCTATATCCATCCTCCCACTACCTTGGTTTGGATGTGCATGATGTGGGCGACTATGGAGGGTTTTTTGGCAATTTCGATAATGATTCCCTTGGATCCAGACCGGAGAGCAGGGTTTTGGAGCCCGGAATGGTCCTCACCATTGAACCGGGACTCTATTTCAGGGAAAAGGGGCTTGATCAGCTTTTCGAGATCTTCAAACATGAAACGGATAGCAGCGAGATCGTTGAATTCATCCAACAGGTGGCACCCGTTTATGAGAAATATGTAAACATCGGTGTCAGAATCGAAGATGATATCCTTATCACAAAAGAGGGAAACATCAACCTCTCCAGGTATGCACCCAAAGAGATTGAAGATATCGAACAG
>JBDLIX010000189.1:0-9371 GCA_039714655.1 Bacteroidota bacterium
CGTTCACTCAAACTCCCTTGGCACCCCAAAGAAGTCCATAGTCCAAAGTCAATAGTAATTCTATTCGAACTCTTTGGGAACGCCGCAAATCATTTTGAACGGAACATCACCTTTGTTACGGTACTGATGTTTTTCAGAAGGATCAACCAGGGCGAAGTCACCGGCTTTCAGGGGCTGCTCCTCTCCTGCTTCGTTCACCAGGGCGCCCTGGCCTTCGATCACATAGTTCATGTGTACTATAGCTTCCAATTATGGAAAGCCTCCTTTTCTCTGTGGTGCAAAGCAAGTAGGAAAGAATATTTTGATATATAGTTCAATAACAGGATTCTATTGGCCCGGTTCTTCTCCAGTTTTTCCTATCTTTCAATAGGCGTGAAAGTTGAGCTCAATAAAATCTGCTTGATTTCAAACACCAATTTCACCCCGGAACACATGCATGGAGGAACTATGAATTATCAGGGGCAGAATAAGAAACAGTACCCAAAAGGAACCAGATGTGTTCTGATTCATCCCCAGTTCTCAAAAAACGGTGCACTGAATTATCTGGATGTCTGTAAAATAGTCGGGGTGAAATATTTTATGCCTCCTCTGGGATTGTTGACAGTAGCCGCATTGCTTCCACAAGACTGGGACTTTAGATTAGTGGATCTAAATGTGGAAACTTTATCTGAAGACATCTTCAAATGGGCTGACCTTGTTTGTACCGGGGGCATCCTGTCACAACAACAGGGTATCCTTTCCATCATTGAAAAGAGCCACAGGCATGGCAGAAAGGTAGTAGTCGGAGGCCCGGATCCCACCTCACAGCCTGAGCTCTATCAGAAGGCTGACTTCCTGGTGCTTGGTGAAGGGGAGAACACAATCCCGGCCCTTATTAAGGACCTGGAGAATGGCAGTCCAAAGAGTATATACCGGTCAACAGGATTGGCTGAAATGACTGATTCATTGGTGCCCAGATACGACCTGATCAGGTTTTCCGAGTATCTGTTAATGGGAATCCAGTTTTCAAGAGGTTGTCCGTATCAATGTGAGTTTTGTGATGTCATTGAACTTTTTGGACGAGGGCCACGTGCGAAGACAGTTCAACAGATCATCAGGGAACTTCAGTGTCTTTCTGAGTTGGGATACAGGGGACATATATTTTTTGTGGACGATAATTTCCCGGCAAACAAAAGACTGACAGATCAATTACTGGCAGAAATCGGGAAATGGACCAAAAGCCATAAATACCCATTCTATTTTGCAGCCAATGCCAGTATTAATCTTGCAGGAGATGAAAAACTTCTAAGGAGGATGAAGGAGGCCGATTTCAGATATATCAGTATAGGTATTGAGACACCTGATAACAGGGTATTGGAAATGGCGCAGAAGGAACAAAATATGAATTTGCCGATTGTTGAGATAATAAAAAAAATCCATTCCTATGGCATCGCAGTGGATGCCAGTTTTATCATGGGATTTGATAATGAAACGGAACAAACAGCCGCTATGTTGAGGAATTGTATTCAGGAATCAGGCATTAGTATGGCGATGATCGGAACACTTTATGCACTACCAAATACAGAATTAGAGAGACGCTTAAAACGCGAGGGCCGTTTATTCCAGGGAAGCACGACTATCAAAGATATTCATACTGAGATTGATCAGATGTCCAGCGGTCTGAACTTTATTACCAGGAGAGCAAGAACGGACATCTTACGCGATTACATGAAAACTCTAAAGTACATCTATGATCCCTTATGCTATTACAGGCGGCTTACCCGTTTTGGCCTTCAGTTGGCTCCCCACTACAAACACAGACCATCATTTACCAAGGGGCTGAAAATGACCAGATCCTTCCTGATTATATGTGTGAAGGTTGGACTGAACAGGACCACAGGAGTTTTGTTCTGGAAGATGTTTTTCACAATACTGTACAGAAATCCAAAAGCGATTGAACCGGCTGTCACTTTTGCAGCCATGTTTATCCATCTTTCAAAACACTCTCAATTTATTGTGGATCTGACTAAAAGGAAAATAGAGCATTTTGAACAGCTTGGAGAAGACAAATACAATGAATTGATGTTATCCGGAAATAATCAATGAACAATGGTTTTCATATAAGTGAGCAAATCGAGAGCAGAATCCTGGAATTATCTGCCTTGGAAATCGATCCGTTCTATCTGTATGATACAGAAAGAATCCGGCTGAACTGCAGCAGATTCCTGAGCATCCCCTACCCTGCAAAATCGATCCATTTTGCGATGATGTCAAATTCCAATCCACAATTTATCAGGATCATTAAGGAAGCCGGATTGAATATATTTGTGAACTCAAAAATGCATCTGGAATCAGCTGAAAGGATTGGGTATCATGACGAGGAAATAGTTTTTGCAGCATCTGCACTGGATGAACCTGCCATGAAAAAAATAAAAGAGTCGGGTGCCATCCTAATCCTTGATTCAATTGGACAATTGGATCAATGGAGCTCTTTGTATCCCGATGCAAATATCGGGATCAGGTGCAATATTGGCGAACTGGTCATCCCAAAGAAGACGCCGGCCGGATACTTTCTTGGAAAACAAAGCCGGCTGGGACTCACGCTCGATTCTATTAGCAAACTGGAAGGAAATCCACGTATTTCCGGACTGCACATATATGTGGGAACAAATATTACCGATATCAATTACTTCATTGACTGCTACAGTAAATTAACGGGGCTAACAGGATTATTCCCCAGGCTGCGATACCTTGACTTTGGGGGTGGTTTTGGCAATGGAGAGAATACCATAAAAGCGTTCGATATAGAGTCCTACGGGTATAAGGTATCACAGTTGATGGACCAGGTATCAAAAAAAACCGGGAGAGAAATCAAACTTTTGCTTGAGCCAGGCAGAGTTATAGGAGTGGACTCCGGTTACTTCGTATGCAGGGTAGTGGATGTTAAGGACCACGGCAATAAACAATTGATAGGAGTTAATGCTTCATCTGTACAATTCCCACGGCCCCTCTTTTATCCGGATGAAGCTTACCATCCGGTGAAGATCCTCCATGGAAATGGTTGTTCAGTTGACAAATCAGGGATCACATCCTCCATCTTTGGCTGCTCCACATACTCGCGTGATTTTCTGGCCAGAGATATCTCCCTTCCCCAGACATCCAAAGGCGATATCATCATTCTGGGGCATGCAGGTGCATATTGTGCCACTGCTCATACAGATTTTCTTGGCTTCCCCAAAGCAAAAGAATTTCTCCTATGAACGCAAAACCAGTTATTAGCAGGAAAGATTTTAGTGATTTTTATGGCATCACCAGTGAGATCTACAGGGACAACACCTTATACCGTTCCACTGAACATGATATCCAGCGTCTGCTCCTCGAAGGTCCTTCGGCTTTTCATATTCATGCTTCTGTAGATGCATATTTAATTCAGGAAGGGAAAAACCATGTAGGACGTTTTGCCCTGATCCATGACAGGAAACTCCCTGAGTATGTACAAGTTTCTTTTTTCGAAGCACAGCCTCAACTGGATGATATCTCTACTCTTATTACCGACATGGCATGTGAAAAATACCCGGACTGTAAGAAATTGGTAGTTGGTTTAAATGGACATTTAAATTATGGGGCAGGTATCCTGTTAAATACCTTTGACGAAGCTCCGGTATTCGGCCTGCCTTACAATCCTGACTATTACCAGGATTACTTCAGAGATTTTGTAAAAAGAACCATGGTATCATACCGGTTTCCCACTAAACCTTTCTTTGAATACCATAGCAAGATGGGCTCTTTTCCTGATCTCAAGGGCATATCTGTTCGAAAGATGAATAAGAAACGATTACGCCGGGAAACTGAAATTTATACTCACCTGAATAATGAATGTTTTTCAGAACATCCATTCTGGGCGGACAGGGATGTGAAGGAAGATTTCGAACTGTTTCATCCCTTTCGTTATCTGATAAAGGAGGAAAACCTCCTGTTTGCTGAGAAGAATGGTGAACCCATCGGCTTTTTTCTCTGGTATCCAGATTTTAATGAGCTTGTCCGGGGGCGGCATCACCTGGGATTGCGCCATGTATTGCGCTACCGGTTTGCCAACCCGGTTAAATCGTTTCGATTTACTGAAATAGCTGTTTTACCAGGATACATGAACAGTCACGCAGTTCAGGCTATGATTTTGTATGCTGTACCCTATATTCAAAAGCAGGGATTTGTTACAGGGGAAGGTGGATATATTTTTGAAGAGAACAGAAGCAGCATGATCATGACCAGAAGGTTTCTGGAACGGGCAACCGGGAATTACATAAAACCTCACCGGCAATATGCCATATTCGAAAGAGAAATATGAGTTCATCACCTAAGCGGCTCAGGATACTGGTCTGCAAACCTAGACTGGCCATCCAGACCATCCGCCTGAACAGGTTTATTCGTTGTGAACCCCTTGAACTGGAATATTTGTACACAGTTCTGCAGCATCATGACCCATACCTGCTTGATGGCATAGTGGACCGCCGGGATCCGGTTCGTCTGGCTTCAAAATTAAGATCAGAGATTGTTCTTTTTACTTCATTGATTACCACCGTATCAGATGTATTGTCCAACGCAGCCAAACTTAAAAAGCTGCCTGATCCTCCCAAAATATTTATCGGGGGCCCTCATGCAGAGGTCGTCCCTGAAGATTTTTTTTGTAAAGATATCGATGGGGTGTTCTTTGCCAACCAGCTGGAAGGGATCGAGGCTGTTGTGGACAGGATACTGAAAGAAGAGCCGTACGGCGATATTCCGGGAGCAGCATTTCCGGTAAGCGGGAGCTTTATCCGTAATCCATCCCCGCCGCTTGATCCGGTTAAGTTGCCTAGCGTCAGGCACTTCCTGCTGGAGCAATTCCCCAACCGGTACAGAATTATTCATTACAAACCGTGTGCGGCCATTAAAACATCCTATGGTTGCACCGCCAGCTGTACCTTTTGTTTCAATACAGTTATGAATGGCGGAACCTATGGTGCCAGGCCCATCAACGATGTGGTGGATGAAATTGAAGCGATCTCTGTCAGACATATCTTTATTTTGGATGACAATTTCCTTCATAACCGGCAGCGCCTTCTTGATTTCTGTGAACTCATCAAGCAAAGAGGACTCGATAAGGAATTTATTGCCATAGGCAATGCCGAGTTCATTGTCCGGAACCCGGATGTGATGTCAAGCTTGCGAGATGCAGGCGTAAAAGCTCTAATGGTTGGATTTGAATTTGTGACCAATGCAGAACTAAGGGCTGTACAGAAGAACGCCTCCCTGCAGGATAATAACCGGACCATTGAAATTTGCAAGGAGTTGGATATTGATCTGTTTGCGCTATTTATTATTGATCCTGATTGGCAACATGCCGATTTTCGGCGTTTGGCAAAATATCTTCGGGATCATTACATTCCTTTCGCTCTGTTTTCCACACTTACTGTTCTTCCGGGTACCGAACTGGCAAAGCTTCATCCAAATTCGTATAAGGAGAAAACAAAGGGATGGCGCTATGATCTGCTGCGCTTACATCAGAAACCCAGACATATGTCGAGATTTATGTTCTATCTCTGGCTTTTCTATCTCTATATGATACCTGGGAAAAAGTTTGCCACACTTCAAAAATTCAAACAGCGATATGGCGTTTCTGGAATTATAAACCACTCTTTGAAAAGTTTCTATACTGGCCTGGAGTATCTGATAAAATTAACCATATGGAAATAACAGAAGCAAATAGAGCTGCTATTCTCCCGGAAGCATGGGACAGGCTTGCTCTTGATTATTTCCAGACCAGGGATTTCCTTGAACATACAGAAAAATACAATCCATGTAAACAGAGGTATTATATGCTTTTTAAGAAGGGCATCCTGATAACAGGTTTGGTCATGTATACCATCCGTCTTGACCTGTTCACCTACCTTTCCATCCCAAGCCCGTTCCGGATGAACATTATTGGGATTCCCTGTTCCGTTTCTTCGGCCGGGATTATTGGCAGCTATTCGCATCTATCAACGCTTCTTAGCCATATTAAGAGAATGGAGAAGGGATTCCTGCTTGCATTGAATCTGAATTCGAAACCCCTTGTGAAGGATTTCATCTTCGGAAGAACTCTCCCTACGATTATGCTGGAAGGCAGATTTGATTCCTGGGAAGACTATTCACAATCACTCCGGTCAGATTACAGGCGAAGAATCAAACGTTTGTCCCGGTCTTTCTCAGGGATCAAAATCACACGGGGAGAGTGTGCCATTTTTGATGAGCAGATGTACGATCTTTACCTCGGTGTCCTCAAAAGAAGCAAAGGAAAACTGGAGAAGCTTTCCATGGAATTCTTTCAGAAATTGCCTTCAAATTTTCATCTCACTACCTGTTGCATGCAGGGGAAAGTGATCGGATGGTTCATCACTACTTCCTATGTGGAAAAAACCTATTTCTTTATGGGAGGTGTTGATTATAAGCAGAATAAACTACATCATACCTACTTTAATATCCTGATTGAAATTCTCCGTGAAGCCATTAAGAAGAAAGCATCCTGCCTGGATCTGGGGCAAACCGCTGAGATCCCAAAAGTCCGCTTGGGTGGAAAGATCGTGGAAAAATATATGCTTGGGTACCATTCAAACCGGGTAATAAGAAAACTCCTGGGAGCAGGAAAGAGCCTGCTCGAATACCCTGGCAATGTTCATGAAGCTCATGTGTTTAAAGAAGAGTTATGAAAGTCCTTTTTACACGTCCGAGACCATCTGTCGAAACCATCGGCCTTCAGCATGTGATGCTTGTGGAACCATTGGAGCTGGAAGTGCTTGCAAGCCTGGTGACTCCAGATGATACTCCCGTAATCATTGATATGATCCTGGAAAAAGCAGCCATTGAGCATTTCATCCAAAGGGAAAAACCGGAATTGTTCTGCGTAAGCGGGTACATAAGTAATGTCCCTGAAATGATCCGGTATTGCCGGGTGGCGAAACAGATGATTCCTGGCATTGTCACTGTTGTCGGAGGTGTTCATTGTGAAGTATGTCCCGAAGATCTGAATGATGAATCCATCGATTACAGGGTAGTGCGGAATGCCACAACTGTATTTCCGCAGCTGCTTGAACACATTATTGGCAAGAGTGATCTTCCCAGAGGCATTCTCAAACCGGGTCAGCATTTATCACCTTCTGAACTTCCTCCTTTTGATTTCAGTTTTCCTGTTCCGGACCGAACACTCACCACCAGCTACAGGAAGAGCTATTTCTACATATTCCATAACAGGGTTGCATTGCTTAAAACAGCTTTTGGCTGTCCCTTTACATGTAACTTCTGTTTTTGCCGGGAAATCACCCGGGGAGCATATTACGAAAGAGATCTGAGTGAGGTCATGGGCGAACTCGCCTCCATTGAGGAAAGGGATATTTATATAGTGGATGATGATTTTCTGACAAGCAGAACCCGGGTGCAGCAATTTATTAAGGCCCACCGATCAGCAAACCTTGATAAAAACTATCTTCTCTATGGCCGGGCAGACTTTATAGCCAATAATCCTGATATCATGCGGGATTTTCATTCCATTGGGCTCAAAACAGTGATTGTTGGTTTTGAGTCATTTTTAGATCATGAATTGGAGCGGTATCACAAAAATACAGATGCAAAGACCAACGAAAAAGCCATGCAGGTTCTTAATTCCAATAACATTGATTGTTATGCAACTGTCATTCTTCCCCCTGATTGGGGAAAAGAGGAGTTTCGATATTGCAGGGATATTATGCGGAAACTGGGCATTCATTACGTAAACCTCCAACCTCTGACCCCATTGCCCGGTACGGGAATGGAAGTAAATGATCAGTCGCTTATCATTCCTCGTTCTGATTTCAGCAAATGGGATTTGGCTCATGTGACCCTGCTCCCTGAAAAAATGAGTGTGGCCGACTATTATAAGAATATGATCAGACTTTACAACTCGGTCCTGTTCCAGCGGCGTTTCCTGGTGGACTATATTAAAAACTACAGTCTTCTCATGCTGTGGAAAATGATCAGGGGAAGCTTCATGGTATGGAAGCAATATATGGCAAAAATAAGGGAGGCGAAACGACATGCCTAAATTATTGTTCATACAGCCAACTCAGTACGGCGCAGATAAAAAGTTATGCAAACAGAGCAAGATCCATCTGCCGGGACTTGTTTTTCCTCTGCTCGCAGCCATGACCCCGGATCATTGGGAAGTGGAGGTCAGGATTGAAGTGGTTGATGAGATATCATTTAATACGGATGCGGACATTATTGGCATCGGTACTATGGGCTATGCCATATATCGCGGGATTGAAATAGCCAGGGAATTTCGCAAACGGGGGAAGTTGGTTGTCATGGGGGGATATATGGCTTCCATGGTAGTTGATAAAGCCCTGGAATATGTTGACTCTGTTGTGGTTGGTGATGCTGAGAAGTCCTATCCACAACTGTTGAGAGATTTTGAGAAGAATGGAAAGATCCGGAGAATTTATAACATGCCCATTGAATCCCTGGATGGATTACCGGTTCCAAAGTATGAACTACTGATGGACAAACCCATTGGCAATATGCTACCCGTGCAGGCCGGCAGGGGATGTCCTCATTCCTGCAGTTTTTGTTGCATAGCCTCTTTATACAAGGGAAGATACCTATACAGACCCATGGAGGAGGTAATCCGTGATATTCAGGTTGTGCGGGAGAATGGATTCAAGAGATTCTACCTACTTGATGATAACATTGTGTCAAACCCGAAGTATCTGGAATCTCTTTGCAATGAGATTGAACCACTCAATATGTCCTGGGCAAGCCAATGTTCCCTGCATCTTGCAAAAAACACGAAATTGCTAGAGAAAGTCCAGCGTGCAGGAGGGAACATGATGAGCTTTGGAATTGAGAGCATTACACAGGAAGGATTGAATAGACTCGGCAAGTCGTGGTTAAAAGTTAATGAACATAAACAACTGATTGATACCCTAAGCAAATCGGGTATCCTGGTAAGTGCAGAAATGATGCTTGGTACAGACAGTGATACAGAAGAAAGCATTCATGCAACCTATGACTTTATCCAGCAAACCAGAATCCCGATTCCCCGTTTTTACATCCTCACGCCACCTCCAGGTTCAACTCTTTATGATCAATATAAAATGGAAGGCCGCCTGATCACTGAAGATTTACAGAAATACGATGGCTCGCAGTGTGTTCATAAACCAGACAGAATATCGCCTTCCAAACTCACAGAAATGTTTTGGTGGTTGTACAAAAAAGTTTTCTCCTTGAAAAGTATAACAAGAAGGACCCTGCTGAATCCGGCTGCTATAAGAACACCCCACATGTATCTGTTTGCCTTCCTGGTTAATCTGCACTATCGCAAGTATATCCGCAAGCGTGTTCCT
>JBDLIX010000190.1:0-9353 GCA_039714655.1 Bacteroidota bacterium
CCACCAACACTGTCCAGGGGCATAAGGTTTTCCCGAAGAAGATATCCGGAAGCTGTGAGCAGCGTGGTGTCTGTATGTGATACGCGGTCCCATCCCAGACCGCTCCTGGTAAGTGGACAAAAGGTTATAGCAATGGGATGCCCATCACGATACTCATTCACAACTTCCACATACATTTCACGATGGGGATAAACATAAACTACACCCTCCTTTTTGAGCATAAGTACCAGCTCCTCATTCTGAAAATGGCTAAAGCTGTCAACCGGCCTATATTGAGGCTGATCGATAAGTATAAAGGGATCAAGGGCACCGGTGATATCTCCTGAATGATGCAAACGGTCAAACTCCGACTCACGACTCTCTGTTGTGCCATTCCGGAGTTTGTCCTCACATGAAATAATAAGCAATAAACCTGTCAGGCCAAATAATATCTTCTTCATCATGGAATCCTTTTATACCATTTGACGCGATCTATTCAAAATACTTACAACTGCTCCTTTAAACTCTTTTAATAATCCTTAGTTTGTGTGTATATTCCTCCCTCTCTATGTTAAATATTCCCTGATGGTCGAGCCTGTCAATCCTTACATTTGTTGAGCAGTGCAACACCCTTCCACCATCCAATACCATCCCGACATGGATCAGTTCTGACTCATCATTGTCAAAGTAGGCCAGGTCTCCCTTCCTGATCTCATGCATGAAGTTAATGGTTATTCCCATTTCGGCTTGCTGATTACACTGGCGTGGCAGTGAGTATCCCGACATTCGGCAGAGCATCTGGATAAGCCCTGGTCCGTCAAATCCGAAACCTGATCTTCCACCCCACAGATAAGGAAGGGAATTGAGCCCCTTCCCGATCTCTTCCGGATCCACACTGGGTCCTGGGGTGATCAGCCCCTCCTCTGAGAGAAGTTCAAATTCATGACTCCCCATGGTCACTCTGTTTCCATCTGTTTTGGGCCAGATTGATCCGGCAGGCAGAAAAAACTGATGGCCCGATTTTAGATTCTGAACGGTGATAAAAGGATGAAATACCATCCTGTAACTTCCGGCTGACCCGGTCTCAGACCTCTTCTCCTGTGCGGTGGCAATGCTACTCTTTAACACCCAACCCTCAGAACCGTCGAAATCGAGCGAAATCTGAATCCATTTGCCATCTGAGCTCAGGATCCGGAATTGTTCACCAAACAATACCTGTGAACCCATTTCTGAAGTTTCGGATGGTTCCTTCCTCATAGGTACGTATCCCTGGAATGCGATGCCTCTTTCCATATATTTTGTTGGAATTAAATTACCTGTTGCAATTTGGTAAGAGTTGAACAAAAATCCAAGGGATGGGTTAAAAGTTGAAAAGATATCCTAATTTCACCCCATGAACTGGATTAAAGGCATTGTCAAATTCTGGAAGACGATCCAGATCATTCTCATTTACATCATCAGTATATTGCTGGTTTACTTCATGTTTCCCCGGGAGGGAAAATTCAAATATGAGTATTCCAAGAACAAACCGTGGATGCATGAGACACTGGTCGCTCCTTTCGATTTCCCCATTTATAAGCCCGATCAGCAGATCCAGCAAGAGAGGGACAGTCTTGAGCATCATATAAAACTCTATTTCTTTCATGACTCTCTGATCGGGAGCAACATGATCTCTTCCTTTACCAGTGATTATAACAGCATGGTCTCCTCCATGGGGATTGGTGCTTATGTTGCGGATGCATGGACATTTACGGGTCATGTGATCTCAGATATTTTGAGTGAAATCTATCTCAAGGGACTCATTGAACGTCACCCGGTACTGGATGGGAAAGAGGTGGATCAACTCTCCATCATGGCAGTGAGGAATACACTGGCTGAGGAGAATCGGTACAGTATGTTTTATACCGAACTTTCAGCCTATGAACACCTTATAGCAGAATTGAAAATGATCAGTCCGGGTTCTCTCTCCATTTTAAGCAGGATGAACCTGAATGACTATTTGAGACCAAATATGTTGTATGACGAAGCGATGACATCAAAAGTTCAGGAGGCCACCCTGCAGGAGTTAACCCTGACGCAGGGAATGGTTCAGGCAGGTCAAAGGATCATTGCACGGGGAGAACTTGTTTCGGGGTCCGAGTTTCTGATCATTGAGTCACTTCGGAGAGAGTACGAGTCAAATCCAAATGTGGATAAGAATTACTTTGTAGTTTACCTGGGTCAGTTATTGTTGATCTCGCTGATCTTTCTTGCCATGTTCTGGTTTATTTTTTATTTCAGAAAAGATATCCTTATCAGCCGGACAAAAACTTTTTTTACACTTGGACTGATTGTTGTAATGGTGGGCCTTACCAGGGCAGCATCTACCAATGAAGCTGTAAGTGTATACGTTATTCCATTTGTCATTGTCCCCATATTTCTTAAAACCTTTTTTGATATCAGGTATGCCCTTTTTGTATATATGATCACCCTGCTTCTTGCAGGTTTCTGGGTGCCAAATAGTTACCAGTTTGTATTGATGAATTTTCTGGCCGGATTGGTTGGGGTGTTCAGCCTTCGTTCCTACTATAAACGAGGGATTCTTTTTTATACTGCCACCTTTGTATTTGCTGCATATGCGCTGATCTATATCCTGGTATCAATTATGCAGGAGGGTGACCTTTCACAGATCAACTGGATCAATGTGCTTTGGCTTGCCGGGAATGGATTACTGATTCTTACGGTCTACCCACTGGTTTTTCTTTTCGAACGGATCTTTGGATTTCTGTCAGATGCAACCCTTTTTGAGTTATCTGATACCAACCAACCACTTCTGCGAAAACTTGCGGAGAAGGCTCCGGGGACATTCCAGCACTCTATGCAGGTAGCCAACCTGGCAGAGGAGGCCATTCTGAAGGTGGGTGGTAATTCGCTTTTGGTGCGTGCAGGAGCCATGTATCACGATATTGGAAAAATGGAGAATCCTCATTATTATATTGAAAATCAGCATGATGGAGTCAATCCACACAACGAACTTGATTTTCGTTCAAGCGCCAAAGTGATCATTGACCATACCATTCAGGGAGTGGAGATTGGAAAGAAGCACAACCTGCCGGTAAAGATCATTGATTTCATCCGCACCCACCATGGGACCAGTACAGTACAGTACTTTTACCGTTCTTTCGTCAATGCGAATCCTGATGAAGATGTGGATATCAATGAGTTTACCTATCCGGGACCAAAGCCCTCTTCCAAGGAGAATGCGGTGATGATGATGGCCGATTCAGTGGAGGCAGCTTCCCGGACCCTGAAAAACTATACTGCAGACACCATTCACGATTTGGTGGAGAGTATAGTGGCCCATCAGGCTGAAGAGGATCAGTTTTCAGAGGCCGATCTCACATTTGCGGATATTACCATCATCAAAGAGATTTTCAAGAACAGGCTCTCAAATATCTATCATTCCAGAATTGAGTATCCCGAATAATAATACGAAGGTTCCAGGTAATATTGTTACTGATCGAGTAGTTCGATTACTTCTGTATTTGGGTAGGCGACAGGATCGAAAATGAAGGTGTTATCTTCCAGATTCTGATTTCCCTTGATATCTGAAAGAACCATGGTATATTGGATCCCCTCCTTATGTTTAAGGAGTATCCCCTCCAGTTTCAGCGTGGTCGGATGTATAAACATTTTCAGCATGGAGTATGGGCCTGTCATATCTTTTGGATAGAGTTGTATCTCCACACGCTCTTTACCCATGAATGCACTCTTTCCCATGTACCTGTATTTGAAGTCATGTTCATAGGACTTAATGATCTTAATGGGAACGGCCTGCAGATAACCCGGTTGATCCGGGTCTGGTGTACTCACATAGACCTCTTCAGCTTCGGTGTTCTGGGAATAGAGTTTACTCCCGTCATAATATACAATGAACTCATCCACAACAATTTTGTATTTGAGCCCTTTCATCCAAATGGTCCCTTCACCTTCAGCTGAAGTTTCGCGCATGATATCTTCACGAATGTAATCCATCTGGATCAGGTAACCTTCATTCATGTGGAATTGATCCGATACTCCCTGGAGGTAACGATCAGCCATACGATCCTGCTGAGCGTAAATGAATGTGCTGGAAAGAATCAGTGCAATTAATAACAGAAAATTTCTTGATTGATGCATGATGTAGTCCGGTTTTAGGAAAGGTTACTCAAAATCTGTTCCAAACTGAATTCATCCTGAACAAGGACCTGCCTGGCTTTACTACCTTCAAAGGGTCCAAGGATGCCTGCAGCCTCCAGCTGATCTACGATTCTGCCTGCCCGGTTGTAACCTAACGAGAGCTTTCTCTGGATCAGTGAGGTAGATCCCTGCTGGTGCTGTACCACCAGTCTGGCAGCTTCTTCAAACTTATCATCCCTTTTATCAAGATCCACTCCCGGACCCACTCCTCCCTCTTCCTCCACCGGATTAAGTATCAGCGCTGAAGGATACCCTTTCTGTGCTCCAATGAAATCGGTTACTTCCTCTATCTCAGGTCCGTCAATAAAGGCACATTGCAACCTGATAGGTTCACTTCCACTCAGGAAGAGCATATCGCCACGTCCAATGAGCTGGTCTGCACCCGATCCATCCAGGATGGTTCTCGAATCTATCATGGAAGTCACCCTAAAAGCGATCCTGGCCGGGAAATTGGCTTTGATCACGCCGGTGATGATGTTGGTGGTAGGCCGTTGGGTTGCAATGATCAGATGAATTCCGATGGCCCTTGCCAGCTGTGCCAGCCTGGAGATGGGGTGCTCTATTTCCCTGCCTGCTGTCATTATCAGGTCGGCAAACTCATCAATGATCACCACAATAAATGGCAGGAACCGATGTCCTTTATTGGGATTGAGTTTGCGATTGATAAACTTGGTATTGTACTCTTTGATATTCCTTACCTGTGCATTCTTCAACAGGTTGTACCTGTCATCCATTTCAGCGCATAGGCTGTTCAGGGTATGGATTACCTGTTGTGTATCGGTAATGATGGCCTCTTCCGATTCGGGCAATTTGGCCAGGTAATGCCTCTCTATTTTACTATACAGCGAAAGCTCTACCTTTTTAGGATCGACCATTACGAATTTAAGCTGTGCCGGATGCTTTTTATAAAGCAGGGAAGCAATGATGGCATTGAGGCCCACCGATTTTCCCTGTCCGGTTGCACCAGCCACCAGTAAGTGTGGCATCTTGGTAAGATCAAATACAAAGGTCTCGTTGGAGATGGTCTTACCCAGTGCGATGGCCAGCTCCATTTCCGCATCCTGGAATTTCCTGGATGCGAGGATCGATTTCATGGAAACGATTCGTGGATTCTGATTTGGAACCTCTATTCCAATGGTACCCTTGCCCGGGATGGGTGCGATAATACGTATCCCAAGTGCAGACAGGCTGAGTGCAATGTCATCTTCAAGGCTTTTTATCTTGGAGATTCGAATGCCGGGGGCAGGAACTATCTCATACAGGGTAACGGTGGGACCGATGGTGGCTTTGATCTTCTCAATCTTGATGTTATAATTTCCCAGGGTCTCCACAATACGGTTCTTATTGGAGATAAGCTCTTCGTTGGTGACCGTTGTATCGCCCTGATTATAATCTTTCAAAAGGCTCAGGGGTGGATATTGGAATTTAGGCAGGTCAAGAGTGGGATCATACTCAACAAGCGCACCCTCATCCGGATTAATATCATCAGGATTGTTACCCGAGACATCTTCAATGGTCATTTCCACATCATTCTTTACGGCAGGATCATCCTTCCCGGCAGGATCATCCTTTCCGGCAGGTTCATCAGAACCCCCGGAACTGACAGAAGAATCCTTGGGCAAGTCCACAAAAGGCTCTTCCCCGGTTTCGTCGACGGCTTGCTCTTCTGTTGTTGTTACTAAGTCTTCTACACCGGGCTGTTCATTGTCAGCTTCATCTGTGGCAGAGAAGTTGAAAGGTATTTTTTGGATACGAATCCAGTCCAGGAAGCTGGTTGAAAATAGTATCATGGCCGTATAGCAGATCAAAAGCAGAAATACGGTTCCGAAATAACCGATGCTGGCTAACAGCCATTTACTGAGAAAATAACCATGTTGTCCTCCCGGTCCGCTACCGAAAATCCCTCCGGCATCTCCAAATAGGAGCCCCAGGGTGATGGAGAGTAGAATAATCAGAAGTATACTGTTCCTGACTGCTTTCCAGACTTTTAACAGATGTATCCTGTAAAGGAACATGGCCCAAATTACCAGGATGCCAGGAAAGAGAAAGCTGGCCAGTCCAAACCACTGGTTGATAAAGAGGTCTGCCAACCAGGCTCCCAGCTTTCCGCCTGAATTCTCCACCTTAATCTCCGGACCTGAAAAAACCTTGGCCCATTCAAAATCCTGGTCCGTTCTCCAGTTAAGAAGATATGAGATAAATGAAAGAATCATGAAGATTGCGGCCAGAAGAAAAACAATCCCCATGGCATATCGCAATCGGTCATCTTTAAGAAATGAAATCACAGATCCAAGGAACCTGACAAAGGGTTTTTTCTTCTTTTTCTTGGCCATCCTTCACAATTCAATTAAACGTTGTAAGGTAATAATAACGGAGATTGTGTCGCTATTCTTTTGTAAACAAGCTGTTAATAATATCTTCCATTTCAACCCTGGAAACTGAGTGATACCCTTCAGGTATTGTAAATATTTCCGAATCAATGGTTTTTGATTCGAATTCTGTGCAGGTGAGATGCATTTTGAGCAGACTTAATTGCACCCTGAACTCTGATAAAGGATCGTTAATAGAATGAAAGGGAGTTGTAATGTTAGGCTTTCGAACAGAAAAATCTTTAGTTGCGTATACGTGGAATTGTTCCTCACCAGTATCCACTTTAATTTTTTCGGAGTTCAATCCACCAATGACTTTGGTCTCGCCGGTATATGTGCAATTCATATGATCTGGTTCGATGATTGCTGCAGGTAGTTCCCCATGCCTTCCCACATAATATACTCTGTTACCAAAAAAATTTAGCAAAGTGGTAACCTTTTTACGCCTCAAATCGGCAATTTGAATAAGTGAGAATTGCTCGAAAAATCCCACGATACTTGAAAACACGTAATTCTTTGTATAGTAGGTATCCATGTGGCCGGGAAGAATCCGTGTTGGAATATCGCCGGCCTGGGTTTCCAGGTATCGGATCTGGTATTTCAGATAGTGTGCATCTACAGTTTCCGGCAGGTTCACATTTCGACCACAACTCATCAGGAGCAAGAGGATCATTACAGAAAAAGCAAGCAGGTATTTCAAGGACACAATGAGGGGAATGAAATTTCCTAAAAATAGAAAATATTATTCATATAGTCCGATCATATTTTATAACAATGCAATTCATGTTATATAATCTGTTTTTTTTGTGAAGTGAAGGTGATGGAATTATTTAGATTTGCAAAGAGTGATCAATCTTTTTGGCAATGAAAAAGCTTGCAGTAGTAGCTTTGGGTGGGAATGCGCTTTTGCGCGATAACCAGCAGGGCACCATTGATGAACAGGAACAAAACACCACTGATACGCTTGAAAACCTTGTTTTTCTCATCAGAGAGGGATATGACTTGGTACTCACCCATGGAAATGGGCCTCAGGTAGGAAACATCCTGATGCGAAATGATGCCGGAGAGGGAGTTTACGGGATCCCGCAAATGCCGCTGGATATTTGTGTGGCCGATTCGCAGGGCGGTATCGGTTATATGATCGAACGGATGCTCAGAAATGTATTGTATAAACATGGAATTCAGCGAGAGGTGGTGACCCTGGTTACCATGGCCCTAGTTAAGGAGAATGATCCGGCATTTGAACGACCTTCAAAAAGGGTGGGTAAGATATACACCAAAGAAGATTCCGACCGGATTGCAAGTGAAAAGGGGTGGATTTTTAAAGAGTCAAAAAAGAGGGAAGGCGGATACAGAAGGGTGGTTCCATCCCCTGAACCCATTGAGATCATCAATGAGAAAGTAGTGGAAAAACTAGCCAGACAGGGCAATATCGTGGTAGCTTCAGGGGGTGGAGGTGTACCTGTTTACAGGGATTCGGAAGGACGCATAAGGCCATTGGAGTCAGTGATCGACAAAGACCTGGCCTCTGCTCTGCTGGGGGCAAGAATTGGAGCTGATGAGTTCTATATTCTAACGGATGTGCCTTTTGTATACATCAATTTCAATACCCCGCAGCAGGAAATGAAGGAGTTTCTCAATTATACCGATGCGATGACGTATCTGGAAGAGGGCATGTTCGGTGAGGGTGACATGGCCCCTAAAGTCAGGGCTTGCCTGCAGTTCATAAAGAACGGAGGGGAGAAAAGTGTAATAACTGAAGCCTTCAAACTGCAAGATAGAAGCTATGGTACGAAAATTACCATGGAATACGATAAGTAACATTTTATGCTAATTTTGTCTGACTAACAATCAATTGATTCAACGATGGCTTATAACCTTCGCAACCGTCATTTTCTGACACTGCTTGATTACTCCCCCGAAGAGATTAAATTCCTGCTGGACCTTGGTTTTTCCTTAAAAAAGGCAAAACATACAGGTACTGAAACTCAGCTTTTGAAAGGGAAGAATATTGCGTTGATTTTTGAGAAGAGTTCCACCCGTACCAGGTGTGCATTTGAAGTGGCTGCACTTGATCAGGGAGCCGGTGTCACCTACCTGGGACCATCGGGATCGCAAATCGGGCATAAAGAGTCCATGAAGGATACGGCCCGTGTTCTGGGACGCATGTATGATGGCATCGAATACCGGGGATTTGGACAATCCATTGTTGAAGAACTGGCTGAGAATGCTGGCGTACCTGTTTGGAATGGCCTTACCGATGAGTATCATCCCACACAGGTTCTGGCCGATTTTATGACCATGCTGGAGCAGTGCCATAAGCCGTTAAACCAGATGAAATTGTGTTACCTGGGAGACGCCAGGAACAATGTAGGGAATTCGCTGATGGTTGGTGCTGCCAAGATGGGGATTGATTTTTCTGCTGTAGCTCCTGCCTCTGTTCAACCGGAGGAATCACTTGTAAAGAAATGCCGGAAGATTGCGAATCAAACCGGAGGAAAGATCACAATCGCAGACAATGTACAAGAGGCAGTGAAGGATGCAGATTTCCTCTATACAGATGTCTGGGTCTCCATGGGTGAGCCCCAGGAGGTTTGGGAAGAGCGCATCAAACTGCTTAAACCGTACCAGGTAAACCTGGAAGTCATCAACCTGACAGGCAATCCGGATGTAAAATTCCTCCATTGCTTGCCGGCTTTCCATAACCGGGAGACAAAAGTGGGGGAGGAGATCTATCAGAAATTTGGTCTGGAGGCAATGGAGGTTACCGAAGAGGTTTTCGAATCA
>JBDLIX010000191.1:0-9349 GCA_039714655.1 Bacteroidota bacterium
AAAATGTGATGAGAGGCTGGCTCTGTTAGCACAGGTGGATGTAGAGGCCTTTTCAAAAGATCAAAAAGAGACCTATTTGTATTTTGTGGATCATGAGCATTTCGTTAAAGAGTTTTTTCATCAGCAAGGATTATTTCTTGCCTTTAGGGAGAAACTTGAGTCAGGAGATATTGACGCAGCAAAGCGTATTGTTGATCAATTTCAACCAGCCCTGGCAATAGAAAAATATGCCAAAACCATTCAGCATGGACAGATTACAAAAGGGGAACAAGGTATACTCTTTTCGATGGGGGTACGCTGGGTTCCATATTTTTTATCTATGAAGCAATTAATTGGAATGGATGACATAAGGATCAACTTCGGTGCCACATCACATGAAGACCTCGCTCAAATGGCGGGTGTAAAAACCTATTTTATTGATGCGCGAAAAGCTTATTGGAATGTATTGGGTGAGAAAGAAACAGGTAGGAAGGTGGTTGAAAACAGAGTCAAGTCTGTTGAATACCCTGAAATATTTGAGCAGGGAATAGTACTTGATTCAAAAACGAATATTCAGTTAAATGCCTTCAGTGGCAGTGAAACAATAATTGCCGGGAAATACATATTGAAGATATTACTTACATCTGAGGAACCGGATAGTAGATTGGAAGTACGTATCAATGATTCGGTATATGATGTGGCAATAAACAAAACCACCATTCGATCCATTAATATCTCTCTTGATGGACAATCAAATCCTGAAATCAAATTCACGCCTCATGAAGGAACAACAACAGTATGTGGATTGGTTTTGGAGTTAAAAGAAGAAAACAAATAGAACCTATTCATGAAGAATAGAGATATTTCTATTTTGAGAAAAACAGTTGCCTCTTTTCTTCCGGGCATAACAGTTGTACTGAAGGGCTTCATCCCAAAGCTGCCTGAAGTCGCAGAGGGTAGCGATAACAGCTCCATGGCCAACTGGAAAATGCAGAAGTGGGATGCAGCGAACAGTGCAATAATGATGTTTGTCCTGAGTGCGGCTGTCATTATTACCGCCAGTACCACCCTTCATACACAGGGACAAGTGGTGCGTATTGAAATTCCGGGCGGATGGGATATCGCACGCGAACTTATGGGTGAGAAGCAGGCCTGCCTTGCTTATTACATGCAGGAAGGCGGCACAATTTTCGGCCTTGACCACCGCATTCCCAATGGCACATCACTTGAAAACTACCGTTATTATGTCAACCGTGGTCGTGAAATACCGGGCCTTCCACCGCTTGATGGCAAGAGTAAAGGCTGGGGGCGCATGGCATGGTAATTGACCTGGTGATCCCATGGAAGATGTAACAGACTATACGGTACCTAATGCTGAAGATTTACATATTAAATGTATCAAACTATTTCTTAAGTGGAATTTTGCTTATCACCCGCTCGGTCATCGCCGCAATGGTAAGGGCCGGATTTACCCCTAAATTGGAAGAGATGGTACTTCCGTCACATACAAAGAGGTTCTGGTATCCAAAAACTTTGTGATCCTTGTCAATAACTCCCTCCTCCCGATTCTTGCCGATCACACAACCTCCCAGGAAATGTGCCGTTGTAGGAATCCCTGTCAACCCTTCTGTGGCCATAACAAATGGAGTACCGTCCACCACTTCTGCTGTGGCTTCTGCCAGCTCTTTTGCAAATGGTATAAATGCCGAGGGTGGTTTGCCGGTTGAGATTTTGGAGCGTAGGTTAAAAAGACCCCTGCTCATACTGAGCATGCTATCCAGTCGCTGCATAAAAAGCAGGATCACCGATTCCCTGGCAAAGTCCCTGCAAAAATAGAGCCGGAGCCAGGGAAGGGGCCTGGTAATCAGTTTCCAGAGCAGTTTCAGTATACGTCCAGGCAAGGTTTTTCCATGAGTCAGCGGGACCCCTGTCAATTTCCAGAATCCCGATCCGCTTGCGTACCGCATTGCCTCCAGGTGGGTATCCTTGTCCGGGGGAAAAATGGAGCCTATGGCCACTCCTTTTGAGAAATCCTTCTCTTTTTGCCTGGAGTGTACCAGAACGATGCTCTCACTGTTGGTCCTGATCTGTGAACCAAGCTGGTCACTGATCCTCTTCAGGTATTTTCCTTTCATATCAAACAACAGGCGAACTGTTCCAAGGGCACCCCCTGCCAGAATTACCCCTCCTGAGGTGCACTGGCCTTCTCTTTTCATAAACCGTATAGAATCCCTGAAGGTTACCTGATAACCATGCTCGCCATATTTCCCTCTCAGGGGCTGAATGTGGGTTACTCTCTTTCTCTCCAGTACCCGGGCACCCCTTTTTTCGGCAAAAAACAGGTAATTCTTATCCAGTGAATTCTTGGCATTGTACCGGCAACCTGTCATACACCCCCCGCAGTGGTTGCATCCTGAACGCCGGGGTCCATCCCCCCGGAAGTAGGGATCAGGGACCTCCTGTTCCGGTTCCCCGAAAAAGATAGCCACCCTTGTGGGTTTAAACAGGTCTGATTTACCATATCGAGAGGCCACTTGTCGAAGCGATTCATCCGAATCATACAATCCAGGGTTTTCAGTAACTCCAAGCATCCTTTCGGCTTCAGAGTAATGTGGTTCAAGCTCCTTTTCCCAGTCAGCCAGGCCTGACCAGCTCCCCGACTGAAAGAAGGTTCCTTCCGGTCTGGGCAGGGTATTGCCATAGACCAGCGATCCGCCTCCGACCCCCACACCGCTGATGATTCCCACATGACGCATGAAAGTAATTTTAAAAAAGCCATGGAATCGGAACAGGGGTAACCACAACCACTTTTTTAGATTCCAGTTGGTTTTAGGAAATTGTTCCGGAGACCATCGCTTTCCCTTTTCAACCACCAGTACGCTGTATCCCTTTTCTGATAAACGAAGCGCTGCAACTGAACCACCGAACCCAGAACCCACTATGATATAGTCATAATCAAACTTCATCCGGATTGGGTTTTGGTTTATTTTTCTTTGTTTCTATACATTTTGAAGAGCGCAAGTATGCTCTCCGTCGAGATAGAATTCATCAACTTCGGTAATCCTATTGAGTCTTTCAGTGAAATGGATCTTCGTGTTATTGGAAATTTTTCTTCCGGGTCTATAATTGCTTCCAGGATAACGGGTCCATTGATTTCCAATGCCTCTCTAACAGTTGAGGCAATATCTTCTGGCTTTTCAACCCTGAATCCATGCGCTCCAAATGCTTTTGCGATCGATACAAAATCGATTTCGTTGAATATACTTGCTGAGATTCTACCCTGGTAGGAGAGTGCCTGCACATCATGGATCGCTCCCAGACGATTATTCTTTAGAATGATCCATATGACCGGTATTTTGTAATCAACAGCCGTCAGGACCTCCATCCCTGTCATTAAAAAATCCCCATCGCCACAAATGCATACTACGGGGGACTCCGGCCTTCCTAGTTTTCCGCCCATACAAGCGGCTACGGAAGAACCCATGCATGCCATACCGGAAGGTAAAAAGTTCATTCCCTCAGGATAGGATTGAAAATACCTTAAGATCCAGGAATAGGTGTTACCCATATCCCCAAAGATCAACGTGTTTCTGGGAAGGCTGTTTCTCAATTCTCTCATGAGTCTTTGTGGCTTCATAGGTATATGATTGGAAAAGCTTACCGGCTCATTATAGTACTGCGAGGATTTTTTAAAGGAGGCAAGGTCTCGCTTTGATTTAGGAGGAAGTTCTGAGAGATTTGAATTGATTGCGTGAAGTGCTTCCCTTGCATCGGCGACCAGCCCGACCTGTACGGGATAGTTTTTACCGATCTCATTTGGATCAATATCGATCTGGATCAGCGCTTTTGATGGTTGGAGCTTTGGATCCCAACCATGACTTGTCATTTCACTTAGATCCGTACCCACAACCAATAATACATCAATAGCCGATTTAAGGTATGTGTTGGCGGCTTTTGAACCCCGGATACTCAAACATCCCACTGAAAGGGGATGATCCTCCGGAAATACTCCCTTGGCTTTACCAGATGTTGCAACCGGAATCTGTAACTTCTCAGCCAATTCGATAATGATGCCATCATTGGCACATTTGGAGGCACCGTAACCGATGAGCATTGCCGGATTTTCCGAGTTGTATAAAAGATCTGCGATGGTTTTGATTTGATCTATGTTCGGAGCATGTGTTTTGTTGACCGGACGATAGCTTTCCGGCGGCAGGATCTCTTCGTTAATCTCTTGCAGTTGGATATTGGAGGGAAAGTCAATGTGTACAGGGCCAGGTCTACCTGAAAGAGCCCCCCGAATTGCAGTTCGCAGGGTCCTGGACATAGCGTCCTTATCTGTTATCATAACACTCATTTTCGTGATATCCTTGAAAATGGAGTTTTGGTCGATCGATCGTCCGTATCCTGTGGATTCCTGGTGGGCACTGCGACCGAAAGCTTTGGTGCCCACCTGACCTGTTATTACGAGCATTGGGATAGAATCCAAATGGGCTGCTGCAACTCCACTTACAAGGTTTGTTGCCCCCGGGCCCACTGTCCCGCAGCAGACCCCCAGATTGCCGGTAACTGCCGCATAGCCATATGCCATAAAGGCGCCACCAACTTCATGTTTGGTTAAGATAGGTTGAATTGAAGTAGTGCGATACATTGCATCGTATATCGGCAATATATGTGCTCCCGGTACTCCAAACAGGTATTTTGCATTTTCTTGCTCCAGGTATTGTGCAAGGATGGCTGCAGCTGTATCTTTCATTTGGATTTTTTTAAAACTATCTGACAAAAAAATGTATATCTCGATCTTAAAATAGCAGGTTGTGCCTATTCCACGATCCGGCTTAGAACTTCAGATTTCGGATCTTCATGGGAGAGGCATTCGCCGGGAGCTTGCATTGAAAAACGGATTGATAAAGCAATGTTGGTGACAGAGGGTAGGCCTCCCGGAAGTATGAGTTCTTGACAATTTGAGCAATCTGTATCATCATGCAGATTTTTATTATGCCAATAACAATCCTATTTCAAGTAAAAATATAAAAAATGACATGAAATGTCAATATCGCGTATCTTAACTATCGGCAAACCAACGATGTCCCATGGATCGTACCTCAGTCCAATTTCTGATGATAGAGGCGTTGATGGAAATAGAGATATCTCTTACTATAGTTTTTAACCTGGCCACATTGTTTGAAAATTGACACTCAATAACTAACTTACTGTAAAATTTTATTTCACTAAATACTAAAAGACATGGAAAAGGTAAACAGAAGTTATGTTTGGATCCTGGCAGCAGCACTTATTATCTCAAGTTGTTCTTCAATGAACAGAACTCAGAAGGGTGCCGTTATCGGGACTGCCTCAGGTGCTGCCATGGGGGCTATTATCGGTGATGCTGCAGGTAATCCTGCCCTTGGTGCTATTATCGGGGCAACTGTTGGAGGTGCTACCGGTGCAATCATCGGTAATAAGATGGATAAGCAGGCTGCAGAAATTGAAAAGTCCATTCCCGATGCAAAAGTTGTTCGGGTTGAGGAGGGAATCGTTGTGGAGTTCGGCAACAACATACTCTTTGGATTCGACAGCTCCGACCTTTCGGAAGCAGCCCATGTGGACATGGATAAGCTAGTTGTTGTCCTGGATCACTATCCTGATACGAATATTGAGGTCCAGGGACACACCGACAACACGGGTACTGAGAGTTATAACCAGACACTCTCGGAGCAGCGTGCCGGATCTGTATCCAAATACCTTGCAAATAGCGGTGTTCAGGCCGACAGGCTGAACACGGTAGGCTATGGCGAGACTACCCCATTCTACGACAATGAAACGGAAGAGGGCCGCTCACAGAACCGCAGGGTGGATTTTCTGATCACTGCGAATGAGAAGATGATTGAGGAGGCCGCTAAAGAGGCCAATGAATAGGCTCCTTATGAGCAATATCTCAAATATATAACACACTTAAATCAATAGATATGAAGACAAAATTGTTAACTGTATCCATCCTGCTGTTGTCGGCTCTTGCGCTCTGTGCACAGGGTGACCAGAAGATGGCGTTTGGTGTACAGGCAGGTGTAAACATCCAGAATCTGAATGGACAGGATATCCTTGGTAACAAGCTTGACAACTCCCTTGCTACCGGTTTTCACGCCGGGGTGAATGTTATGATTCCTGTCGCCCCCGACTTTTATTTTCAGCCCGGATTGCAGTTTTCACAAAAAGGGGCAAAGAATACGGTGGTTGCGGTAGATATAAACTATAAAATCTCTTACGTTGAGCTTCCTCTTAATTTGCTCTACAGAGGGGCGTTGGGGAACGGATATGTTTTGCTCGGTTTTGGACCCTATGTGGGCTATGCTGTCAAAGCGACTTCCGTTGTAGGAGATACCAAAACTGATATGGATATAAAGGCGCTTGATGCCGGGGCAGGGATTTATGCAGGATATGAAACCGGAATGGGGCTTTATCTTCAGCTGAACACCCAGTATGGATTGTTGAACATGAATCCAAATGATGACGACTCCGTTATGAAAAATGTCGGTTTCGGACTCTCCCTGGGATACCGTTTCTTATGATGAGGCGGGATATTTGATTTCCGCTGGATTATTCCTCATAGCATTGTGGGCTGGTGGTACCACCACCAAACCGCGAAAGCCCCCGTTAGACCCAGTGTCTTTGGGGGCTTTGCATTTTATATTGACGGGTGCGTTGATGGATCTTAGTGTTCAATATTCAATCTTATATAGATCTCCTATTTCTATGCTGTCATAGCAGCTTTTTGAAACGTAAATTTTTTCCGTTACCATTTTAGAGTTCATTTCTCCTTCTACAAGAAGCAGGTATTCATCATAGGGTGGACCATATACGCCATAGTACAGTTCAGGTGTATAACGTTTTTCAATAACTATTCCTTCGCTTAATGTACCACATGATATCAAACCGAACAATGCTATTAGTAGCAGGAGTGTAGATTTTTTCATTTCGCAACTGTTTAATTGTTTCAATGTTTTATCCCAGTCTAATCCTCCAATTCTTTGTCAAGTCTTCGTTTGCTTAATATTGAAAGCAGAATCCAGAATGCCATTATTATACCTATGATGGCACAGACTATTATAAGTTTGTCAAATAGCTGTTTGAAAGAGAGTCCAGGATTTTGAAAGATATTGTATTTGGCATACGTAAACAGGCTGCCCAGAACCACAAATAGCAGATAGGCAAGAATGATGGTTTTAACTTTTAGCTTCTGTACCGGAATTGCTCCAAAATACAAAAGGGCACTAATTAGAAACAGGGAGTTTATGGTCATTAGGATCGCAATATCTTCAAATTCATTCAATTCCTGACCGAGAACAAATTGACGATATAATGCAATTCCCTGCATGGCAAAGATCGTAAGGAAATACATGATGGCTATGATTCTGAGCGCTATCTGCCTGTTCCGCTCATCCATATTTAGAAACGGTTTTTTATTTTTTGCTTTCATCCCAGAATAGATCATTTAAGGTTTTATCTAATATGCTTGCTATCTTGATACAAAGATTCAGTGTCGGGTTGTACCTCCCTTTTTCAATGAGTCCAATAGTTTGTCTTGTGACCTCACATAGATCAGCAAGCTCTTGTTGAGACAGGCTTTTTTCTACCCTTGCTACTTTAAGTTTCATATTCTCCACAATGCAAATGTAATATAAATATTACAAAAAGCAATATATATATTGCATATTCTTATATCCAATGTTCCTGTAAACGAATTATGAGTCTATTTGGAACCTGTAATGGACTGATTCCATGCGGACCATGTCAAAATGCAAAAGCCCCCGCAGATTATGAGGATCTGCGGGGGCTTTGTAATATAAAAAGGGAAGTTGTCGGCTTGTCGTTACTTCTTCTTTTTGAAGTAATAAACTATTGCTGTTATGATGCTAAAAATAATGGCAAAAATTGTCCACAGGAGTTTTGATCCTGCTGACATTTTCTTCTGATTAACCCATACATCATAAATGACCCAGATAGCACAAATCAGTGCAATAATTCCAATAATTGAAGTTCCTGTGTTCATGGTTTCAGATATTTATGTGATTAGATGTTTATTAATAGCAATGTAAAATAGTGAAATTTTTCGATACCCACTTTCTACATTCTAATCAATTAATTATCTGCAGGGGATTTTCTGGTACGAATGTTCAATTTCTCACTTGTGATGATTCACGATAGATTCTTCAATCAGAAATTTCTCCATTGCTTATTCTCCGTTATAGGTTTTTGATATATATCCCACTCTGAAGAACAATTTTGTTCTCCTTAAGACCCAGCAGGATGTTGCCCAGTTTCTCGCCTGTTGTATTTCCCATCAATACATTCAAACCCATTTTGGGAGGGCCACTCTTCTTTACCTTGTTGAAAAGGTCCACTAGAAACTGTGTTGCTTTGGCGGTCTGATTGGTGGTTATTACCCTGGTCAATCCAAGTTCTGACAGAATATCATAAAAAGCAGGTATGGACCCCAGAAAACTGATAGAGGGATCATTTGCCCAGGGTACAGGATAGTTTACATCCTGTCCATTTGTTTTGAAAATGTCATAATAGATGAAGGTTCCCCGGTCAGAAAGAACCCTGTTTATCTCAGAGTAGAACCGGGTTTTATCTCTGACATTCATCTGTACATGCTGCGTCCATACCACATCAAAAGAGCCATCTTCAAATGGTAGATTCAGGGCATCAGCCTCAATAAATTTAGTGCTGCCATTGAAACCGACAAGTTCTGACAATTTTTGTGCAGTTCGGATATAATCCGGGCAGATATCTATACCTGTAACCGAACAATCATATTCGTCTGCGAGCATTCTGGAGGGACCTCCGATTCCACAGCCAATATCCAGGACGGTTGCATTGGTAAGGTCGATCTCCTGTGCCAGCTCTTTTGAAACCTCAGCACCTCTTACATGAAATTCATCCACTCCGGCAATATGACTTCTTGATACATGCTTCAGATTCACTTTCTGTTCTTTAAGTCTTGAAAGAATGCCTTCGTAAAGGCCTGGTGAGTGGTACTGTTTCTCAATCAGGGTATTAAACTGTTCCATAATCTAACGTTTTTGCAACGATTCAGATGCAAATTACTCTTATTATATGGAACGAGTCTAAATAAGAAAGATTTAACACCTCTTTTAACAATGACAAATCGTGACAATGTTCATTTTACTTCAATAACTGTGTCTGCATGAGCGAAGATGGTTCTTACCATCTCCTGCCACTGTTTTGGAAAAGCGCTCCTGCTCTCTTCGGTTGCATTCGGACCAAGGGCAGATTGCATAATATCACCTGGATTAACAACCCTCCCCGGCATATAACCCACCTCTACACTCATGTTCGTATCGAG
>JBDLIX010000192.1:0-9300 GCA_039714655.1 Bacteroidota bacterium
TGGTGATAAAGGAATCCTGGTTGTGGATGGATATGATAAGTATAAGACCTATTTAGGAAGAAACAGAGAACCCGGGCAATCAGGAGAAGATGGAGGAGAATCGGGTACAGGGATGGCCAGAGGTGCAGGAGGAACAGACGGGCATTTTGCCAATTTCATAGAGGCAGTTCGCAAGCATGACGCCTCCATATTAAACGGACCTGTTGAAACAGCTCACCTCTCTTCCGGATTGGCACATCTTGGGAATATCGCTTACAGGTTGGATCGCGTGTTAACTTTCAATCCTGATTCTGAAAAGTTTGTGAATGATCCTGAAGCAGATAAGATGCTTACACGGAATTACCGTGACGGTTTTGTTGTTCCGAATAATGTATAATTAAAAATACTCCCATGAAATATAAAGCAATTTTCTTATTGGCTGCTTTGAGCAGCAGTATGTTGCTCATTAGTCAATGCAGCAGCGAGGCGACGGTTGATCTGCAAGTAAATGATGCTGAACAGAAAGTGGATGTAATGGTCGACGGCAAGCTTTTTACCTCGTACATCTATCCGGAAATGATCAAAAAACCGGTATTGTGGCCGGTCATCTCTCCAGCCGGAAATATGTTGACGCGCAGTTTTCCAATGCTCAATAAAGAGGGTGATCGCTCCGATCACCCTCACCATGTGGGTGTATGGTTGAATTATGGTGATGTGAACGGACTCGATTTCTGGAATAATTCAGAAGCAATTGATCCGGAAAAAAGAGATGGGTATGGCACCATTTATCACCGTTCTATTGAGAAAGCAGAGAGCGGTAAAGGGACAGCCCTATTGGAAACCACTTCCGATTGGAAATCTCCGGATCAAACAAAAATGCTGGAGGAGCAAACCAGTTTCATTTTCATTGCTTTGGAGAACATGCGCATTATCGATCGCACTACAACGCTAACCGCTGTTATTGACGAAGTGAATTTCACCGACAATAAAGAGGGAATGTTTGCCATTCGTGTAGCCCGTGAACTGGAACTTCCTTCCGAATCACCAACCAATTTGGTGGATTCACATGGTATCGTTACCAAAGTTGAGAAAATGGACAACACGTTTGTAAAAGGTGACTATAGAAGTGCTGAAGGAGTCGAAGGGAAAGAGGTATGGGGAACCCGCTGCCGATGGATGAAACTTGAAAGCGAAATAAAAGGAGAACAGGTAGCATTGGTAATCATTGATCACCCATCAAACGTTGGATATCCAACCTATTGGCATGCAAGGGGCTATGGCTTATTTGCTGCCAACACACTTGGTCAGAAAATATTTTCTGAAGGAGAAAATGAGCTGAATTTCAGTTTGAAAAAAGGCGAGTCTGTAACATTTAATTACAGGCTGGTCGTTGCAGCTGAAAATCTAACGGATGATCAGATTAACCAATTGGCTGACGAGTATGCTTCAAAGTAAATTACTAACCGAAATAGATATATAACAGGATCATAATAATCAGCAGGAGGCCTGTCCAGATTCTTGGATCCTTTATGCTGGTAATTCCGGATCTGAATCCCTTCAGGTGCTCACGTGTAAAAACAAGGTTCTGGATTTCTGCCATCGGGCGGGGCTGTGAAACATAACTCATGACCATGTAAAAGAGGGTGGAGAGTACGAACAGCCACCATGCCTGCATCAGAAAAGGTATTCCCAGACCGTCAGTAATCAGCTTAGAGCCGGATATGGGTTCAAAGTCCAGGCAAAATACAATTGCTCCTAACATCAGACCAAGAATCATTGTGAAGAGCGCCACTTTATCATTCCCTTTTTTTGTAAGGATTCCCATCACAAAAACACTTGCCACAGGTGGAGATATCATGGATAATATGATGGAAATTGCATCAAAAATGCTTTCAAACCGTCCGATCCACGGGGACCATGAAATGGCCAGAATGATCACAACAAAACTGGTGATCCGTCCTGCTCTTAATACATTCTTATCTGACGTAGAGGGACGGATCTTTTTTACAATATCTATGGATACCAGGGTCCCCACACTGTTCAATGCAGCTGATATTGTACTCATCAAGGCCGCAAGTAATGCGGCAGACATCAATCCTATGAGTCCGGTGGGAAGCACATTGGAGATCAGTACCATGAGGGTATCATTGGGATCAGAAATCTGGTCTGAAAACAGGGCATAGGCCATTATGCCGGGAAATACCATGATGAAGACGGGTAAAATCTTCAGGAATCCGGCAAACAGGGGACCGATCTGGGCATCAGTCATGGTTTTAGCTCCCAGCACTTTTTGCACGATGGTCTGATCTGCACACCAGTAATAGATCCCCAATACCGGGTATCCCAGTAGAATTGCATACCAGGGCAATATGGAGTTATCTCCTGACTGCAGCATATCCAGTTGGTTGGGTCTTAATACGGCTTTCAATTCCGCCATGGAATGGATCCCTTGATCCTTTAGCAGGGTCATGGATAGTATGGTAAGGAGAAGGCCGCCTCCGATGAGTATGACAGTCTGGAATGTCTCTATTACAACAATGGCCCGCAGGCCTCCCAAAATGCTGTAAAGTGTAGTAATGAATGATATTACAAGGATGGAGACCATAATATCAATCCCAAAAAAAGTTTTTAAAACAACCGCTCCGGCGTATAGGCTGATCCCAATGTGTGAAAAAAGCGCGGTGATGATCACTATAAAAGCAAAAAATGATCTTGATTTGGGCCCATATCTTTTTTCCAGGAATTCAGGCAACGTAGAAATTTTGTTCTTGAAATAAAAGGGCGCAAAAAAAAGCGCAAGAATAATCAGCAGGAAAGTGGCCATCCATTCAAAATTCCCCCATACAAGTCCATCTTTGAATCCATTGGCTGCCAGCCCCACCATATGAATAGTGGAGATATTGGCTGCAAAAAGCGCAGCTCCTATCATTCCCCAGTGAAGGGATCGCCCTGCAAGGAAGAAGCCCTCACTGGTGGTTTTTTTTCTCTGTGCCGATAAAATACCAATTGTGATTATAATCAGCAGGTAAGCGAGAATGATGATCAGGTCAAGTGTGGGTATGTTTATATCTTTCATTTCTTAAGTGAAACTGCTGAGGTTAATATTTACCGTAGGTTCTTATGGTTTCAAACATTGTTAAGACATTCTCCACAGGTGTCTCCTCCAGTAGGTAATCATGGCTTGCTCCTGCAATAAAACCACCGCCCGGCTTCATGATGTCAAGAGTCCTCCTCGTTTCCAGTTGAACTTGATCCGAAGTTCCCTGTATCAGGACTAAATTGGAATCAATGCAACCATTGAAAACTATGTGGTCACCGAATTCGGTTTTCAATTCCTCGATGTCCATGCCACGGCAGCTTGGCTGAATGGCATGGAGGCAGTCTAGGCCCGATTCGATCATGGATGGGATCAGTTCCCGGAATCCCCCACAGCAATGCATCATTACTTTCAGACCGTAACGGTGACCGAGACCGATGAGCCGCTTAAGCTGAGGGACGATAAACTGGTCGAACAGGCCCACATCCAGCAGGGGGCCGGTATTGCTCCCGAAATCATTGCCAAGAAAGAAGATATCAATCAGGTCTGCGGCCTCCTCGAAGATCCTGGTATTTACCTCAATGTAGTAGTCCACGATCCTTTCGATGGTGTATTGTACCATTTCGGGTTCCATGCACATCCTGATGAACATATTCTCCATCCCAAGGAGATCGGTCAAGTCATGCCAGAAAGGTGACCAGTCCCCACCCAGGATGGCAAAACTGTCATAATGTTTTTTCGCTTCACAGCGGTAATTCGATATGTCCACATTATTCGGGTCGGGCCAGCTGTATACCCTTACATCATCTATACTGGCATCACTCAAAGGGTGACTCATGGCCATTCCATAACCAAAGCCCTCCCGGGGAATGCCGAAGGGAGTATTATTCTCGTATTCAGGATCATCATATCTATAGGGCGCAATTACCCTTCGGAAATCATCCCCGAATAATTGCAGGAGCTCCTCCTCACTGTTCAGATCGAATTCTTCAATGGCCTTATTGATGAATTCAGGTGATGCCCCCAGCCACACAGGGACCCTGTCGGGTTCCCTATATTCAAATGTTGTAAGCACTCTTTCTTTTGAATTCACCTATTTTGTTTTAAATGAGGTTACCTCTTCCATACAGATCTTCTCCCACTCCCAAAGCCGCTGTGGTTCATACTTGACTGTGGAGATGTCTTTCATGATAAATTCCACATGGCATTCACCCTCTGTTTGTTCAAGGAAATCTCTGATCTCTCTTCTGGCCTGCCCGGGGTCGAATGTTTTAGGTGCAAATACAGCAGGGTTGGGTTTACGGCTGATCACATAATCTCCTCCCAACTCATCGATAGCCTGTCGGGTATTGTTCCAGGGACTGCAACTCACCTTCCTGAGATTGGGGATTCTCTTCAACAGGTGAGCTTTCCCGGCAAGCGGTTCGCAGCACCCGTAATAGGTCATTTTCCAACGTTCGAGCCACTTCAGGTCGTGCTCTATGGCAAACTCCCAATGCATTTCGGGTGATACCTCGGAAAAGATCTGGGCGTTGGAGCAACCCCACATATTGTGCGGCCTTACCCACTCCTTTTCAAAGGGATCACCAGGCATTTCCCTGGTATAGCCATATCCGCCGGAGCCGATCCGGGTGTTATTGCAATCAAGAGAGAGCAGGTTCTGGGCTTCAAACTGGTCCAGCTCCACCATCCATGCTTGCACCATTCGCTCATAAAAAGCATGGACCATATCGGGGCGCAGGAGCAGGTCCGTCATCGCCTCCTGGATCCCCCACCAGCGGATCAGATAATCCCAGGGTGTAAACCAGATATGGGTCTGTCCCTGTCTCCTTACAGGCAGGATATCCCCAAAAATCTCATTCATCAGCTGGTACCTGATCTCCGTTGCTTCACTGTTATGGGTGATAACAGGCATATTAATTTTTTCCAGATCGTCCATATTCCTGATCTGGATGTTAAAATGCCGCGAAACAATATCATTGTTGTTATCGGTCACAGCCAGATCAACATCTTCGATCATGCCAAAATCGGTGCTGTGGATTGAAAGGGGGCAGTCCAACCATGGATTCAGGATCATATCTCCCGGCATATGCTTCCACTGGTATATGGTTCTGCGCATTATTTCTTCCTGGGACTGTGCCCATGAATTCTTACATTGAATAGTCAATTCATCATTGTAATTCATTTCATGCCAGGGAATCTCATCGATCCAGACCATGGGTCTTTCCGATTCCAGGTCGTTCAGCTTCTGCCATAAACGGGCTTTCTCTTTGTGTATGGGTAGGTTTGAAATCTCTGCCCATTCATCGGCGAGATCCTTCAATACATCAATCTCATACTGACCAAGGTTGATTTCCCCGGCAATTTCAGGTGTCGTTTTATGGCTTGGGTCATGCAGCATTATAACAACAAAGAAAACAATTATCCTCAAACAATGATTTTGACTATCCTATCCCATTGGTATCATTTAATATTAAAAAGCTTAAATTTAAACCTGGTTTTAGGGTATATAAATAAAACACATGAGAAACCTATTCTTGATCATTTTTGCGGTATTTCTTCCTGTTCAGGCTTGTATGAATGAGACCAATGAACAGACAGGTGAAAATGAAGTTAGAAGATACGCCTGGGTTATCCGGGTGAAGCCTGAAAAACTGGATGAGTATAAAGCACTGCATGCCAATCCCTGGCCCGATGTGAACAAGATGCTAAAGGAGTGTCATATCAGTAATTATTCAATTTATTACCGCGACGGATACCTTTTCAGCTATCTTGAGTATAGCGGGACTGATTTTGATGCGGATATGCAGAAGATGGCAGAAGACTCCACTACCCGGGCATGGTGGGATCTCACTGATCCATGCCAGGTACCTGTGGAATCAGCAGGTGAGGGGGTCTGGTGGGCCGATTTGGAAGAAGTGTATCATCTGGACTAACATTTTGTGCATAAACTAATAGATTATGAAAAATGTATTCCTTCTAATTGCAATTATTGGCTTGTTTAAACCAGCTTTCCCAGTCTCAGGTCAAGGCAGGGCAGAAAAATTGGATGACCGGGTACGTGCCGAACAGGTCAAAGAGATGAGATTCGGCATGTTCATCTGCTGGTCATTCAGCACCTTCTATGGTCATGAATGGACCCCTACCCTGGATAAGGACGCTTCATACTTTACAGCCAAAGGTTGTGATACAGACCAGTGGTGCCAGGTGGCGAAAGATGCAGGGATGAACTACATCCTCTTCCTTTCCAAACATCACGATGGTTTCTGTCTGTGGAATAGTGAGACCACCGACAAGAAGGTCACCAACAGTCCGCTGGGAATAGATGTACTGGCACAACTCCGGGAATCGTGTGATAAATACGGGATCAAACTGGCACTGTATTTCTCGGAAGGGGACTGGAACTGGCCCGGGGCAGTTGATGGCAAAGGAGGAAATGCCGGAAAAGGTATGAACCCTGAAATGAAGAGAGCTCAGCTACAGGAGTTATGTACCAAATACGGGCCCATTGAATTCTTCTGGATGGATCATGCGGTCGGAGACGGGGGACTCAGTCATCAGGAGACTGTTGAATGGGTACATCGGTTCCAGCCAAATTGTTTTGTTGGATTTAATCACGGTGAAGCAGCCGGAAGGTTATCCTTAAGGGAGATGGGATCACCTGGTGAGATCGGGGATGCAAATACTTCAAAGTACAATAAAGAGGCCGAGGAAAATTATATGGGTTATTTAGTAGCTGAATTTACCTATCCCATCCTGCCGAAACATGAAGGAGGGGCCATGTGGTTCTATTCCCTGCCCAAACATGATGATCTGTGTAAGCCAGCCGGGGATATCTACAAGGATTATCTTGGAGCGGTAAAATATGGCAATATTTTTTCACTGGATGTGGGCCCGGACTATGAGGGGAGAATCAGGAAGATTGATGTAAAAACACTCCGGAAAGTGGGTAAATATATACAGACCGGAAAAACAGTGATAGACTAGAACCCGGCTGACAGGTTTGAAGGAATAGAGATTTTTTTACGTTTCCGACAGGAATTGACAATCATTTGCCAAAAAGCATTACATTTGCACCACAAAATCGGGGTATAGCGCAGTCCGGTTAGCGCACCTGCTTTGGGAGCAGGGGGTCGTAAGTTCGAATCTTACTACCCCGACACTGAAATTCAAGCGGTTACTGATAGAAGAATTGGTAGCCGCTTTTTCTTTTGCATACAATTTGCATATATAATAGCTTCAAAACTGGCTTGTACGATCCTGTACAACTACACGTGTTCGATCCATCGTTAACACAATCTATAAACTTTTCCCTTTGATTTGAAACTAAGGGTACTTCCCAAACAATAATCGGTTGGTTGTGTCAGATAAACTGCTCCCCGGTAAGGATTTTCTCCCTTCAGGAGAGGTAAGATACCGGCGAAGGAGGTAAAAGTGCTTTATCCAGTACTGAGATAAGTCAGCGCACAAAAAAACCCTGATTAAGTAACCAGGGCTTTCAGTCAATGAGTTATTAATATTATTTGCATTGTACCTTTTCAAGGTTTACATCCGCAGTTAACTCACCATCGACTTCGGTATAATGGACTGTTATATGCGCTCTGGTAAACAACTTCCCATCCAGGCGAATAAAGAAAATCACGTTATGTGTATAATTATTAGAATGCATATTAATATTAGTAACCTGAGTTGAAGTGTATACATTTCCCGTTGTCTGACCGTATATTGTAACCCAGTACTTTTCATGAATTACGCTATTGACCTGCATAGATTCAAAGCACAAATCAAGTGATACATCTTCACCAAGACAGGGTAAGTTATAAACACCGGGAGGAACATAGACGCAATCTTCAATAATTTCTTTGGGTGATTGGGCATTTGCATTACTTAATGCAAAGCACGCAATTAATAAAATTAGAATTGTTGAATTGAAAGTTTTCATAATAATTAGGTTTTTGGTTAGAAATAGGTTTTTATAAATTAAGATATTTTTACATATATGGATGTTAAAATTTGATGAATAACCTTTTATGCAAGCTAAAAGCATCTAAATGCTAAATTAGATGCCCCAAGCCTTTAAATCAGGGGGATAACCATAAAACGCCAGCATCTCTACCGGGGTTTTCCTACTGCTTCCAAACGGTCGGTATATGGGATATCAATTACCAATAGGTATGAATTTTCACTCAGACTTACAAAGAATTTTCTCAACTGTTGAGGGACTAACTGCATATTTTTCAGCAAGTTCCCATTTCAATTCTGTCTTTTTACCTGATCTGGCCCTTCTGTGGTATTCATCCAGGATCAGCACCCTTCTGGAAACATCCTCCCGGAGCAGCCCAGTGTCAAACATTACCTCAGTGGTGGAGGCTGACAGACCAAAATTCTCTGCCAGGTACTTTACTGTGCCTTCCCGGATAACTCGCATACTGGGTTTTGTTTTGCAATTTACAAAATGTGGGTGCCAATATGAATAAAATCTGCCTCTGTGCCCTCCCTGTCCTGGTCATGTAACGCAAAACTATTGTACCACTGAGGGGGTAAAAAATGACCAGGTACTAAAAACCCGCCCCTGCATTACACAAGGACGGTTTCAGCAACGATACTTACCTAATCAACTATCAAATAATTCGTCCCATTCATCCCGGTAAGGTTTCCGGGGTGGTGGTGCTTCTTTTTTTATGTTGCTATGCTTGCCCTGGGTCAATCCCAGCAGTTGCCTCCGTTCATTGACATATTCAGCCGTTTTATTGCCTACCCGCACATCAATTCCCGGCAGCATCCAAAGTATTAGAAATTCCTCATCGGTCAGCCTTTTCAGATCAGCCCGTGAAACATACACTTGCTCCCAGCCCCCGGACAGTTCAGGAATTTTGGCAAATATCTGCTGCTTCAGCCTTTCCACTTTCTCAGGTGGGATACGCTCAATACTATCCATCTCCCTGGGTTTTTACCTGTTCAACATCATCGGTCTGGCTGTTGGACTTGCCACAGGCTTTATCATAAAGGGCATAAAATTCCTGCCTCTCATCGTAGGACAGCTGCCCCAGGTCAAACTTTGGCTTATCATCCTCTGGTTTCTCTATGGTGGCTTCAATGCCTTTCAGCCTGGGCAGGGTAAATTCCAGCAATTTTACCACCACATCAAGCCTGTCCTTTGGTTCCAGTTTCGCCAGGAACACCCAGGTTTTTGCATTATTGTCAAGTGATTCGTATATTTACGACACGTATATTTACGACACGTACTATTGCGTTATATATACCTGTATCATGCAAAAGCTTAT
>JBDLIX010000193.1:0-9224 GCA_039714655.1 Bacteroidota bacterium
TCGGCCTGGTAACCCTCCTCCCTGTAACCCGGGGAGACGACACCAGATCCAGGATCCTTCCAATCCAGGGGGAAAACGGGGAATCCCCCTTTCTCTCCATCCCTTTTACTCAGCTTGCCCTTACCGGTGGGTTTCAGGATCAAGGGAAGGTGTGCAAATTGCGGCATCAGGTGTTCCCATCCAAAGGCGCGGTATAGTGATACATGAAGCGGTAATGAAGGCAACCACTCTTCTCCGCGTATCACGTGAGAAATGGCCATTAGGTTATCATCCACCACATTGGCCAGATGGTATGTGGGCATTCCATCTGATTTAAAAAGGATCTTATCATCCAGGGTGGAACTGTTTACCGATACCTCGCCCCTGACCAGGTCGTGCATTTCGATCTCCTGATTTGACTCAAATTTGAACCGGACGACATAGGGCATCCCCGATGCAATTGACTCTTTCACAGTTTTATCATCCATGGTTAAGGAGTTATTCAAAGACTCCCTTACCCTGGCGTCATACACAAAAGTCTCTCCTTTTGCTTCCTGCTCTTTCCTGAGACTCTCAAGTTCCTCCGGTGTATCAAAAGCATAGTAAGCATGACCCTTTAAAATGAGTTCCATGGCGTATTCTCCATACAGATCCTTGCGCTCTGACTGCCGGTAGGGACCAAAGCCTCCTCCCTTACCGGGACTCTCATCAGGGATCAATCCACACCATTCCAACGATTCGACGATGTAATCCTCAGCACCGGGAACAAACCTGGTCTGATCTGTATCTTCAATACGCATAATAAAAGTACCACCATGTTTTTTGGCAAACAGGTAATTAAAAAGGGCTGTTCTTAATCCTCCAATGTGAAGAGGACCTGTGGGACTGGGTGCAAATCTGACCCTGATATTCTGATTCATGCGATAACTATTACTGGTATATTCTTCAAACTGAACAAAGATAGAAAAATGGTTTCGTAGTGGAGATCAATTCAGTGAATGGTTTTCCAGGAACTGTGGGTAGAGATCGTCCCTGACCCAACTGAATGAGGGTTCCAGTCTCAATAGCTTTTTATAAACCATGTCAGCATCCTTTATCTGTTTGGCTTTTTCATAAGCCATTCCCAGTCCCACCATACAATTCAGATAGATCCAATTCTGCTCTGTTCGCTCAGGTGTTAATTCGAATAACCGGACCGCTTTTTCATAAAGTGGGACAGCACTCTTTTTTGAGCCCCCTAATATGGCAGGGGTATAGAACTCAATGTTTGCCTTTTCCATCCATGCCTGAGGTTCGTCTGGCCCCAGACTGATTGCTATTTGGTTGGCCTCTATGGATTTCCTTCTGTTTTTAAGTGCCCTGAAAGGTTCAAGATAGACCCTGAATCCAAAGAGAGCTCCCTGGAGGCTGTAAATCCTTGAATTATCCGGATCATCCGCTAACATCAGATTGACATGCCCTATGGCCCTTTCAAGCACCTCTCTGGCTTCCTCTCTCCTTTTCACAGATATACAATAGGCAGTATATCCATATTCAGCTTCAATGATATCAAACAATAATTCCTTCTCTTTGGAAACCCGGTATTCCTCCACCATCTCCTCCACTACCTCATTCCAGGTATCCATCCTCTTCAGAAGGTAGGCATTGTAAATCCTTGCTTGATGATCCTGTCCGCTTGCCAGTCCAGCACCTACAATAAAGTATACCATTACTGCTGGTACCAGATATGTTGATCTTATCTTTTTCAGTATAATCTTCATGTGACTATTTGATAAGCTGATCAACAATCTTCGCCGATGCCAGACAAAGCGGGATTCCTCCCCCAGGATGTACGCTGCCACCTACGAAATAGAGTCCTTTGTATTTCTTTATGTAATTGGGATGCCGGCTGAATGCTCCCACACGACTATTGGAACTATTGCCATACAATGCTCCACGGTGAGAGTAGGTATTGGTTTCAATGGACCTTGGATCGGTCACGAATTCCTTGAGAATCAACGGCTCAATATTCACTCCAAGCATCCTGTTGATCTTTTTAATGATGTTCTTTCTGGTTTGCTCAACGAGGAGATCCCAATCCTGTCCAATATTCTCAGGGACATTGACCATCACATACCAGTTTTCCTTCCCTTCAGGAGCATCGTTCCAGTTCTTTTTTGCGCTGATAAACAGGTACACTGTTGGATCTTCATAGACCCCCTTTTTAGAACTTAATACTCTGAATTCTTCCCGATAATTGGACGAAAACAGGACGTTATGAAGGTCCAACTGTGGAAAATCCCGGTCAATGGCCCAGTAAAAGATCAGGGCTGATGTACTCTGCTCCTTTTTAAACTGCTTTACCGGAAAGGGAATACCCTCAAGCAGGTCTCTGTACAGATAAAATACGTCAATATCACTGATCACCACATCCGAAGGATAGATCCCTCCTTCCACAACGACTCCCCGGATTATCTTCCTGTCCATAACAACCTTTTCAACAGGTTGATTGAAATGAAAAACCACTCCCAATTTATCCGCCAGTTCTTTGAGTCCTGTGGCCAGGGCATACATGCCCTTCTCCGGAAAGCAGGCTCCCAGATTGTGTTCCAGGTGGGATATCATATTGAGTGTTCCAGGAGCCCGGTAGGGATCCGATCCTTTGTAGGTGGCATACCGGTCGAAAAGTTGAATCAGTTGTTTCGATTCAAAACTTCTTTTATTGGCATCATGCATGGTCACCATGGAATCAAGTTTCCATATCTGCAATAGTGCATTGATGTACTTCTGGGAGAAAAAAGTGCCCTTGTTTAAGAAGTGATTGAATATGAAAACATCACTGACCAGTTCATAAATCTTCTTGTTTTTATCAAGGTATTTTTGAATCCTTTGGGCCGGTTCATCAAACACATTTTCCACCTCCTTCATAAAAAGATCAGGATCGCCAAAGGCATTGAATAGATTCCCATCCTCATAAAAATACCGGGCCATTACATCCAGCTTCTGATATCGTATGGATCTCTTCATCTCCTCACCCGCAATCACATATAACTCTTCGACCAGATCGGGTAACCCAAAAAGTGTGGGGCCCGTATCCCACCTGAATCCCTGCCACTGGCGGATATCAAGTTTGCCGCCGGGTCTGTCAGATTTTTCAAAAACGGTTACATGGTGACCCCTTCTGGCCAGACGTATTGAGGCTGCAAGCCCAGCAATCCCAGCACCCACAATATTTATAGAAAGCTTCATAGATTTTTATTACTTTCACTATCTGGAAAGTAAATTACATATAAAAATCATATACTTAAACCATGTACGGAAAAATAAAGGAGCATCTGGCTGCCGAACTAGAGAACATTCAAGAGGCCGGTCTTTTTAAAGCCGAAAGGATTATCACCTCTTCCCAAACAGCAGAAATTGAGCTTGAAAGCGGACAGAAGGTCCTGAATTTCTGCGCCAACAATTACCTGGGCCTATCCGATCACCCAGAGCTGATCCAGGCGGCAAAGGGTGCCCTTGAGACCCATGGATTTGGCATGTCATCGGTAAGGTTTATCTGCGGTACCCAGGACCTGCATAAGGTGCTGGAACAAAAAATTGCTGCATACTTTGGAACGGAAGATACCATTCTTTATGCAGCCTGTTTTGATGCCAACGGCGGCGTATTTGAACCCTTGCTTACTGCTGAAGATGCCATCATTTCCGATTCCCTGAACCACGCCTCCATCATTGACGGGGTCCGACTTTGCAAAGCACAGCGGTACCGTTACAAAAACGCCGATATGGAAGACCTGGAACAACAGCTAATCCAGGCTCGTGAACAGCGGTTCCGGATCATCGTGACAGACGGAGTTTTCTCCATGGATGGAAATGTTGCCCCGGTTGACCAAATCTGTGAGCTGGCAGAGAAATATGACGCCCTGGTGATGGTGGATGAGTGCCATTCGGCCGGTGTAGTTGGAGAAACCGGACGGGGGGTCACAGAACTGTTCAATATCAGGGGTAAGGTAGACATTATCACCGGTACCCTGGGGAAAGCATTCGGGGGTGCCATTGGGGGTTTTACCACCGGCAAAAAGGAGATCATTGAAATACTACGTCAGCGATCCAGGCCCTACCTGTTCTCCAATTCCCTTCCACCGGCAGTGGTGGGTGCCGGAATCAGAATGTTTGATATGATGGATGAAACCACCCAGTTACAGGAGAAATTGCACCACAATACCGACTACTTCATGGAGAAAATGACGGCTGCAGGATTTGATATCAAACCTACTCAGTCGGCCATCTGTGCGGTAATGTTGTATGATGCCAAACTTTCTCAGGAATTTGCATCAAAACTACTCTCTGAAGGGATCTATGTGATCGGTTTTTATTTCCCGGTGGTTCCTAAAGAGCAGGCAAGGATCAGGGTACAACTTTCAGCTGCCCATGAACCGGAACATCTGGACCGTGCCATCAACGGGTTTATTAAAGTGGGGAAAGAGTTGGGGGTTATCCAATAGCTGTTGATTTGCCGGGCTTACACCAGCTTTCGTCTGTTTAGGCGAGCATCAGAAAGTACCAGCAAAAACACAGCCACAAGGGTCGAAACCAACCAGGTGGATAGGTTGATCTCAGAAAGAAAGTCAAAGCTTAAGTTAATTTTCGGTAATTGCCATTCCATATTGGATAGTCCACCGACATTTTCCAGAAACTGGCCTCCTGGATCTGAATATAATAGAGATACCACAACCATGGCAATGATGAAGAGAACAATCAGAAACCGACCGGTCTTGCCGATGAGGGGTCTATATGCGTTCTTTGCCGGTACCACACGAATCTGATCCATCACCCGGTTTGTAAATTTACCATGGACATGTTCCACGCCTGACTCCCTGAATAGCTTCGATATTTTCGGATCCCTTTCCATTTTATAAAATTGAAGATAGTTCAGATTCTAAACTTTCACTGATCACCTGATACATTTTTTTCCTGGATCGGTGTAATTTGGTCCTGATGTTGCTGTTGGTCAGACCGGTAATTTCGGCAATCTCCTCCAGCGTCAATTCATCATAATAAAAGAGGGTTACCACAACTCCATCAGTCTCAGGAAGCGCCTCAATTGCCATTTGTAAGTACCTGCTTCTCTCTGTGGCTGATAGAGTGTCCAGGCCATTTATATCTCCCTCATCAACCTCAAAGTCAGCCGTTTCATCCACAAGATCAATCATCCTGACCTTTTTTCGAATTACACTAATGCTCTGATTATAAGCAATCCGGTACAACCATGTGGAGAACTTCGATTTTTCCTGAAAACCCTGTATGGAACGGAAAGCCTTTACAAAGACATCCTGTGCAGCTTCTTCTGCATCTGCCTCAACAGTCAGCATCCTGAGACAGATGGTGTATACCATATCTCTGTATCTATCTACCAACCAAGCGAATGCTTCGGTTTCACCCTGTTTTACCCGGTTGATAAAGTATGACTCATTGTGGCTCTTCATTCACTTACTAAGACGCCTGGTTTTACAAAACGTTACAGTTTAACTCCACTTTTCGATCCTCACTTCTTATGAACGAACATAATGAGATAAAAATTTGATGATTCCTGTAACATAATCTCAAAAGGGGGCGTCAAAGAGACAACAAACAACGTTTAACCAAAATTAAATAATCATGTTAACTGAAGTTTTAGTCCCCATTTCAATATTCGCTGCAATTTTTGGGATCGTATTCGTTATTGTCACTGCCAGTAACCGGGAACGGATGGCCATGATTGAAAAAGGTGTCAATCCAAAGGACTTTATGAATGCCAGGAAGCCCAATGTATATAGTATCCTGAAGTGGGCACTGTTGCTGGTTGGGCTTGGACTTGGGCTGTTTATAGGAAGCCTTTTGGACACCTTTACACCAATACAGGAAGAGCCTGCATATTTTGCTTCTACTCTCTTTTTTGGAGGGTTGGGTCTTGTTTTGGCATTTCTGATCTCTAAAAAAGCGGAAGAGAAGAAGTAGGATATTCCAAAAGGGACCTCTTTCCAGGTTATCCAATCGCTACTGAAATTCTCTACTACGTAAAGAATTATAGGTAGCTCACCGGATAACCTTTCAACCGTATTGAAATATCCTGAAGATTATAACGTAAAAAAACCGTCCCCACCTGGGAGACGGCCTTTCAACAAACAGCATAAACACATTATCCACATTTGGAATGGCCGCATTCAGTACAGATCAGACAGCCCTCCTGATAAACCAAATTGTTTGAATCACACTCTTCACATTTCAGGCCCGATTTGGCTTTTGTTCCATTGGGGATATACTTTTTCAAGGACCTCACTACCCCTGCACTCCAGGTATTGATCGATTCGTTATCCAGCCGTAGTGAGCTGATCAGGTTGATGGCATCCACTACCGGCATACCGTGCCTCATCACCCCGGAAATCAATTTAGCATAGTTCCAGAACTCGCTATTGAACTGGTGTGACAATCCACCCATGGTCACTTTGTATCCATATTTATCCACATACTGGAAATCATAGCGCTTGGTTCCATCCTCATTTTTTGTTTTAAGGATCATCCCTTTCTTTACCTTGGATGGAATTGGAAAGGTATCTTCCTCCTTCCGTCCTGTAAAGATCTCGTAGGGTTTTCCATCCAGCAGCCCAACAAATGCTATCCAGTCTTCATCATTGTTTTTGAACCTGAGTATCTCGGCCTCCAGCTTTTTGGGCCGCTTTATAGGGAATTGTGTCTCTTCCTTTTTATTTTTATCACTGGCTACCAGAACTCCAGTCCTCGACCCATCTCGGTATACAGTAACGCCCTTACACCCGCTTTTCCACGCATTCACATAGAGCTCACCAACAAGTTCTTTTTTGGCATCTGAGGGAAGGTTGATGGTTACACTGATGGAGTGGTCAACCCACTTCTGAATGGCACCTTGCATTTTTACCTTTTGCCCCCAGTCTACATCATTTGAGGTGGCTTTGTGGTAAGGTGATCGTTTAACCAGCTCCTGCACATCTTCATCACTAAAGGTTTTCACCTCCTCCGGGTCCATGCCGTTCACTTTTAACCAGGTGAGAAAATTATGATGAAATACATTGTACTCTTCCCAACTGTCGCCTACCTCATCTACAAAAGTAATATTGGCCTCTCTATCGTTGGGATTCACCTTTCTGCGACGCTTATATACAGGAAGAAACACAGGTTCAATCCCCGAAGTGGTCTGAGTCATCAGGCTTGTGGTACCGGTAGGCGCAATAGTGAGCAGGGATATGTTTCTTCGCCCGTACTTCTTCATCTCTTCCATAAGCTTCGGGTCCTCCTTACCCAACCTGTTCACAAATGGATTATCTTTCTCCTTATTAAAATCAAAAACTTCAAATGCTCCGCGCTCTTTTGCCATGTTTACTGAGGAACGATAGGTCTCCAGGGCTAAAGCTTTGTGTACCTCTACCGAAAAATCAATGGCATTTTCACTGCCATAACGCAACCCCAGTGCAGCGAGCATATCTCCTTCTGCAGTAATGCCCACACCGGTCCTTCTGCCTTCCAGGGCCTTTCTTTTAATATTCTCCCACAAGTTGATCTCTACCCTCTTGATCTCCTCATCTTCCGGATCTTTATATATCTTTTCCAGGATGGCATCTACCTTTTCAAGCTCCAGGTCGATGATATCATCCATGATCCGTTGCGCCAGTCCTGTATGTTTGCGGAATTTTTTCCAGTTGAATTTTGCTTTTTCGGTAAAGGGCTCATCTACGTAACTGAAGAGATTCACTGCCAACAACCGGCAACTGTCATATGGACAGAGCGGAATTTCACCACACGGATTGGTAGAAACTGTTTTGAATCCCTGGTCGGAATAACTGTCTGCCACTGACTCTCTTGTCACCGTATCCCAGAATAGGATACCGGGCTCTGCCGATTTCCAGGCATTGTGAACGATCTTTTTCCATAAATCACGGGCTACTATCTCTTTGGTGTGTGTAGGATTCTTCGAATCGATGGGATATTGCTGCTGGTAGGACTTCCCCTCCACCACAGCTTTCATAAACTCATCGTTGATCTTCACTGAGACGTTGGCTCCTGTAACTTTCCCCGTTTCCATTTTTGCATCGATGAAATGCTCAGCATCTGGATGTTTAACAGAGATACTCAACATCAGTGCACCCCTGCGACCATCCTGAGCTACTTCACGTGTAGAATTGGAATAGCGTTCCATAAATGGTACCACTCCTGTGGATGTTAAAGCACTATTCAGCACCGGACTTCCGGTAGGCCTGATGTGTGATAGATCGTGTCCCACTCCACCACGACGCTTCATTAGTTGTACTTGTTCCTGGTCTATTTTCAGGATACCTCCGTATGAGTCAGCCTTTCCATCATGTCCGATCACAAAGCAATTAGAGAGGCTTGCAATTTGGAAATTATTCCCGATCCCGGTCATAGGTGAACCCTGGGGAACGATATATTTGAATCCACGCATTAATTCAAAAAGCTCATCAAAGGAGAGAGGATTGGTATATTTATTCTCGATACGGTTGATTTCAGAAGCAAGTCGACGGTGCATGTCGTCGGGCGTGCGTTCATAAATTTTGCCCTGTGAGTCCTTCAATGCATACTTATTCACCCATACCCTTGCAGCAAGCTCATCACCCTCAAAATACTTTAGTGAGGCTTTATAGGCTTCATCAAAACTATACGTATGTCTTAGCTTTTGACTTTCTTCTTTTTCCGATATTCCAGTAAGCTCCTTTTCAACAAACGTCAAGTTCTTCTGTGGTACTGCCTTTTCTGCCATTCTTTTCAGTTTAAATATTCTCCTCCAGGTTAGGTGTCTAATAGAACACCAAAATAGTCATTGAGTTAGTCCATATCACTTCATAGTTATTAACTAATATCAACAGGTATGCCCAACTCTTTGAAAATCTGATTACTACAAAATACGACCTCTGGACTAGAGGTAATAAGGCCCTATTTTCACATGGTAAAAATCAAATAATCTTCCTTAACGGGTGATGAAATAGGGGTCCCTTGCGATACAGATTTCGGGGAATGAAATTAAGAAGAATTCGAAAACGGATAGAGAGAAAAGAGCCCCATTTTATTAACAAGAAATTAACCCTAAAGCTAACTCAATTACAGTCAGACACATGAGAAAAATCATGCGGATTCCTCCAGTAATAGATTGTTAATTATCTGATATAGTGTCTTTTAAAAGATTAAGGAAGATTTCTGTAAGCGCTCCATCCCAATGTTCATGCGGGTTCGTCCCTTTTCAG
>JBDLIX010000194.1:0-9221 GCA_039714655.1 Bacteroidota bacterium
AACAGGAGTGATAACATGAGCGTAATAGAGATGCTTTTACCGGGGTTTCTTTTCATGATCTTTTAGTTTTAGGACGATATGGATAAGGTCTGGACATACCTCATCCATATCAGGTTATTGATTAAATCTTTACAGAGAAGATGTCTCAACCCCGGTCAGGGTTGCGTATGTAAGATACTATTTACTCAGGGCCAGTACTCAGATCCAGCAGTTCCACTTTCCTGAACTCATAGGGATGACTTTCAGCCTGGAGGGCAATGTATCCGGAGGTCAGGGGTGTACCATTGGTGAGGGGGAATCCTTCCGGGAGATCTCCGCCAATTTGCGGTTTTGAGTAGGTCAGAACCGTGTCACCTTCCACGATATGATGAATAATGCTGTCACCATAGACCACCATTTCAAAATGAACCCACTCCTCTCCGTGGTATGTTTTTGAAGTGGAGCTGATACAGTGTTGGGTGACCAGTTCTCCGTCGATCACCACATGGGTGCCAGGTGTACAGAGGTTGCCGGTTGATCGTTCCCCTTCGCCCGTGCCACCCAGGAACTGGGCTTCGATGCTTACAGGAAATGGCTGGTCCACAAGCATGGATTCGGGCGACTGGGCATGGAACATGACCCCGCTGTTCTTTACGGCCCATCCCAATCCACCAGTCACCTGCTCTCCAACCACACGGTATTCCACCCTCAGTTTGTAGTGGGAATAGGGAGTTTTGTAAAAAATATGTCCATACTCCTCATCAAACTGGTTATAACTATCGTAACGGGTGACCATCATTCCGTTCTCCACCTGAAAGGTGTTGTTGAAATTCTCGTTGAGCGGGTACTTGTTCATCTTGATGGTCCAGCCCTCCAGGTCCTGGCCATTGAATAGCTGGATCCAATCTTCGGTTTCAGCAGTTTGCTTTTTCTCGGTGCCCGGATTGCAGGATATCAACAATGCCAGGAAAAGGGGAATCAGGTGAATGAGTTTCATGGTTTGTAGTTGGGTTTAAGTTTAGTTTACCTCTGAATAATGTTTTCCGTTGCAATATACAAAACAGATGTTATTACAGGGCTAACGCACATAAAGATCAGGAAATGAAGCGGGATTGACAATTTCGTTGCGGTTGTTAACACTTGTTGGCCTGTGGAGTAGTGAAAAAGGTAGGTTTATTGACAATTGTGCTAAAGGTTTTTAGAAAAGGGAGGTAGTCGTTTTTGCGATTTCAGAAAGTCACCATTAAGTGACTTTTGCACAATGAGGTGACCTGTTAAAACATCCACTCTCCCTTTACAGGACGCATATAACATTAATTACAAGTCACTTAGGAGACGCCTCTGAAAACACCGAAAGAACAGTGAAGTCACATTATTGTAAGTAAGTCACCCTCCGGTGACCTTCTGTTTTTGCGAAATACACCCCTGCGCTCTGATCACCCGAACAGGAAATTGAGGTTCAATACTGCAAAACCGCAACATGATAGCCCGTGAGAGATCAGGTGCTCTGGTATTTGCGTTGACCCTGGATGTTATAAACCAGGTTTGACTGGCCATTTCCAATTGGTTATATTTATCCAAATCAATCGAACCGATCATGAAAAGAATCTGGATTGTTTTGCTGGGTGTTATGTGTTTCAGCCTGACCAATGCCCAATTCAGGTCAGTGGGCCTAATTGCGGGTGCAGGCTATACCCTGGTGGATATTGAAGAGGCTGTGCAGTCTTATAACCTGACCGAATGGGATCATTTTGGTGTAATCATCAAATTATCAGGGGAGTATGAAATGAAGCCGGATCTTCGACTGGTTGGGGAGTTGGGATCAAACCGGCTCTATTACTGGGAGTATTACTGGTCGGACGGCTACTATTCCGGATCTCGCTGGCGTTCCGAATGGACCTACAACATCGGTCTTAGTTTTAAAAAGCAGGTGGGGGACGCGGCATACCTTCAGGCTGGTCCGGGAGTTCATATTTTCGAAGACGGATCGGGGACCGTATTGGGGCTGTTGCTGGCCATGGGATATGATCTCTCAATTACCGATCAGATAAAAGTGCCCATAGGGGTGAGGATAGAACCGGTATTCGGCAGGGCCCTTCCCACATCATTGCTGATCCATACGGGGATCAGGTATGACCTATAATCCTTCGAAGAAGGTGTAGTGATCACCCCTTGCCATCCGGTGAGCCGTATAGCAAAGTTCGGTCATGTGGTAGTCGCCCCACATGCTCGACTCACCACAGGGAACCTTTTGTCCCTCCGGGATATGATCCCATCCGTTGGGGTGATGGTATACCGAGTGAAGTAAAATTCCCTGGTGTTCAGGCGAGGTGGAGAGGTAGCTGTCTGAAAGCAGGGTTTTCAATACTGTCAGTCCCGCCTGTTTATATTGACTGGCCTGCTTTGGTTCAGATGTTTCTAAAAATGTGCCCAACCTGATGAGTCCCTGTGCTCCAATGGCAGCTGCTGAACTGTCAACCGGCTCAAATTCATTGAATGGATTGGCAGGCACTTCCTGGTAGTTCCCCAGCTTATGTAAATGAGGAGCTCCCGTATCCCAGTAGGGGATCCCATCCAACGCTGTATTTTCCACATAGAAATCACACGTTGCCCTGGCAGCCTTCAGGAATACTGCTTTGATGGATTCCAAATCAGGATAGGAGGGATCAACAGTGTTCAGAAACTCCAGGAACTCGGAGAATCCCAGCATAGCCCAGGCCAGACCTCTTGTCCATGTAGTGAATCCTGAAAAGCCCTGCTGTGTACCGGGACAACGATAGTTTCCATCGTTGGTATTGAAGATCGATTCATGGGCGACCCTTCCCGGTAGATCGTAGCTGTCACGCCCTTCACCATAATAGACGGCATATTTTGCAGTGGTCAGACCATGGGTGATGGCGCGTTCAAGCAGATCCACTTCCCTGTCATTCTCCACAAGCATCCTGTGTCCCAGCTTATGGGCGGCTACGAGGATCCGGCAGGTTCTCATGGTATCGATAAAGAGTGAGTGGGGTCCGTTGAATGAAGAGATGAAGCCACCATCCTCTATAGCTGTCCATCTTTGTGCCTGAACAGCCCCCGATGCCATAATGGCCATTTTATAATACTCTTTTTCCTCACCGGAGGCACTGAAAAGTTCCCTGTTGGCACAACGCAGCAGGTTTCCGTAAGTGCTCAGGTTGTTGAATCCATGGTCGTGTACCCCGAAGTGGGTGACATGATGTGCCATCTTTTCAATGGTATTCTTCTTTCCGGTTTCAAGCATCTCCCGGTTCCCGGTGGCACTGAAAACCAGCAGTGGAATCCCATATTGAAATCCCTGGGTCCATTCGGTCCACCCCCGGGTTGTATATCTGCCTTCAACTGTGAATACCGGTGAACCCCGGGAAGGATCATAATCATTTTCAAGCAAATTAACTTTTGCAGCCGCCAGTTTCCAGAATTGTTCCAGTTGTCCGGCAAGCGAGGAAGCACTTATTTCATGTTCAATTTTCATGGTATTGGGAGTATGATCTGTAAAAATAAGAAATGTTCTGAAGGAGCGACTACTTTGCCAGGGAAGCTGCTGATTTTCTGAATTGCCTGAAGCTGATCAATTGCCCCATTTGTTCATCCCACAGCCGGAACTTCAGGGCCAGAATGGAGGGAAGCATGGTAACTGGTTTAATGACTCTGAACATCTCGTTCTCCCTGTGGCAGCGTTCAAGGTTATAATTGGGGATTTTGGGACCCAGATGATGGATGTGATGAAAACCGATATTTCCGGAGAACCACTGTAAGATCTTTGGGAATTTCAGGTATGAACTACCCTCCATGGCCATTTTTTTGTAATCCCAGTCAGTCTGACGGGACCAGATCACATCTTCGAACTGATGCTGCAAATAGAACAGATAAACCCCACCCATTGTAGCCAAATAGATTACAGGAAGCTGTATCATCAGATATGCTTTCCAGCCCATGAGCAGGATCAAACCTGTAATGGTGCCCAGTAAGATCAGGTCTGTAATATAGACACTGTTTCTTTCGGCAGCTTTCATGGATCTTTTGGGAAACCTGAACCAGACCACAAAGAGGAGGAACGGGCCTATGACAAAAAGTATTAACGGGTGCCTGTAAATGCGGTAATTGAATTTCTTCCAACCCGATAGTTCCCGGTACTCCTCCACGGTAAGGGTCCATACATCGCCTGTGCCTCGTTTATCCAGGTTACCAACGGTATTATGATGAATGGCATGATCCCTGTGCCACCTTTCATAAGGGGTGAATGACAGGCTTCCCAGGATTGTGCCTGCGATTTTATTGGCCCGGGATGATTTGAAAAATGAACCGTGACCACAATCATGAAATATAATAAACATGCGGACCAGAAAACCAGCAGCCACTACAGAAAGGCCCAACGTGATTAAGTATGAGATCTCCAATGAGAGGTACATAAGAATCCATAAAATGATATAGGGACCCAGGGAATTGATAATCTGCCAGATACTTTTTTTCAGATCGGGCTGGTTGTATTTGCTGACAACCTCAATCCAGGCTTTATTGTTGCTTTGATTCGACATCTCAACCACAAAGGTACGCTATACCTTTCATACACAATTGGGTTTATTATTATTTCGGATGAAAAGTGATGAAAAAGCCTATTCAGGGATGGACCTGTTAGATCGATGCTCTTTGAGTCTTTTAAAATAGTCTTTAGAAGCCCTGACCACCGACGGTGAAAGTAACAGGGCCGAGATCATGGTGGGAAAAGCCATCAGGGCATAGGCTCCGTCAAAGATCCCCACAACCGTCCCCAGCGTGGCGGTAGCCCCCAGCGGGATGGTGAGGATATAGAACCATTTATAGAGATAGCTGTATCGGGCCCCGAAGATAAAGGAGAAACATTTGGTACCATAATAGGGAAAGGAGAGCATGGTAGAGAGTGCAAATACGGTGACACAAATGGTCAGCAAATAGGATCCGAAACCTGGCAGGGCTGTTTCAAATGCCTCTGCTGTGAGGGTGATCCCATCCGACTCTCCCACATCCCAAACCCCGGTCATAATCAGTGCCAGTGCAGTCATGGTACACACGATGATGGTGTCCACCACCGGGCCTAACATGGCCACCAATCCTTCCCGTACCGGTTCGTTTGTTTTGGCTGCTCCATGAGCCATGGGTGCTGTACCGATTCCTGCTTCGTTGGAGAAAGCCGCCCTTCTCACTCCTGTAATGACCAGTGCTCCCAGCGATCCTCCCAGCACCGAATCGGCATGAAAAGCATCGGTAAAGATCAGGGAAAAACTGGGCAGGATCCCCTGGGGATTGGAGAAAATAATATATAGTACCGAGATCACATAGAGTACGACCATCATGGGAACCATGCGTCCAGTGACCTTCCCGATCCTTTTGATCCCCCCGAAGATCACCACACCCACCAAAGAAGCGGCGATCAGGCCCGAAATCAGGTTGGAAGAGAAGCCCGCCTCCACACCGTTGGGGATGAGAACCACATCACGTACAATCTGGGTCAGCTGGTTTACCTGGAACATGGGAAGTACACCGATCATTCCCAGCAGGGAGAAGAAGATGGCCAGGGGCATCCAGTTTTTACCCAACCCTTCAACAATCACATACATGGGTCCGCCCTGGATCTCCCCGTTGGAGTCCTTTCCCCGGTACATGACAGCCAGTGTACAGGTGAAATACTTGGTGGTAACTCCCAGAAGGGCACTGATCCACATCCAGAAGATGGCTCCCGGTCCGCCCATGGTGATGGCCAATGCCACCCCGGTGATATTGCCCATGCCAACGGTGGCTGCCAGGGCTGTGGAGAGCGCCTGATAGTGGTTGATCTGTCCCGGTTCGTCGGGATCGTCATACCGGCCCAGCAAAATGGCAATGGCGTGTGAAAAATACCTGAAAGGAAGCAGCCTGGAGTATATCAGAAAAAATAGTCCGCCTCCCAGCAGCAGCACCAGCAGAGGGGTGCCCCAGGCCAGGTCAGAAAAACCTGTGATGATCCTTTCGGCCGTGGAAATACCTCCGGCAGTGGAAATACCTCCGGCCGTGGAAATACCTTCAGCGGTGGAAATACCTTCAGTGGCGGAGATCATTACTGCGGTGGTGATGCTATCTGTGTCTGCCTGCATGGTGCAAAGCTTAATCCATGATCCCCATCTGTTTCATCAGGAAGGAGGCGTTCATGTTGGTGGCAATGCCTTTTTTGATCGTATAATCGAAGGTCAGCTCCATCCCATTGATATAACTTTCAAAACAGTAATTCACCACCTCGCCTTCATGTTCTTTTTCCAGTTCTCCCATGGAAAGATCATGGGTGGCAATAAAACAGCAGATGGGATATTGAAGAGACCTTCGTATGAGCCCCACCGATCCTCTTTTTTTATCGGTTGTGTTGGTGCCTTTCAGTACTTCATCCAACAGGATCAGCAAAGGTTTCCCGCTCTCCATCCGTTGAACGATCAATTGCAGTTTTTTAATCTCAGCCAGGAAATAGGACTCCTCATCCCTGAGGGAGTCGGCAGTCCGCATGCTGGAGCAGAGTCCCATGAGTCTGCTCTGATAGGTATCTGCACACACAGGACAACCTGCATATGCCAGGACTGTGTTGATCCCCAGGGAACGTAAATAGGTGGATTTTCCGGCCATGTTGGCTCCTGTAATGACCACCACCTTTTCGCCTTTGATAAGGATATCATTCACCACCCTTTTATGATCCGGGATCAGCGGGTGGCCCAGGCCTTTTAATTCAAAGAGATCCTGATCAGTACCAAATTGAGGTACCGTAAAATCGGGATGATTGTAGGCAAAGCCTGCAAGGCTGATCATGGCATCGGTCCACCCGGTAAGTTCGATCCACTCCAGGATCTCCTCCCTGTTTTTCTGTTTCCAGTTTTCCAGCAGGTGAAGCATGATAAAATCAAACAGGAAAAAACCGTTGAATATCACACCCAGCAACATATTGAGTCGCTGATCGAAAATATTGAGCAGTTTTGAAAGTTTATCCACCTCCTTCATTCCTTCACTGGCATGTTGGCTCCTTTGGTCCAGATCGGGTTGGTTAAACCGGGTGTGTGCGATGATCTTTAAAAGTTCGGCATATCCTTGCAGGAGCTGGTGTTTTTTTGAGATCGTTGCCTGGTACCGGTTGGTACGCATCAGGAAAGGAGAGAGCATGGTAAAGTTGAACACCATCAGGTACAACAGGTACCAGTACCTGGACGGGTCAAAGAACCCGGCTACAATGATTGTCACAGCGATTCCGCTCATAAGCAGGGCCAGGTAAAACAGCCACCTGTTCTTTTGAATGTATGACGATGCTGACAACCAACGGGAGATCTCTTTCAGGTCATCCTCCTTCTCTTCAACCAGGTGTCCGCGGGCCGTGAAATTTTGCCTGAAATCAATCCGATCCTTCAGATCACCAATGACCTCCTGTCTTGATTGGATGGTTTCCAGATCTCCTGGTTCAGTGGTGAGCAGACCGGCAAGCAATTGATCACCCTTGAGGGTGGCTGTCCGGTTTAGGTACTGGAATAGCGATCCTTTACCAAAGATATCCAGGTCATGGGACCATGGATGTGAGGGATCGGCATGGTTGCTTCCATGGGGAAGCATTTCATAGGAATGGTCAAGGCACGATTGCTCTGTTTCATTGAGTTTTTTCGACTGCCTGTGCAGCTCCCGCTGCACCGCATGCTTGTTGTGCAAGGTTACCAGGTAGAGGAAGAGGACAACCATTAGAAAGGAGAGTGTAAAAAAAAAGAATCCCTGGTTCCTGATGCCTAATGCCAGGAACCAGATCACGGCCACCAGGGCCATGAACCTGGCAAGTGAGATGTAATTGACCAACCTGGTGCGTTGCCTGATTGCTTCCTGAAAACGATGAATTCGGCTGGAATATATGTGATGCAGATCTTCTTTGGGCATAAAAAAACGGGTTTCCCCAAAGATAGAAAAACCCGCTAACTCCTGATTACATCCACATGGAGCAGTCAACTACATGGATCAGCAGTTTGGTAACCTCCTCCGGGTAGACCTTCACAAAGCCAGGAGGGTGGGAGCTCACATATGAATCCATGTAGTAACGGTCGCCGTCCTTCACCAGGTATAGGTATTCACCCTCTCTCAGGGGAACCTGGAAATATCCGTCTGAGTTGGACCTGACGATGGCCACCGGGTCCATTCCGAGAGCTTCTGCGGGGAAGTAGCAATCTATGGGGGCAAAAGTCTGGATGGAGTCCGTCACCGAATAGGGGTAAAAGTAAACATCCCTGATCACCGGGTAGACATCGTAGTTTTCCGTGTTGAGTGTATCATCCACCGGTAAAGTGATATTTCCGAAAACTCCCTGTCTGATGGTGGGTTCCTGCAATCCCTCAGGGGTAATGATGATGCCCGGAATGGGGTCACGGTAAATAAGCAGTGGAGGATGGTTGTCCAGACACCGGTGCTGCAGCAGTTCTCTCAGGGGGAGTCTCGCCTCGTAGATTACCTGGCCGTGACAATCGGTGGCGGTCAGCCGGTACCACTCTGCTACCATGGGTACGGCATACCGGTTTAATCCCGGTACAAGGGGTTCATTAACCAGCATGCGGTCTTCAAACCAGATGGTGAGCCTGGGCTGGAACACAGGTGCTCCCGATCCGACGACAGGAGTCTCCGATCCTGCAGGACTCAGGATGGAGTCGTTCCACTCTTCCAAACAACGGGATGAATAAAATACCTTCAGGCAAAACCTGTCCACAAAGCCAATGTTAAAATTCAGATATCCAAAATCGGCCGGTGGATGATCTTTTACCCGAATGACCTGGATATCCAGACTTGTGGTTGCCTCGGGGCTTATACCGAATGGGATGGGTAAGGGATGGCGGACCAGGTGAGCCAGTTCGGACCCTTCCCTGGGGGTTGCCCAGAGTACTACACCGGAGGAGTCGATCAGCATGAATTCACTAAGCTGGTATTCCCCCATGGGTAGTTCAACTGATTTGGTGGTGTACTGATTTCCAAACCTGTAAATGGGCAGGTACTCTTTCTCATAAATCAACGCCCCGGTTTCACTGATGATGGTGACAAGCGCCGCGGTAACATTGTAGCCATCCACAGCAGATTTCAGTGTTGAATCATCGGATAATTCAAGTCCGAACTGGAGTTTTCCGGTCTCTTCAACCTGGGTGCAGGAGGGCCATAATAGAAGTATGGCAGTCACTGCGCTTATTATCGCAATTGATTTTTTCATAACT
>JBDLIX010000195.1:0-9161 GCA_039714655.1 Bacteroidota bacterium
AAAAATACCTCAAAAACGTCTTTGCAGCACCCTATTTAGAAACGCTACATTTGAATATCAAGGCGTTACAGTGTATTAGATGTCCCACGCGGAAAACAGGAGGAGAGGAAGGTGGTTTATACACATTAAACCTCATACCGGAATATAGGATGCTTTTTAGATATTAGTTTTAGTTAGTTCGTTGGTTATTTGTTTGGGGGGCGCCTTTCTGAGGCGCCTTTTTTTTGCTATCTGTTTGTCCTTTTTAAGAACAACGTATTAATCCCAACAGTGTATGCATATGTTGAGGCTGGTAGAAATTGAATCTTGATACCGTCGATAGGTTTCACTCCCTCCTTGTCCATTGTTGTTACGATTGCTGATTCCAGACCATTCTTCTTACAAAACTTAATAAGGCTTTTAAGCTCACCTGGCTTTTCATAATACCGGTTGCTCCATTTGATCTCCAATGCCCATACAGGTTTTAAGTTCTTATCACTTAATCCAACCATATCAACTTCACCCTTTTGCCACCTGGCATACCAGGGTGTAAACCAGTCTCTGTGCATCCACTGGGAATAAATAGCTGTTTCAACCATATTCCCAAGATGTTCATCCGTACTGCTCAAAGGTGAAAAAAGGGCACTTCTTAAAGAAGGATTCGTAAGATAAAGTTTAAAAAAATTCTCTCGCCTAAACTTTTTTCCACTCTCGCTTATTCTCTTTACTTGTTTGATCAGGAATGCGGCTTCAAGATATGTAATGTATTTTTTGAGGGTGTTTTTTGGAACCCCTGATTGTTGCGCCATGGCTTCAAATGAAAACTCATTACCGCTATTATATGAAATAGTCGTGAAAAGAGAGTTCAACTCCTGAACATCATTTATTCCATAGATACTTGGTAAATCTCTGAGAAGAACTTTGTCTACAATGTCCTGTCTGATATATCGTCCCGGGTTTTCTCTGATACGTTCAGAAAAAATGACCTCCGGGTATCCCCCATAATTAATATAATCAAGAAAATGACGGTTGAGTTCACCAATAAATGACGAGGTGTAAAATGTTCTTATATTCTCTTGCCAGTTAATCTTTGTGGGTACTATAATTCGATCCAGTTCTTTTAGATGAATGTATTCATGAAATGTTAAGGGAGGAAGAAGAAAATCGGTGAACCGACCAGCTCCGCTTTCATTACTTTTGAATTTCAAGGCTGCAGCTGCAGAACCAGATGCGATAAATTTACAAGATCGATAACTGTCAACCAGGGATTTAAGATGTACTTCCCAATTTTTTAAGTACTGTATCTCATCAAAAATTACATACCATCCCTCTAAGTCATTTGATCCAATCGCCTCCCTGGAATAATTGAAAATCTCGTCAAGCCCTATCTTATTGTAAATCGGATTCTCAATTGTAATGAAAATAATCTTATTCGGAGCGACGCCGCTATGAATCAAATCTGCGACAAGGTGATGAAGTAAGACAGTTTTTCCAACCCTTCGAGGGCCCATTAATACAATTGCCCTTCTAATCTCATCTTCATTAACCAGTGATTTAAACAGGTCAAAATAGAGCCGTCGGGTCATTTCATCATAGTAAGCTTCTATCTCTCCATTAATCCACCAGGGATTTTCAAACTTGATCCTGTCTAAAACTTGTTCTTTAGAGATACTTGTAAGCACAATTTACACTATTTAACCACAAATATAATAAATAAAGTTATTCGATTGATCTTATTTATACACATTTTACTATCTAAGAAAATTATCGAGATTAAATCGCTTTAGATTCAACCGCTGCGAAAACCCGGGTGAGGTTTCCGCCCCAGATCTTTTTGATCTCTTTGGCTGAGTAGCCGCGCCTGACCAGTTCCAGGGTGATGTTGCCCATCTGGCTTACGTCGAAGCAGTCCGCCAGGCCCCCTCCCCCGTCAAAATCGGTGCCGATGCCCACATGGTCGATGCCGATCAGTTCCACCATGTGATCGATGTGGTCCACCGCATCTTTTACGGTGGCCAGTATTGCCGGGAAATCCCTGTCCACCGCAAACCAGTCCACCCTGAAGCGCTCTTTTCCCGCTTCATCCAGTTCGTAGTAATTGCCGTGTTTCATCCAGACTGACTGTTTGGCTGAATCCCGCTGTGGATTGGGTTGGGAAGTTTTTACATAGGCACTGAGGATGCACATCTGGATCACCCCGCCATTCTCCTTCAGCTTCAGGAGCATTTCGTCTGAGAGGTTCCGGGGATTGTCACACAGGGCCCTTGCACAGGAGTGGGAAGCGATAACGGGAGCCCGGCTCTGTTCAATCACATCGTAAAAGCTATCGTCCGAAGCATGGGAGATATCCACCATGATTCCCAGGTCGTTCATGCGGGTCACCACCTCCGAACCGAACAGGGAGAGTCCGCCATGCTCGGCGCTGTCGGTGGATGAGTCACAGATATCGTTGTTGATGGAGTGAACCAGTGTCACATACCGGATCCCTTTTTCATAATATGTATCGAGGAGGTCGATGTCGTTTCCGATGGGATACCCGTTCTCCATCCCCAGGTAGATGGCATGCTTTCCCTTTTTGGAGATCCTTGCAAGATCAGAAGCTTTGGTGGCTACCTCCAGATCGTCTGAATAGGCCTCCACTGTTTCGTAAATATCCTCGGTGATCTCCAGGGCTCTCTCTCTGGCTTTTTCATTGCCTTCGGGGGTTCTTGCACCCTGACCGATAAACACGGCGAACCAGATGCCATCCATGCCTCCCTCCTTGATCCTGGGCAGATCGATCTTGCTGTGGGTTGTGATGGGATCGTTCCGCTCTCCAAAATTAAATCCGGGTCGGTTGAGACCCAGCGGTGTATCGGTGTGACTGTCCACGGTAAGCGCAGCAGCATGGATCCGGGCGGCTCTTTTTTCAATTTTTATTTCAGGATCAGCACAACTGGTGAGCAGGATGGCTACCGCAAGAAGGATAAAATGGGGTCGCATTTCCAGGAAATTTCGCATTTCAGACAATGGGTTTTATGAAGCGGGAAATAAGTGAAAAAAGTTGGGAAATCAAACCTTAATCATGAGTAAGGATTTGATCCTTGATTGGGGTGATCGATAACCTGAACTTGCTTATTCAAATTACATACCGGCCAGGAGTTCTTCGACTCTTCTGATCTGCAGGTAGTGCTCGTGGTCATAGTAAGGCTGTTTGTCCCAGGATCGCTTCAGGATCGCCAGGGATTCCTCCAGCTTGCCTTCCTTAAACAGGGCCAGGCCATATGTATAAAGATAACCGGCATTTTCAGGCTCTTCCTCCAGTGCCCTTGTGATTAGCCGGGTACTTTCGTCCACATCCAGATCATGCAGTATGAGAAAATTAGCCACATCATTCATCAATGGTGCATTGTCCGGGTAGAGGTTAAGTGCCTCCCTGTAATACTCTTCCGCTTTTTCTATTGAATCTGCCATATCATAAATACTGGCAAACCATGATAATATGATTGCCTCCGGCCAACCTTTCAACGCTCCCATTTTACGGATCTCCTCCAGGTAATGATTTGCCTGGGCTGTATCATTCCCGGCGACGGCGCAAATGGCCCGCCAGTAATCGAATTGAGGTTTTTCATCCGGCCATAAATCCAGGCCATCCCGGAATGTTATAAATTCCTTCTTGTGATCACCGGTTTCATGATACGCCCTCCCAAGAAGAATATAGGTCCAGACCCATGATTTCCCATCAAATTTCTTCATCAGCTCCAGGTTCCTCTCAAATGCTTCAATGGCTGGTTGCCACTGCCCGGTATTAAAGGAAACCCAGCCTAAACCATACCATTTATTCGAACAATAAGGATTGATCTCAATATACTGTTTCAGGTTCTTTATCTGCTCTTCAGGCTTTTTATCCACCGCGGCTTTTACCTCCCTGATAGTCAGCTGAACATCAAGAGGGACCTGGTCTATTCGCCTGAAGGCTTCATATGCCCAGGTTTTGCTAAGCTCTGTTTTTCCAATATCTCCATAGCAATAGGCCAGCTTTGTCATGGCCGAAACGAAATTGGAATCAATCCGGATGGCATTCATATAAAAATCAATGGCCTTGCTGTAATCAAGTTTGCCATGGAAGCTATATCCCTGGATATACATTTTATATGCTTCAGTGGATTGTGTAAAGGCATTCTTCAGATCAAAGAACATGCGTTGATTCAGGCTTTTTATCTCCAGGTAGCTCTTTATAAGTGAGGAGACTGAATCTGTGATAGAGAAGAAATCATCCTCGTTTGTACCATCGATCTCATATGACTTAAATATCTCCTCATTCCCTGCATTCATCAGATTTACCGTAATCCTCACCCTGCTGCCATACTTGTGCATATTGCCCGTTATCATCGTGCTCGCTTCCAGTTTTCGGGCAATATCACTTGCAATTGCCGGAGTCAAAGAAGCATAATTTACTCCTCTATTGCTCCCGTAGATACCCAACATGGTCTCAAATTGCCGCACCGACAACTCTTCTGAATTTGAAAGAGAGGTGATCAAAAGATTCTGCAGCCCCTCCTGCCAGATATTATAGAGGGTATCACCTGTAAGATTTTTAAAAGGCATGACTGCGATTGAAATCCTCCCATCCGGGTCTTTTGCTGTATCAAAACTCCCTCTGTTGAATACTTTTGGATAAATGAGGATCGCAACAACTATCAGGAGAACAGCAATAATCACATCACTGAATCTGAGATTTCTTCTTCCCGGATCAACAGGCGTTTCTTCAGCTTCAACTGCGCCGGTTTTCTTTATTCCTTCAGGGGTAATATCAAAGATCCAGGATAAGATGATCATAATTGGAAATCCGACGATCAACAGGATGATCAGGAATGTTACCGTCCAATCGGGCATGCCCAACCTGGGCAAGATAATATCCGCTGCTTCCAGAATGATAAAAGCAGTAGCCGCATACATGGCTACGGACTTAATGACCTTACGTCTTTTCAGCTCCTGCCAGAACCGGGCAAGGTAGTTTGGCATATAGATCTGTGGTTGTTTATATGCAAGTTAAGGCCTTTGTGCTTTCGAGTCAAATTGCCAAATAACAGAAGTACTCCTAAAATTACTTAAACCCCAAACTCGGAATCGTTTTTCCCGGCCATGAAGCGGTCCAGGATGGAGTCGTCGTTGATCTCTTTGGAAAGGGAAGCGATGGTTTCCATGGGTACATCATAGAGGTCCAGTACCAGTAGTCCATCCAGGGCATTGTTGAATTTGGGATCCAGGTTAAAGCCAATGATCTTGCCATTCAGTTTCAGGTACCTTTTGAGCAGAATGGGCATGGTATAGTCGTTGGGCTCCATCTCCCTGATAAACCGGTCAAATTTGTTCAGGTCGTCGGCACTCTCCAGGATGATCTCCTCATCCACATTGAATCCGGGTACATTGTATTTGGTCCGGGGCCTTACATAGCGTGAAAGCTTTGCATCGAAATTATGTGCCCGGATGTACTGCATGATGAGTCCGCGCGAGAACTGGGAAAAGTTGTTGCTGATGCTCACCGGTCCGATCAGGTACCTGTATTCGCTGTGTTTCAACAGGAAATAGAGGATTCCTTTCCAGAGCAGGAAGAGCGGAAGGGGTTTTCGCTGGTACTCCTTAATGATAAAGGAGCGTCCCAGCTCAATGGATTGTCTGAGCGTTGGATGGAACCGCCGGTTCATTCTGAAGAGGCTCTGCAGGTAAAAACCTTTTACACCATACCTTCTCAGGATCTCTTTCCCTTTTCCAACCCGGTAGGCTCCCACAATCTTCTTCTCCTTGTTGTCCCAGACAAACAGTTGATTGTAATAGAGATCATACTCATCGATATCCATGGAGTGGTTGGTCCCCTCGCCCACCTCCCGGAAGGTGATCTCCCGCAATCGTCCCAGTTCATTCATGATCTGAGGGATTTCGGTACTGGGGGTGCAGAAGACGTCAAAGTTGTTGCTGGTAAAAAGGGTGTAATCCTCCCTGATCCTTTCAATCTCCTGCTGAATGAGCCCGGGTTGAATGGGATCTGCAACGGGCTCTTCCCTGGCTCCCCGTTTGATGCGGGGGCGGAAGAATTTTTTCACCTCCAGGACCGAACCCAGGGCATAGGTCTTGGCACGCAGATAGCGTCCGTAGGTGCTCACATCGTTAAATGTATCCTGCTCCTTCACGGTGATGGGATTCCCGATGCGAATGCGGATCTTCTTGTGCTTCTTATTAAACACTTCGGCAGGAAGGCGTACGGTCCGCAGTGAGGGATGGATCAGTCCCAGGATATGGAACAGCCGGGAATTGCTACCCTGGAAATAGACCGGTACCACAGGCACTCCCGCCTTTTTGATCATCTTCATTGCCGGATATTGCCACTCCCTGTCGCTGATACCATAATTGTCTTCGTTGTAACTGGATACCTCCCCTGCGGGAAAAATACCCAGCAGATTCCCTTCGCTCAGGTGTTCCAGGGCCATCTTGATACCGGCAAGGCTGGAAGCTGCCTCTTTTCTTCTTTCGAAGGGATTGACCGGCAGCATGTATTCCGAAACCGGCTCTATCTTATTGAGTACGAAGTTGGAGAGTACTTTGATATCGGGTCTGATCCCATGAAGGATCTTTACCAGGAGCATGCCATCGATGCCTCCGAAGGGATGGTTCGAAATTGTAATAAAGGGCCCTTCGCGCGGGATCTTCTTCAGCTCCTCTTCACTTACATCATACTCCAGTTGCAGCTTTTCGATAAGCGCATTGATAAAGTCAATGCCCCGGTGATCGCTCACCTCATTGTACAGTTTGTTGATCTTATTGATGCGCAGTACGGTCATCAACACCCTGGCAGCACTGGTACCCCCAATGCGATTCAGCCTGGCCGCCTTCACAAACTCTTCTGTCTCAATCAGCTTCAACTTTACAGTTTTAGTTTAGCATTACAAAGATACGGAAAGAAAATAACAGCGCTTTTCTCTTATCTTTACTCCTCATTGGAATCTGAAGATGAAATGATGAAGCGAACCCACAAGATACTGCTGGCACTTTTGTCAGCATTGCTGCTTTCCATCCCCTTCTTCCGCTGGGGAACCGGACTGATCCTATTGGTGGCACTGGTGCCCATGCTCTTTATCGAGGATGCCATTGCCAGGCAGAAAAGTGAGTACAGGAAGGGATCCGAAACGAAGAATGGATCTGAGAAAGGAAAGAGCTCTGGAAAAAGAGGTGGTTCTGGAAACAGAAGTGGCTCGGTGGTGTGGTACGGGATCATCACCTTTGCGCTGTTCGTTCTGCTTACAACCTACTGGGTCTATTGGGCCACCCCGGTGGGTATCGTAGCCTCGGTAATCGTGAATGGCGGGTATATGACCCTCACATTTTTATTGTTTCACTTAACCAGGAGGAAGCTGGGTGACCGGCTGGGATATGCCTCACTGGTTGTCTACTGGCTCACTTTTGAGTTTCTCTATATCAGGGCCACCATCAATTTCCCATGGCTGCTGTTTGGGAACGGCTTTGCCAATGATGTGATGTTGATCCAGTGGTATGAGTGGACCGGCACCCTGGGAGGATCGCTCTGGGTGCTGATGATGAATATTGCTGCTTTTAAGTTGATCAAAGGTTGGCTGACTGACCGCACTTTTGAGGCAAACCGAAAACAGATCGGCTGGGTGGTGGGGATCTTTCTGGTCCCGCTGCTCTTCTCACTGGTCAGGTACATGACCTATGAGGAGAAGGAGGATCCTTATGAAATGGTGGTGCTGCAGCCCAACATCGACCCCTATGAGAAATTTGGGGAGATGTCCCAGTCCAAACAGACCCAATACCTGCTCCAAATCGCCGATTCGCTGGTGAGAGCGCAAACCGATTATATCGTCGGACCGGAGACCTTTATCAACAATGGTGTGTGGGAGGCCGGGATGAACCGGCACATCGAGGTGAGGAAGCTTAAAAAATTACTGGAAGAGTACCCCGATGCCAAACTGGTGATGGGTGCCACCACCCTGAAGTTGTATATGGATCCTTCGGAATACACCTCCACCAGTCGTCCGATCCGGGACGGAGCTTACCAGTACGACAGCTATAACAGCGCCTTTCAGCTGGATAGCTCTGACCAAATCCCCGTCTATCATAAATCAGTGCTGGTGGTGGGTGTGGAGCATATGCCCTATACAAACCTCCTGGGATTCCTGGAGAAACTGACAGTCAGGTTGGGAGGAGCTTTCCGGAGTCACGGCACCCAGGAAGAGAGGGAGACTTTTGTCTCTCCGCAGGACAGCACCCGGGTGGGACCGGTGATCTGCTGGGAATCGGTTTTCGGGGAGTATGTAACAGATTATGTGAAGGAGGCAGGGGCAAACTTTCTCTTTATCGTGACCAACGACGGATGGTGGAAGAACACCCCGGGTCACCGTCAGCACAACAGTTATGCCAGGCTGCGGGCCATCGAAACCCGTCGCAGCATTGCCCGCAGTGCCAACACCGGTATCAGCTCGCTGATCAATCAGCGGGGCGATGAGCTGGCCCGTTTGGGATGGTGGGAAAGATCAGGGCTACGCGGCACCCTCAACAAGAACGACCACATCACTTTTTATGTGAAGCATGGCGACTTCCTGGGTCGCATCGCCCTCTTCCTCACAGTGATCCTGCTGCTTTATACTGTTCTGATCAGGTATATCAGGAGATAACAAAACAGTCACCATGCAACAATTCAAAACCATCAAACCCACCGGAATCACCGACAATGTGTTTAAACTGCTTGACAAAGACTGGATGCTGGTGACTGCCGGCAACCTGGAAGATTTTAACACCATGACGGCCAGCTGGGGTCACCTGGGTATCCTCTGGAACCTTCCCATTGCCATTGCTTACATTCGTCCCCAGCGATATACCTACCAGTTTGCCAACAAGTATGCCGATTATACCCTCTCCTTCTTCACCGAAACCTACCGGCCTGCCCTTCAGTTCTGCGGCACGCGTTCGGGCCGGGATTATGACAAAATTGAAGAGACGGGCCTTACTCCCGTTCAGACCGAAAGGGGAAATGTGATCTTTCAGGAGGCACGACTGGTACTGGAGTGCCGCAAGGTCTATGAGGACGATCTGAAGAAAAAGAATTTCCTTCTTCCCGAAATCGCAAAAAAGAACTATCCCAAAAACGACTTCCACCGCTTCTATATGGGTGAAATAGTTAATGTGTT
>JBDLIX010000196.1:0-9060 GCA_039714655.1 Bacteroidota bacterium
TGGAAATCTTTCCGGATCAGCAATAATATTACCCTGCTGATCGCGATCAACTTGCCAGCAGTCATCAATCACGATATATTCATAGCCTGCTTCTTTCATCCCCGTTGAAACCATTGCGTCAGCGATTTCTTGGATCAATTCTTCATTGACATCGCACCCAAATTTATTCCAGCTGTTCCAGCCCAAAGGCGGGGTTAAAGCAACACCATCATTTTGCGTAATGGCTTTCATGTTGGAGGATATTACAAACACTGTTAGTATAACTATCACATTAACAGTAAGCTTACTTGAAAAGAAGGATATCAGAAAGTCATTTTTGTAATTTCGATTTATCATTTGATCATTGTTTAAGCTGATTTATGATTTACAATAGCACCTTAAAACCCGGCCAGCTAACGGTTAGACTGGCCGGGTTTTATCCTTTTTTTGCACTAAAATATATAAAAACTAAACGACGCTGATAATCAAGCCATTGTTTATTTGATCAAGCTCATTTTATGTACCTGCGAGGCGTTGGCTGCCTTGATCTCACAGAAATATACCCCTCCCGACAGATTAGCTCCATCAAATGTCAGTTCATGTTGACCGGCGATCTGGTTTTCATTCACCAGGGTAGCCACTTCGGCACCGGATATATTGTAGATTCTCATGGTCACATGACTGCTAACCGGCAGTTCGTACCTAATGGTTGTAATGGAACCGAATGGATTAGGATAATTCTGCAAGCTCATATTCAGCGCCTCCATCTCCTTTATTCCTAAAGGATTCGATTCACCTGCTTCCCAGGCAGCTACAACCTCAGGACCGAACCAATTCAGGTCTCCCAGCGGGTAGTCATCATCTCCGGCATCCAGGACAGCCTCGTTGGTTGGAGTAAAATCGAATGGCAAAGGCCAGGTAAACTCTCCCTTTGGTGCATCATCCACCCACCAGGCAATTGCGTACGGAAAGCCTGCTGACCGCTCTTCCGGAGGTAAAGTGCGTTCCATCCGTACTATCATACTTAACTCAAAAGAGGCTTCCGGGATTTCTCCCATTGCAAACACAGGATCAAATGTGTTATTATCCTTCGGAGTAAAATTATTGGCAATATTCCATCCATATAGCAGCGCTAATGAATCATTAATCTCGGATGAAAATGGCTGCGTGGTAACATTGTTCGCTGCATGCCAGGCCAGCACCCGCTGCTCATAAAACTTCAGGTTGTTGGTCACTTCAACTGTTCTCGTCGCACCATCCAGATCCGTTTCTTTAATGGGAAAATCACCATTAAGTGTGTCTGTATAATCATCATTGCTGATATCGTCACCCGCATAGAATACGGTATCCGCCCTTGAGCGTTCACCCACATAACCTCTTAAGTTTGTATTGTAGAAGATGTTGTTCGTCAGGGTAAACTCCTTGTCATAGGGCTTGTAGATTGTCTCACCCCAGGTATTGACATAGGTATTGTGGGTTACGGTTTGGGTTTGCGTGATCCCCTTTGCTGTAAGTCCAAAACAACGACCACCGACAAAATAAGTGTTATTATGGCTCTCGAGAGTACAGCTGTCTCCCTTATATTGCACACCGCCATGACCACCCCAATTGTCCCAGCCTTCATAGCTTATATTAAAATGGATGTTGTTGACGAATTTATAAACTCCTCTGTTATGTTCCCAAGTATCCGTTACATTAGCGGCACCCTGGATAACACAACCATCGAGGGTGAGAGCAACACCATCTTTATCTATGGTTGTGAGTGCCCAAAATTGCTCATTTTCTGTGGTATAGCCAATGAGCCCCAAATTCTCAAGGGTAAGATCTGCTGCAACTATAAACAGATCTTTCCACATGGCCTCTCCTGGATCTGAATACATTTGTACCAATGCCGGAGGATCTGTATCTTCCAGTGAGTATTCCTCGCCCCTGATGATCGTAGGTTGAGTGATCGTAACAGGTTTGTTTACTACATAAGTCGCTCCCTTTTGCAGGATGAGAGTAGCACCGGGATTGTTATCGACTGCATCTACAAGGGAATTTAATCCGGGATCAACCGTAATGTCTTGCGCCAAAGCAATATTGCCGGCCAGCAACATCCCGGCTGCCATCAGAAGGCATTTCTTACTTAATCGTAAAATACTTTTCATTTTCTTTTTGGTTTTAGTTAACATAAAATTGTTCTATTCACTTGAAGTTGTTTCAAGTTCGAATGTTTGTTTTTTGCCAAGCCCCTCCTTTCTTGGATTAGATTAAATTATTGGGTTAAAATTTATACCTGACACCCACATCGCCGGATACACCATACTTTTCCTCCCGCACAATATTGTCAGTGTAGTGGGTTAATACCAGGCGGTCAGGATTATTGGTCATGTTATTTACATTCAGGTAGAGGATCAGTCCCGGGACCTTTTTAAACCTTTGTGAAAGCTGCATATCCAGCCTCAGAAGTGCAGCCTTGTCCTCGTCGAGGGAATGGTTGCTGGCCTGTGCCTCTGTGATGGTGGAACCCTGGTAATAGGCAGAGATCCTTCCCGCAAAACCTCCCAGTTCATATCCCAGTGCAACATTCGCGATCATGCCGGGCATCCCGATTACTTTGTTGATCCGGGAGCTATCCTTCCCTACGGAAAAAATATAGGGATACTCGTCGAGGTAGACCGTCTTAAAGTGGTAGAACGGATACCTGGTCTCCGACTGCATGTATGTCAGGTTCATGTTCAGCAAAATACCATTGAACGGCTTAGGGAGGTAAGAGAAGTGCGTCTGCCAGTCAAGCTCCAGCCCCTGCACATAACCCGGCCATTCGTTGTTCTTAGGAATGGTATAATTCTTGCCTTTGAAAGATTCCGGCAGATCCCACTCTTCCGGTTCGATAATTTTCACTGAGTAGGCCAGCACCTGGTCGGTCAGCTTCTTGTAAAACGCCCCAACAGTGAACAGGCCGGTCTTGCCCGTGTAGAAGGAAAAATAGATGTCGTAGTTAGAGTTGGTTTGCGGCTTCAGGTAGTGATTTCCCTGATCCACATCTAATTGTTGTGACCTGTAATACCTGGGGCTCATCTGGCGGTACTCCGGGCGGGTCACTGTCTTGGTAGCTGCCAGACGGATATCAAACCACTTGAGCGGTTTGATCTTCAGGTGGAACATCGGGAAGAATTGCTCATTGAAATGGCCAGCCGTGGTATCCTGTAGATAGCCCTGCAGATCATAGGGGCCACCACTGTCACCCGTTAGCTCCAAATATTTGGCAGTGGTGGTGTAGTCTAATCTTTCATACCGTACACCGGGCGTGAATGTGATCAACTCTCCAATGTGGATTCCCGTCATGATATAACCGGCATAATACCGTTCGCTGTTTGTATAGTTATCCTTTTCGTCATACTTCGATCGGTATAAAATATCATAAACTGCATCCATCACTGTTTCCACCCTGTCAAACTCGGGAAATAAATAGGTCTTGGTGCCCATGATGGAAAAATCCTGTGCAAATTCGTCTAATGCAAAAGTTCCATGAGCAACATATTGATTAGGAAGCAATACCCAGTCAAAGTCCGGTAGCCTTTCCATGGCCACTTTGTCCATTTGATTTGCCTCGATACTAATAAAGGATCCGCTTTTAGTATAATTCTCATAACCCCTGTTCATATCGCGGACCTTCCCCCCGAACTTCAGGTATCCGTCTATTTTACTGCCCATGCGAAAGGGCATTTCCACATCCAGCCTGGCAGCCAGCTCATCCGAATACTTCTCATCAATGACTCTGGAGATCTCACCGGCCTGTGTAACATCAAGATCATGGGTGGCAAAATCTAAAAATTCATTGATGGTTGTTGAAGTGTCAACTTCAGCTTTACCACCTTGAAATCCTGAAGGATTCCTGGCTTGATAGCTGAGGTATTCAGGGGTTTCATTTCTTCTCTTTGACATGGAAACGCCCCACTCTACCTTTGCTCCCAGAAGGGTATGTTCACCACCAAGGCCCTGCAGAAAGCTTCTGTCATAACTGTGATTGTACACTGATCTATAGTCCACATTGGCTGTGGTAGAAAAACCATTACTTAAAGTGTAAGACTCCGAATTCAGATGGCTGAGAAACGCCTGGTAATAGAGCTTCCCGCCTTTCAAGCGGAAATCGGTGTAGACGGTGGCCCCGTAACGGTTTTTCAGATTTTCGTTATGGGACAGGTTAACACTCGAGAGATAAACATTCAGAATATCTTCAGAACCAGTTTCTGAAGCTTCCCGGGTTTCGTAACCAGCCGACAATACATCCCTTCCACGGTCCTTCCGATCGTAGTTCAGGCCCACCATCACCCCCATCCTGTTGTTGAAAAAACGGTTGCTTACCAATGCCGATACATCCTGCATTTTCATCGACCTGGTAAATCCGTTGTATCCGCTCCTTACCCAAATTTCCTTCTTGAATCCCGGTTGCGCCTCCCGCATCCTGAACTCCACGTTACCTCCCAGGACATCCGCATCCTGGTCTGCCATAAAAGCCTTGTTGAGCTCGATCCCCCCGATCATGGAGGCTGAGATGGAACCCAAACCTCCATCCAGCCGCATCCCGTTCACGAACATGGTGTTGGAGGAGACTCCGCGAATGTTGACTGCAACTGCTTCCCCTCCACTCCTGATCACAGAAACACCCGGGAGACGAGCCAGCGCTTCGGCAGCATTGGCATCGGGAAGCTCCCGGATCTTTTGTTCCGAAACCACATTCTTGATATTCCTGGCTGCAATCTGTGTATTGATCGCTTTTGCCTGTCCGCGTGCCATGGCCGTGACCACCACTTCCTCGCCTAGAATGGAGGTGATCGTCAGCTGGAAATCATGGGTGATCACCTCTCCGGCAGTTACCTGCACAGTAGTCTGACTATCCGAATATCCCACAAAAGTAACCCTGAGTTCATAGCTGCCCGGAGGAACCTTTTTAATCGAATAAAATCCTTTGTCATTCGATATTGTACCCATGGAAGTACCCATCAATTGAACATTGGCATAAGCCACAGGTTCACCTGCCTTATCATAAATAGATCCCTGAATCTCCCCATTCTGTTGTATAAACAGCTTTTTTGAACTTTGAGGTAGTTTAATGGGCCTTCCTTCAGTGGATTTCTTTGGGATGATAATAATTACTTTGTCCCTTACTTCATAGGTCATGTTTGTCTGTTCAAAGCAATGGTCCAGGATTTTCTGAACCGTAGATGCTTCGAAATCACAATCGACCCTTTTCAGAGTTTCAAGGTCATCTACATTATACACAAAAGTGAACTCGCTCTGCTTCCTGATTTCCGTCAGTAGCTCTTTGTAAGTAGCATTGTCCAACTTTATATTCATCAATGTATTTTGAGAATATACCCCTGCTGACAGCTGGATGATACCAATAAATAGAATCAAGAAAGAGAGTTTCATAATCTGAAATAATCTACAGAACCATTCTGTCGAAGACTGTACTCCTGCAATAGATCTTTTTTGCATATATTTGAATGGTTTTGGTTTCTTATTCTATTTCCGTGCAACCGGAATGGTAAAAGCTAATTCCAGGCGGAAGATGGTCGGACATCTTCCGCTTTTTATCCATTATTTTATGTTCAATAATTCATAATTAAAAGTTGATTTTCTTCTAATTCAAATCGTATTTTTTCGGTTAATTTCAGAATCTCCAAAACCTCACTCAGATTCTCATACCTCTTGATATCTATTGAATACCTTAAATCTCTCAGTGCCGGATTTGCATATACAACTTCAATATCGTACCACCTTGACAGATCATTAAATATCTCTTCAACGGTGTTTTCTTCAAACAGTATCCTTCCCTCCTTCCATGCAACATATTGATTTACATCTACGTTTCTGACAACTGTTTCCTGACTGGTAGTTATAGCCTGTTCGTTTGGCAATAGATGGAATTCTTTTTGAGTCTCAGGCATACGAATCATAACTTCACCTGTAACCAGGGTGGTCATGACCTGGTTTTCATTTCCGTATGCCCTTACATTAAAAGAGGTTCCCAGCACATTGACTGAGATACCCGAAGTGTTTACAATAAAAGGTGCATCTCGATCCTTCGCTACTTCAAAGAAGGCTTCCCCTGTAAGATAAACTACCCGTTCCCCGCCTGAAAAACTGACCGGATATTTGACCTCTGATTCGGAGTTTAACCAGATGTCTGTCCCGTCAGAAAGGGTCAGTTGATACTCTCCCCCCCGGGGTATTTTCAAGGTGTTATACTTTAGCTCATGAGCAGAAACTTCTTTGTCAGAGGATTTGTATTCAATTTGCTTTTTATTGTTTCTGATTTCGATGGCTTCAACTTCAATGATGATATCATCCTCTTCGAGATTAACTATGTTCCCATCTGCCAGCACCAGAACAGCTTTACTAGAGCCAGCCTGAAGATCAATTTCTGTATATTGTGTTTCGTGCTCAACCTCAGTGAGCTTTTGATATGTAAAGTATAGTATTGCAACGAAAGGAATGATAATTGCTGCATAGCGTAGAATGCGCCTGGGAAATGATCTGGCCCTAACGACCTTGGTTTGCTTAAGAAACCTGTCATAGGCTTCAGATGAATCAAAATCAGATAGTTGCCTCAACCTGTCCAGTATATGGCTTTCAACCTTTAATGACTTATATAAGAGCCTGTTGGTCTCATCTTCTCTAATCCATTCATTGAGAATCGATTGTTCCTCCTCAGATAATGGTCGGTATTTTTCAGCCTTGAGCAGGCTTACAATCTGATTGGCACTTTCAAAGTCACCATTACTCTTATCTCTCATAAAGAATATTTAATCAATCCCGATCATTAGTATTAAACACCACTTGGAGAATATAGGGTGATAGTGAATTACTCTTTTTTTCAAAAAAATGCAATCAGCTTGGAAATATGGCAACTAAAGCCTCTCTCGCAAACAGCGATATGCCTTGAGTTTCAGAGTCTTAATTGTATTTATTGATGTTCCGATCTTTTTAGCAATCTCTTCATTGGTCAAGCCCTGCATGCTGAGAAGAATTACTCTCCTCCTTTTGGGAGATAGATTTTTTATCGCCATATGGATCTGTCGGAAATACTCTTCTTCAATCATAATATCCAGGGTGGACATATCTTCATTTTCCAGATTATTTACACTATCTGCTGTAAGATTCGTATCTGGTATTTTTGAATTATTCCTGATCGCATTCAAACTTAAATTTCTTACTGATTTGTATAAATAGGATGATAAGGCATGGAGTGAATTGAAAATTGCGTCACCTCTCCATAACCGCAGGATTATATCTTGAACAATATCCTCTGCATCTGATTCTCGAATAGAAAACCTGCAGGAGTAACTACAGAGTGAAGCGTAATAGTGCTCGTAAATATACTTATAACCTGAAAGCTTCTTGTGGTTTATGGATGCTACTATTTCATGGTCAGACCCAGACATTAGGCCTCAAATATAATGCAAATATACATTTGCAAAAAAAAAGCAAACAACTATGACTTGCCAAGAACAGAAGCACCCTGATTCCTGTCTGAGTTTGCGTAAAACTATGCTAACTTTAGCAAAACTTCAATGGGATGAAAATCAATTTTTAAACGGATGAAATACAAGGAATTTTTACTGGGATTAACCCTCTTCATAAGCCCCTGTCTCGAAGCACAGGAAGCATATGTGAATTATGAGGCGGTTAAGGAAAACGCTTATGAGATCCTGGAGAGCGGTTTCAATGCAGGCGACGGGTATAATCAGGTGTGGGCCCGCGATCTGAATACTTTTATAAAGTTCTCCTGCAGGGTAGTTGAACAGGCCCTGGTCCGCGATGCCCTGTTGAAGTTCTTCTTTTTCCAGGGTTTCGATGGGAACATGATCGACGGATACGAAGAGGTGCCCCCGGGATATCAGGTCGATAATTACGGTGTGTACCAAAGGTACGACATGCCCGGATACGTATTTCATAAGAACACCGTTGAGACCGACCAGGAGACCTCTCTGATACAGGCAGTTTATAAGTACATCGGGGAGACGGGTGATCAGAGTATCCTGACTGAAGAGGTGAACGGCATGACTGTAGTTGTGCGCCTGGAAAAAATGCTTGATTTTCTGATGAAGCATAGATACAACACCGGGTATGGCCTCATCTGGGGAGCGACTACGGTGGATTGGGGTGATGTTCAGCCAAAGCACCCCTGGGGAGTGAAACTTGATGATCAATCTACCGTCTCCATAGATGTGTACGACAATGCCATGATGCTGATTGCCATTGACAATTTCATGGAGATGAGCGGCGATCCTACTGTGATTACAAAATGGGAAGAGATCCATGCACAGATCAGGGTGAATACCAGAAAACATCTCTGGGATGAGGAGAACCAAAAGTTCAAACCGCATATCTATATAGAATGCAATGCCTTCGATGAGGCGGAGGAGGATCAGATCTATTATCACGGAGGTACCATCGTTGCCATGGAAGCCGGCCTTTTGTCAAAGGAAGAGATCATCATTTCGCTTCAGAAAATGAGGGAGAATGTCAGGGCTGCTGGTGCGCAGTCAATCGGTCTGACCATCTACCCGGCATACCCGGAGGGTTCGTTTGAGAATAAGGGCATGGGGGCTTACCAGTACCAGAACGGGGGCGACTGGACCTGGTTCGGAGCCAGGATCATACCTGTGCTGGTGAAGCATGGCCTGCTCGAGGATGCTGTTACAGAGCTGGATCCGTTTATTACAAGGGTCCTGGAGAATGGGGGTTTCTTTGAATGGTATACCATTGACGGCCAACCCAAAGGATCGGGGATCTTCAGGGGATCGGCCGGAGTGTTGCTGGAGGCAATGGAGGCGATACAATCCTCTGCCAATCAAAGCCAGTGAAACTCTGAATCAAAACCTGAAGATATCTTTAGTAAGGGAATATAATTCCACTTTTCGGATGATCTCAAGAATCGATTTCATTGAGCTGCTATGCTGTTCATTTATGGCATCCCTGATTTCATCAATAGGAAGGATCATATTCGTTAGTAATTCGAAAAACCGGAATAGTTGACCATCCTTTTCGTTATTCTTGCTTCCTTTTTCTCAAAACTTAACAGCCAGT
>JBDLIX010000197.1:0-9031 GCA_039714655.1 Bacteroidota bacterium
ACATAGACCCCCGGGCGGTTTACCTCTCCTAATATGGTGACCTTGTTATTCACAAAACGAATAAAAACCGAAGGATAGAGGAGGTACTGGGAAAGCTCTTCTTCAATCAGATCGGAAGCTTCAATCAGGGTAAGCCCGTCCAGTTTAATCTTATTTATATAGGGAAGCTTAATGAAACCTTCCGGATCAACTCCATAACTAATAATGGATGGATCACGTACATTATTCCCACCGGTGCCTCTTCCCTGATTAAAAGCGGTTTCATTTTCATCCGCACTGGTCACCTGGATATACAATTCATCCCCCTGCCTGATGGTATTATCAGTTGGTTCATCGATAAAATACATGTTATCATGTTGCTGAACTGCCATCTCATTGCTTTCCTGAACATAGTTAAGTTTCCTGTTTGAAACGCAGGAAACACTCAGGGTAAGTGCCAGGATTAGGATTCCGGTCTTTGAAGTGCTTGCAATAAAGTTGTTCATAAAACAAATTATAAAAAGTTCAATCTGCCTCCAGGTACATGCATATCTCAGCTTATACGAGGTTTGCTTCAATAAGTTCCTTTGTCTCCTCAATATGCGATTTTGAAGAAGCTCCAAATAAAACCGATTCAATTTTCGGGAACTGTCCCAGGTACTCAATGGCTTCTTTGGGTCTTAATGCACCAGCAGCCAGAACCTGCATGGCAATAGGCCGGAACTCCTTCTCATTCAGGTATTTTTCATAGATCTCCTTCCCCCCCGACATCCTGAAACCAATCTTGTTGATGGATGAACAGATTACAGGATTCTGAATACCGACCGATTCAAGTGCATCATACAGGGCAGGCAAATTCATGGTAATATACCCGGGTTCTGCATTATAGGTCTTTTTAATATAAGCGTGGTATTCGGCAAACACATCATACATTTTCAGACCAAGGATCAGGTCCACCAGCACATTCTGGATAAAAATAACCGGCGTATCAATGCCCTTGAACATCTTCATCTCGGCATCAATTAAAATCTGAATCAGCTTCACAAAGTCTTTTCCCAGTAAGGCCACACTTCCCTTGGCAAAGGTTGCAAAAAAGTTTCCGGGTACATACTGTTTTATGGTTCCCATTATCCCTAACTCGGTAACTGCATTTGCATACTTATGGGCATAGGGCATGCAGGGATAGATCTTATATCCTTTATAGGACTCCGGATGACTCACAATGTGCTTACAGATATTTGCTATCCTGTCATGTGTGGTGCACATGAAGGTGTTGATTCCTGTTTCAACGGACTGGTCAAGTACACGAATAATGGACTCATCATCCTTGAAGCGAATGGACTGGGCCCTTGATTTTTCATCAGAAGCATGATTAACTGCAAAGAACTGGTTATCCCCGAACAATACTTTTTCCATTACGATGTTATTTTGCACTATTGATAATCATTTCAATCACTGAATCGGTATAATGGGCCTCTTCAAATGAATTCAGCTCCCCCATTTTTTTCTCCTGGATACATTTCACAAAATATTCGATTTGCGCGCTGTACTCTTCGCCCCGCAGGTAGAAATCAACGGGAATAGCAAGATCAGTGATGTATTTAATGGTCCAGCCTTTTTCCAAACCATCTGCAGCAGAAGCTTCCTTTAAAAATATCTTTATTTCCGTGGCATCGCATACGATCTTTCCCTTCTTTCCCTGCACCGTAATTGAAGTGGACATCTTGCGGTAAGTTTCATCGCTCCAGTTCACCAGCAGGGTTCCACTCAGGCCGTTCTGTAATTCCAACAGGGAGTATACTGCATCTTCCACCCCTTTGGAATAAATACTTTTTAAAAGCGAGCCATGGACCTTTACCGGACGATCAACTACCTCCTGGATCAGGTTAATCACATGAGAAGCATAATCATACAGGCAACCCCCGCCCTCTTCAGAATTAGATCGCCAGGTACCCCCTTTTTCTTTTGTCACTACCGGGCCGTAAGCTTCCCCGCTAAAATGTACCAGGTCGCCAATTACACCCGCAGACAGCAAGCGTTTCAATTCCATGAAAGTCCCTATAAAATGATTATGGAAGCCTACCTGGTTGATCACATCCTTCTGCTTTGCCAACTCAATAATTTCTTCTCCCTGATCCATATGCAGCATGAATGGCTTTTCGCAGAATACATGAAGCCCTTTTTCCAAAGCGTATTTAACCATGGGATAATGCAGCTTTGTAGGAGTAGCCACCACCACAAAGTCCAGATCCTCCTTATCCATCATCTTCTTATAATCTGAATAAGTCTTTATCGGGCTGAATTTCTTGAATCCATTAAGAACCACGGAAGAGGTATCGCAAACAGCCACCAGATCAACGTCCTTTTGAGCCGCCACAATCGACGCATGAGAGAGACCCATTTTACCCAGGCCTAAAACTGATCCTTTAATCATACTTTTTGAGCTTTAAGAATATTAATATTACATGCCAGAAGAACTTCATTTGATTGCCAATGTTTCGCCTGAATACTTCAGGACGCAGGAAAATGCGTATGAACCAACCCAGTTTAACTTTAAACCAGAAGGGATGGATGGCTTTTTGAGTACCTGCATACCAGTCAAATACATTTCCGATGCATACCACCAGACCTGCATCCAGGCCTTTCGAATGTTTAATGGCCCACTTTTCCTGTTTCGGACAGGTCATACCCACAAAGAGCACATCGGGTTTGAAATCATTTACCTTAGCAGTCATCACCCTGTTATCCTCATCTGAGAATTCGGGTTTAAAAGGGGGTGAGTAGGTGGCAAATTCTATCTCTGAATAATCCTTTTTGGTTCGATCCGCTATTCTGGCAAGTGTCTCCCTGGTTGATCCCAGGAAAAAGGCCCTCCCTCTTTCCTCTGCAAGCCGGTCCATGAAATGATAAAACACTTCCGGACCCTGGTTTGCCTTTATATTTTTCCCCTGTAACAACATGGAGGAAAAAGCAAAATAAACCCCGTCAAGAACCAGGTAATCGGTACTCTTTAAGGCTCTTTTGAATTCTTCATCCCTGGTAGTAATTCCATAGGAATTCGGGCTGATTGTATTAATTACCCTGCAGCGTCCATCTCGCAAAGGAATTTTTGAGAGTTCATCGGAGTAAACATTAAATCCTATTGTTTTGACAAAATCCACACTAAACTGCCATGTCTGTTATTTCACACTAAAGTATCTATTCTACGTCTATATCCGCTTCTAGTTCCATTTTTTTTCTAAACAGATTTGAACTAAGCTGATATAAAACACTTATTAACAAAAACAATGGGTATGAAACGGAAGAGAAGAAAAGCTGATATGCATGATTATCAATGCCCTCCAGCTATGAAAAAGGACTTCACCGTTTTGAAAAACAGACTAAAATCTTTAGAGAGATTCCAATTATCTATGTAGTGAAGGTCCAGTTCCATCCATTCTTCAAAGGAGACATCGTGCCTGTTGGGAACAATTTGCCAGGTGCAGGTAATCCCCGGCTTGACCGATAGCCTCCTCAGCTGCCAGCGCTCATATTGTTTCACCTCTTCCTCCAGGGGCGGACGGGGTCCCACAAGTGACATCTCACCTTTTATAACATTGAAAAACTGAGGCAATTCATCCAGCCCTGTTTTCCTGAGAAACCTACCAATACGGGTGATCCTGGGATCATCCTTAATTTTAAATACAGGACCATCGGCCTCATTTCTGGCTTTCAGTTTTTTCAGCTGCTCCTCGGCATCAATAACCATGGTTCTGAATTTAAACAACATAAACTTTCTTCCACGCAAACCGATCCGCTCCTGCCTGAAAAATACGGGGCCCTTTGAACTCAACTTGATCAGCAAGGCGATGATCAGGAATACCGGTATGAGCAGAATCACGGCCAGAATCGAAAAATAGATATCCCCCATGGATTTCAGAATAAGTGATAAGCTATTGGAGGGAACATCCACAATGGACAGATCCTTGGTTTTATTCAGTGTCTTCAGCTGAAATTCTGTGGGGTCCAGTGGGGAAACTGAGGATTGCAGCCTGAAGATTACGCCCACCTCGTTGCAGATGTTTATTACTTCCTTAATAAGCTTTATGTCCACATCCCTCCTGCAATAGATAACTTCATCAATTACTGAATTATCAATGGATTTTTTCAGATTCTCCTGCTGTGAGATGATATTGATCTGCGGACCGTATTTGGCATGTATCAGTTTGGAATCGGTCAGAATAGAGACTATTTTAAATCCCCATTCCTTCTGAACCAGCAGGTTTTCTATAACCCCGTCTGAGAAAGCGTCGGCAATAATTAATACGTGATGTGTACTCCTTCCAAAATAGCGATATGCCTTCAGCGCTTTATATGCAAAGAGTCTGAAGAACAAAGTCAGGAAATACAAGGTAGCCACGTAAATTACTATCAGAAATACCGGCATTGAAGTTAGCCTGAAAACAACTTTGACTGCCAATAAGGCAATAAATACAATGAATGTACTTCGTGCAAACTGAAACGCAAGGGTCAGGGCCCTTTGCGTCCGGGGAATTTTGGCCATGGCAGAAACCCTTGAAAGGACATACCAGGATATCAAAATGAAGGAGAAGAAAGCAATAGCCTCTAAATTCTTCACTTCCATGTCAGGAATGAGCAGTTTTTTGGTTATCCAGATTGACAGAGGGAATGTTGCGATTACAAGAAGCAACTCAACCAGGTCGATAAAACCTTTTGCCCTTCCCTTGTTGTTCAACCTGTAATCTCTTATTTTACTATATGCGTGTGTCATTCCAGTTATTAGCTATTGGCTTTTCGTAGATCTAATTTCAGAATTTTCTATTGATTATAACGCTAAAAAAATGTTAAGGTTAATTTAATTTGACAAATCAGGGTATTAAAAAACTAAACGAATCATTTATGAGGATAAGATTACCAAACATACATATAGGCTATATAAATAAATATAATCATTTTCTCGCAAATTTTGGTATGTTTGTCATATAAAAAACACTTTTCGTCAATTCCGGATGAATTTTTCATTTCGCTCATTGACAATCTTTGCTAACTTCGCTAATAGTGTAAAACTCCAGAATTGACACCTTTTTTATGGAAGACCTCATTATCATACCAACAGATAAATCGCTGGCTGTTGATATTTCTTATGGGATTCTGAATTTCACCGGAAGGTCCATTTTAACTGACCCAAAGATTTTTTTCGAACCCATTCTTAACTGGGTGAACAAGTACATCAAAAAACCTGCGGAAGAAACCGTGGTTAATATAAAACTCGAGTACATCGATACAGCCTCCACACAATCTTTATATCAGATTCTTCGTCAATTAAATAACGTACGATCCAAAGAACTGGTTATGATGGTGAACTGGTATATTGAAGATGCGGATCCTGAAATGAAGGAACTGGGTGAAATGATCGAACAACGCCTGGGCCTCGAATTTCAGTATATCCCGTACTAATTTTTGATTTCACAGGCTGTATTTCGCCACATTTTCAATAAAAAGTCCTAAATTCGGAAACAGCATATTATTAATAAGCTTACCGGATTTCTTATGGGAGAAGAGCAAAGCAAATTTAGCCCCGCAGAACTGGAAGAGTTGTGCCTGAAGCAAAACATCATCATTGAACGTGATGACCCGTTCAGCAATACAAAAATTTACCTTCCTAACATTGAGAAGATCAATAAAATGATTCGTGAATTTGATTTTCTGGTGGATGGTGCGTCCAGGGGAAAAGCTGTCAATGAAATAAGCAAGATAGAACGTTTTCTCTATGAAAATGAGGACAACGTTGATATCAAAAGTAAATTCCTGGCTACTTACTATTCCAATGCTTCCATGTACATTGAGAATCAGCGCAGCCTGCTGGAAGACAAGCGTTCTGAAAACTGGAAGTACCTGTTTGTCAACTACTTCAAAATGGAAGACATTTACAATTATTTCAATAAGAAATCCAGTGCGTCCGAGTTTTTCAAGGATTATTCCATTTTCAACGACATGGTTGATCTTACCTACAATGTAAAACTGATGGAATATCTCCGCAGCCAGGTTCAGCTGGAAATACCCATCGATGACGATATGGACATCCCGGGTAAAATTGAAGAACCAAACCTCAAGCTTGTAATTCTCAACGAATTGGGCCTGATCGATAAACTCAAAGAGCAAATTTCTGAGAATACGCTTCCAAACCTGGCCAAATTCCTGACCGTCCTCTGTGAGGAAGATCCTTCAGGCTGGAGGGATGTACTTCAGAAACTCAAGAATATGAACCTGCATAACGAAAAGGATCTGCTCACAGAACTGAACCTGAATAAAGCGCATGAAATTATGTCGCTGTTTGGTATTGAATTGGAAAAGGAGTAATATTATATTTGTAATCATCAAACCTCTGAAATATTCACAGGATGGAAAACATCACAATAGAACCCACTAAAAAATCACTGGAAGTTGAATGCGCACCCGGCTATTTTAAGCTGTCAGGGAACTCCATTCTTTCTGATCCCAGAAAGTTCTTCAAACCTATTGTTGAGTGGGTTGAAGAATACATCAAGGAGCCAGAGGACAAAACCACCATCGACCTGAAGCTTGAATACGTGGACACAGCTTCTGTCCAGAGTGTTTTCGATATCATGAGGATGTTTAAACCTCTCCAGGAAAACAGCAAGGATGTTATTGTGAATTTCTACTTTGAGTTTGACGATCCCGAACTGCTTGAATTGGGAGAAATCATGGAAGGCCGGCTGGGAATTAAATTCAATTTCATCGAATATCAATAAATAGTATTATGGCTACTGTGTTTAACCGCCGGGCATTCCTGGGTACATCAGGCGCCCTTGTCGCTGGAAATCTTATGGCCTCACCCATGGCCACGATGGCAATGCCCAAAGCAAATATAAGGCACAATCCCATTGGTGTATCCACCTATTCTTTCTGGCAATTTAACAGGCCAAAGAACGATCCACCCATCGAAAAAATCATCGATCATGTGGCCGCCATGGGATTTGACGGGGTGGAATTATTGTTGGTGCAAATGGCCTCTGAGGAAACTGCCTACCTGAATAAACTAAAAAAAAGGGCCTTTCACAACGGGCTGGATCTCATGGGATTTTCCACCCACCAGGGCTTTGTCCGTCCGGATAAAGCATACCGCGATGAGAATATTGCCTTAACCATCCATCAGATCGAACTGGCCTACCAGCTGGGTATACCTACCATGCGCATCAATACAGGACGATGGGGAACCAGCGAATCCTTTGACCACCTGATGGAGAACAAAGGAATTGAACCTAGCCTGGAGGGATATACAGATGAAGATGGCTTTAAGTGGGTGATCGATTCCATCCAACAATGCATTCCAACAGCCGAAAAATGTGGCGTTGTACTGGGGCTTGAGAATCATTGGGGGCTGGGACGGACCGCCGAGGGAGTAATGCGCATTGTAAATGAGATTAATTCCCCCTGGTTACGGGTAACAATGGATACAGGTAACTTCCTTGAGGATCCATACGACCGGCTTGAAATCCTGGCACCACATGCAAGCCTGGTCCAGGCTAAAACCTATTATGGAGGAGGTAAGTGGTACACCCTCGATCTGGATTATCCACGGATTGGAGAAATTATGCGCAGGCATAACTATAAGGGATATATTTCCCTGGAAATGGAAGGCAAGGCCGATCCCATGGAGGCAGTGCCTGAGAGCCTTGAAGTGCTAAGAGAGGCATTCTACTACGAGGTGTAAGAAGTGGGTTCAGAAAGGCCAGAACACCGGGATCAGGATCAGGGAAATTACCATGACCATTAAACTCAGAGGCAAACCCAGCCTGCTGAAATCTTTGTACTTATACTGACCAATGGACTGCACTATCATATTGGTCTGGTACCCGATGGGACTGATGAAACTGCAGGTGGCTGCAATACAAATTGCAATTACAAAAGGCCTGGAATCATAGCCTGATAATTGAGAAATAGACAAAGCTATTGGAAATACCAGGGCTGCTGCTGCATTATTGGTAACCATTTCGGTAACAATTGCTGTGAGGAGATAAAGTATAAAAAGTAAACCAAGGGGCCCAAGGTACATCAGGTGCTTAAGGATGAAGCCTGCAATGGTATCAGAGAGACCGGAGTTGTGTATCGCATAACTTATTCCAATGGAGGAAGCGATGGTAATCAGGATATCCCAGTTTACAGATTTGGTATAGCGCTGTGCAGGCAAAATATTCAGCCATACAAACAAAACCATCACAATACCTGTAACCAGGAGGGGATTAAAAGCACTGTGTACAAACCAGTCAAAACTGGTGGTAATCATTGCACCGCTCAGCAATAATGCCAGTAAGAGGTATGTTAGTACCGCTTTCCGCCTGTCAATATTAAACTGAATATCGCCCTTATCCGAAAGAAGGTAAAATACATGGGAATCGTTCCAGCTAGCCACAAAGTTGGAATCGGTAAGCAACAAAATGGTATCCCCCTCTTTTAATCTTACATTATCCACCTCCTGGTAAATCTGATCCCCGTTCCTGTATATGGCAAGTACAACACTGTTATACCGATTCATAAAGTCGATCTCATTCAGTCTTTTCCCAACTCCCGGGAATCGGGCTGATATGATGGCTTCCACGGTTTCCAGTTTTGAATTCTTATGAAGTTCATAGGCCTGCTCCAGTTTAAACAGCGATAAACCGGTGATTGATCTGAGAGTTTCCAGCATGACCAGGGAGGTATTCAGTAAAAGTTTATCCTGCTCGAGGACCTCCAGGTTTGCATAATCCTGTATATACTCTCCGTTGCGGATTACCGCGGCCAGGCTAATGTCTTTAAAGATCCCTTCTTTCAGAGAGGCATAAGTCTCTCCCTGCTTCTGAAACTTGCTGTTTATTATGGCCTCAAAAAAGAACAATTTCTCAGTTTTATGGAGATCGTTGTTGTCAAATTTCTTCATAATCACGCGACTGAAGAAAACCAGGTAGAGCAAGCCGAAGAAAAACAGGAATATTCCGATCCTGCCTGTCTCAAAGAATCCCAGGCCCTTCATATTATTCTCAAGCAGAAG
>JBDLIX010000198.1:0-8861 GCA_039714655.1 Bacteroidota bacterium
TTACTGCTCTTTCCAAAGAGGCCATTGTACATGAACGGGATATTGAACTGGCCCTGGAGCATAAGCGTTTCTGGGATTTTGCCCGCTGGTACAGGGATGGATGGATGACCCTTTCTGAAATCCAGGCGTTTAAGCCTACCTATCAGCCACGTCATGTATGCTATCCCATCCCCCTGCGTGAGATCAACAAGCACTATGGTGTACTCAAGCAGAATCCGAAATGGGAGTAATAAAGAAGAAGATATTTTTAATTTAAACACAGAGCTGATGAAAAGCCATATTGTTTTAACCGTTGCAGTTTTTTTCGGACTCCTGGCTATGTCCTGTACCAGTGAACCGGCTATACTGGATCTGGAGATATCTGTCTCCTCTACAGAAGCAAATGCCGGGGATCCGGTGTTATTTACCTTTACGGGCGATACCGACTTCCTTACATTCTACAGCGGAGAGACGGGAAAAACCTATGCGCAATATCCCAATGCCATTGCACAGACCGTCAATCTTGTGTCAGGCGAGACAACCTTTGCATATACCTATTCCAACCTCAATGAGACAGTGACTGCCACTTTTATCGCGGCTTCCCATGGAAACTGGGGTGAGGAGAGCAAAATGGAACAGTTCGACTTTGATCTGAATATAGCGGATAATAGAACCGGAATAACCAGTTTTACTGTGAAGACAGGGGGATTATTTGGCAAGCAATTCGAAGGTGTGATCAATGAGGAAAACTCCAGCATCTCAGTCATTGTGGATCCAGGGACCCCGTTGACAGCCATGACCACCATCATCAGCACTGAATCGACTCTGGCAGAGCTATATCTGAATGGTACCCTGTTTGAGAATAAATCAAAAGTGGATTATTCCGGGGAAGATGTGGTGTTCCAGGTAAGGGCAGCGGGCGGATCCATTCAGGAGTGGATCGTGCTGATCACCACTTTATGATTCGTTCCTCCCTGAGTAGGTAGCTTCTGCAGAAATTTCTAAATTTGGCGGGAGTTATCACTTATTATGGGTATGAAGAGGACCGCTTTTCTCTGTTTTCTTACATTTTCCACGCTTTATTATGCTCTCCAGGGCCAGCAATCTGAGGTTCGATTCCAGCATATTGGTGTGGAGGATGGGTTGTCTCACAGCCTGGTTAATGCAGTGGTGGAAGACAGCCTTGGATTCATCTGGTTTGGGACCCAGGACGGACTTAACCGGTATGACGGTTATGAGTTCAAGACCTATCTCAATGGGTTTGATCACAGGAGTCCCTCCGATAGCAGAATTAAGAGCCTGTATATAGATCAATCCAACCAATTATGGATCTTCTATATTGGAGTCGGATTGGAGCGATTTGATCCTTTTACAGAAACATTTCACCAGTATGTTCCCGATTCATTGGTGCCAGGAACCATCTCCAGCAACAGCACGATTTCCGAGATTAATATGTTCTACAGGGAGTTCTTTGAAGATTCAGAGAGGACCCTTTGGATCGGAACAGATCATGGATTAAACATGTATGATCGTGAGAATGATACATTTCGTCTGTTCAAACACAATCCGGATGATTCCGGTAGTCTGAGTGACAATCGCATAGTAACATTTTTTGAAGATATAAAAGGATTCCTGTGGATCGGAACCATGAACGGATTGAATCGCCTGGACAGAAAGTCCGGTGAGGTTCACCGGTTTATGTCTGGTCCGGCAGATGGAACTCATATAAATGGAAAGATCATTACTACTGGATTTGCACATCCGGATGGCACCATATGGGTTGGAACCCGGCATGGAGGACTCAATATCATCAAAAATGCTTATTCGGATGAACCAACGGTTTCCTATCTTATTGACACTCCTCTGGATTCACATCAACTCCCCACTGTCTATAACATCCTGCGAACTTCCACAGGTGAAATGCTGGTAGCATCTCACCATGGTTTGTACCGGGTGGTCAGGGAGGGTAACCGTTACCAGGTCCATTTAATCTCTGAAACCCGGCAGGTCAAGATATTGCAGATCCTTGAAGATTCAAAGGGTTACATCTGGGCTGGATCCGATGAGAGTGAAACGCGGAGTCTGTTCAGACTCTCCCCGGACCTCAGGACCACTGAAGTTTTTGAGACACGGGACCCGGATCCTTTTGTATATAGTGGAGGAAGAGTCAGGTCCCTGTTTGAAAGCAAGACGGGAATAATATGGATTGCCACAGATAAGCAGGGAATCTACTCTGTCGATCTGAATGCCAGGAGGTTCAGAGCCATTGATAATTACCCGGGAAAGGGTCTGTTTATTACCAACAATGAAGTGTATTCCATTTACGAGGATAAAGATCGTTACCTCTATATCGGTACCAAAACCGAACTGAACAGGATCAATCTTAATAATGGTACACTTAAGGAGTATAACAATAAGTACAGTTTAAAAAGGAACCTGACCTATGAATATGCAGATGAATTGCCTGCGAGTCTGATCGGGGTTCTGGAACCAGATCATGACGGCAAGATCTGGATCGGGGCTTTTGATTATAAGGTAAGCCTTTATGATCCTGATAGCGAACGGTTTCTCAACTTTCACCTGAATGAACAGGACAGTACAGCTTTTCGGACATGGTCGCTGCGATCCATCTGTGTAACCCATGACCGGCAAGTCTATTTAGGAGGAACGGGCTATGGGATGTGCCGTTTGAGACCCGATCTCTACTCCTTTGAATACTTTCCGATAGTAAACACCGGGAACGAAAGTGGCACCAACGATTATCATATCCAGTATATTTATGAAGACAGGGAAGGGATTCTCTGGTTGGGTACGATTTACGGAGGATTGAATCGCTTTGATCCCGGCACAGGTGTGTTTGATCATTTTGTGAATGATCCCGCAGATCCAACAACCATTTCCAATAACAGGGTCAAGTGTATCCTGGAGCCTGAGATATACGGGGAGGATATCCTCTGGATAGGAACCAATAATGGAGGATTGAACCGGTTTGATAAAGCCACGCACACTTTTACCTCCTATACTGTTCAGGAGGATTTACCAAGCAATACCATCCATGGCATTTTGGAAGATAAGATGGGAAACCTGTGGCTAAGTACAAACAGGGGATTGGTACAGTTTGATCCATTAACAGAGAAGATTAAGATCTTCACCACGGAGGATGGACTTTTGGGCAATGAATTCAATGAGGGTGCATTCTTTAAAAACCGGGACGGGATCATGTATTTTGGCGGTACCAACGGGGTTAACTATTTCGATCCGGCCGAGATCAAGGAGAAAACCGGTTACAGTGCCAGGGTAGTATTCACAAATTTCACATTATCAGGGAATCCGGTATTTCCCCATGATACCATCAACGGACGGGTTGTCCTTAAAAAGGCCATTCCCTACACGGATCAGATAACACTGACGCATAAGGAGAGGTTCCTCTCTTTTGAATTTGCATCGCTGGATATTGCCTCTTCCCGGAAGATCAAATACCGGTATATGCTTGAAGGTTTTGAAGAGTCATGGAACAAGGTGGATGCCGGTCAGCGGATCATCAGTTATACCAATCTCCCCATGGGAGATTACACCCTGCGGATCATGGGGACTAACAGTGATGGCTACTGGTCACAGGAATCCACCGAAATCGAGATAGAGGTTTTACCTCCGTTCTGGCAAACGTTGTGGTTTAAGATTTTGATTCTCTCTTCAATATTAATGATATTTCTGTTATATGTGCAGATCAGGATGCGGGTGCTGGAGAAACAGAAGAAAAATCTGGAGAGAGAGGTGGAAGAAAGGACATGGGATTTAAAAAAAGCCAATCATCTGTTGGGCGAACGAAATGATGAAATCCAGCAGATGGCTGAAAAGTTGCATGAGTCTGACCAGATGAAGTTAAAGTTTTTCACCAACATCTCCCATGAGTTCAGAACTCCGCTAACACTGATTATGGGACCTACGGAACAGCTACTTCACAGAGAAGATTTTAGTGATATGACAGCAGTAAAACAGGAGCTGGGATTGATCTACAGGAATGAACGCAGGTTGTTCAAACTGATCAACCAGTTGCTGGAGATCCGAAGGGTTGAAACAGGGAACCTGAAGTTGACTGTGACAGAAGATGATATAGCAAAGTACCTGGAGAGCATTTATCAGTTGTTTATCCCATTTGCAGATAAAAAGCAGATCGATTTCAGGTTTAGTTCCAATCCTTCTTCTATAAGTATCCATTTTGATGCGGATAAAATAGAGAAGATCTTCTATAACCTGCTATCAAACGCTTTTAAACATACTCCTGAAAGAGGTAGGATCCAATTGACCCTGGACAAGGAGCAGGAGGAGGGAGAGGATTGGTTAAAAGTAACAGTGGCAGACAGCGGAGTCGGGATCGAGGAGCAGTACCTGCCACATATCTTCGATCGTTTCTACCAGATCACCAACAAACACCAGTCAGATAAGGTAAGTTCAGGGATTGGTCTCTCCCTGTCAAAGGACCTGGTTGAAAAGCACCATGGAAAAATAGATGTATCCAGCAAAAAGGAATCGGGTACACAATTTGAAGTGAGGATACCTTTCAATAAAGATACCTACAATCCCGAAGAGATCCTGATCGAATCCGGGAGCGATCTATCTGTAGAGTATATTCAGACCATGCTTGAGACATACAGTGGTAGTGCAGAGGAGATCAATGGAACTCCGCTTGTTGGTGACGACCTTTTCAGGATCCTTGTGGTGGAGGACAACCTGGATATGCAGAGGTTTCTTTACAATGAATTGAGCAGCGTATATAATGTGATGCTGGCCCAGAATGGTAAGGAGGGCCTGCTGATTTCAAAACAGAACCTGCCCGACCTGATCATCAGTGATATTATGATGCCTGAAATGGATGGGATTGAATTCTGCCAGTCCATCAAGGAGGATGAGCTTACCAGTCATATACCGTTCATTCTACTCACTGCAAAACCAGGCCCTGAAAGCCAGATTACGGGATTTGAAATGGGTGCGGATGACTACATTACAAAACCTTTTAATCCGGAAGTATTAAAGCTGAAGATCCGTAACATTCTGGAGAGCAGGAAACAATTGGCCGAGAAATTCTCAGCTGCGGATAATTATATCCCTGACAATATCAGAATCACCCAAATAGACCAGGGATTCCTGGAGAAATTTGTGAAGCTTGTGGAGGATAATATCGATGACACAGAGTTTTCGGGCGACAGGCTGGCCAGAGAGCTGGGTATGAGCAAGGGTAACCTGTATAAGAAGCTGAAAACCCTGACTGGTATGAGCGTGAATATCTACATTAGAACTATCCGTTTAAAAGTAGCCGCCAGGTTATTAAAACAGGGAGATTATAACATTTCCGAGATTGCTTATTCCGTTGGATTTAGCAACCCCAAGTATTTCTCAACCTGTTTCAGTGAATTGTTTAAGGTACCCCCAAAGGAGTACATGAAGTAACAGACGGTTGCGCTACAGTACTCTGATCCCTTATAGTATAATTTACTGTACCTTTTTAGTAATGGAGTATACCTTCTGGCATTCCAATCTCATTAGTTTTACAATCACATTATTTTAGAATGCGTTTCATTAAGCTAAAAAAGAGTCACCAGGGTGTTGAGATCATTCTCATTGTGTTGCTGGTATTATTACTGTTTCTCTTCCTTTTTGTGATTGTCTGATTACCCTGGAAACACTACTAAAATCACCGCTTGAATTTTCCCTCAAAATATTTGGAGATTTTCTTTTGCTGAATTAAAAAAATCCTCTATTTTTGCGACGCATTTGAATGATGCACGTTCTAAAGAAAGATTATACATAGCCACCAATCATAAGGTCTGGTAGTTCAGTTTGGTTAGAATGCCGGCCTGTCACGCCGGAGGTCGCGGGTTCGAGTCCCGTCCAGACCGCAACAGCCCCTGAAGAGGGGCTGTTTTTTTTTGACAAATCCCGACCATCAACCGCCTTCCCACTGTTTACGTGAAAAATTAGTTGTAGATTTACTGACAAATAATGACAAAATATTTCTACCAATCATTCTACCGGGGTTTCTACCGGGCGCAAATCAGGGCCATTTTAAAGCCCGTCAGTAGAATTTGACTATGAATAAGGTACAATATCGTTTCGTTTATAATCGCAAATCTGAGAAGCTAAGGAAAGGCATGAAGGCCCTAATTCAGATTGAGGCCAGGATAGGATTGGAGAAAAAATACTTCAGCACTGGTGTCAGGATTGAAAAATTCCAGTGGAAGGATAACCAGGTTATCAAGCATCCGAATGCCTTCAGTTATAATCGTGAGCTGGCCAGGCAAAGGAAACGTCTGGAAGATTTTGAGTTCTCCAAAGCCGATAAGGGTATAAAGTTCACCCTGGCAATGTTCGAAGATTGGAAATTAGACCAGAAGGGGAAAAGGAACTTTATTGATTTCATCCAGGGAGAAATTGATAAACGGTACAATGTCGATGAAATCCGGGAGGCTACGTATCAGAATCATTTGAAGCTGGTATCAGCTCTCAAGGACTTCGGGAAGATCAAGGACTTTTCCGATGTGACCCTGAAAAGGATCTTAGACTTTGACCGATATATTAGGTCCAGGGATGAGGTACATGCTCAAACAACTGTCTGGTCCTACCATAAGCGGATGAAAACTTATGTACAACTGGCCATTAAAAACCGACATTTGAGGATCGAGGACAACCCGTATCTCAGCTTCCAGGTGGACCGAGGTAAACAGGGTGAGCGTAAATTCCTGACAGAGGAGGAGCTGAAGAAGATCGAGGAAAAGGTTCTCACGATTGATCGACTGGACCGGGTTCGGGATGTTTTTGTGTTCTGTTGTTATACCGGATTCGCTTTCAACGATGCTGACCAGCTCACCAATGAGAACCTGGTTGAACAGGATGGCCAGTGGTTTATCAAATCTTTCAGAGGAAAGACCAATGAGGAAGTTTCAGTTATGGTCCTACCCAAAGCGTTTGAAATTATACAGAAGTATAGAGATTTCAGGATTGGCCGACTTCTTCCGGTTATCACCAATCAACGAATGAATGCTTACCTGAAGGAGATAGGTGACCTGGCTGGTGTGGATAAGAAGCTCACAACTCACGTTGCCCGACATACCTTTGCAACCACCATTGCACTCAACAACGGGATTCCCTTGGAGGTTCTTCAGAAGATGCTGGGCCATGCAAAGATTTCCACGACCCAAATCTATGCAAAGATCATGGATAGCCGAATAGCTGATGAGATGATTAAGCTCCAAGGTAAACTAAGCCAGGAATAAAGGCATATTTCTCCCGTTACTGGCCTGCATGGTCAACAGCTCACCTTCCTTAGTTAGAATCTGATACCGGAAACAATACGGTTCTGTCCTGGACCGATAATATCTGATCTTTTCTGAGTTGATCTTAATTGTTGGTTTTTTCATTAGGCTCCTTTTGAAAACTGTTCGTAGAATTTCTTGAGGAATTCGAGCTGATCCTTCAGCTCTTTAATCCGTTCATCCTTTTCCTTCAATAATTGTTTCCAAATGGTTGTGTCGCTGGTTTGTGAATTTTGGCTACTGGTGATAACGGAAGGATCGAGAAAATCAGCTACAGGGAGATTAAAGTATTCTGCAATTCTTTCAAGATCATCCAGTTTGATAGATGTTGTCCCGGTTACGTAGTTCCGGATAGTGTTTCGATCCCGCCCAATGGCTTCTGCAAGACTGATATTCGAAGCTCCTGGTGTCCCTTCAATTAAGTCAATAATTTTTTGTGCGTAGTAAGGGATTGGCTTGTTGTCCTTTGGGTCCATGTCGTCTGTGATTCTTGTAATAATCTAAGCTCTATGTATAATAACTTTAGCAGGAGTGGCGACTTTATTTCTATCTTTGAAACACAATTTAAGCAAAATACTTTACAATCGCAAAAAGATTTTGCTATATGTAAGAAAATTAGAGACCAAAAGCACGAAATATTCAACCAAAAAATCCAAGCAATGAACTGGAAAGACTTTGAAAAACAGCGAATAGAGACCCTTTCAGCCCGATGGCTCGAATTATTCAACGAAGGGAAACGCCCTTCAGTGATCATGGATGCGCTGCAAAAGGAAACTGGCTTAAATAAGTTCACGATCTATAGAATAATCAGCGTGAAAGAGTTAAAAAAACAAGCAGCCGAAGCTGTTTAGATCATGAGCGAAACCTTAATTGCAGTATCAAAGGACGCTTTGGATGAACTCGTTACAAAAATCACAGAACTCTCTTCCCAGGTAACAACCCTCACGAGTGACGCTGAGAAACCTGTTTGCATAAAAGATGCAGCAACTCACCTCGCTTGCTCTGATCGCCAGGTCCACCGGCTAATCAGTATGAATCCAGACTTCCCAGCACACAAATCTGGCATGGGAAAACTATATTTCTATAAGTCTGAGCTTAACGAATGGTTAAAATCCAGGTAGCTCAGTGAGAATATCCGATATAAATAATGCCATTTTGTACAATTAAATATGCTGAAGTTTTGCAGCAATAGGTGATTGTTTATTTTTACACGACAAGCAAGGGCCAAACAATGAGGACGTTAACCAAGGTCAAAAAGGTGTTTAAGCAGCATGAGGATGAGCTTCGCCTGATTACGCAATACAATGTCCAGCACGGCAAACCTCAGTATCACAAAGATTTGAGAATGGAATTAGATCCGGAAACCCTGGCTTCTATTATCGCAAAAGAGCTGGTCAACCAATACCGGGACCGGGATAAAGCATACCACTGTGATGAGATGGAGATGATGCTGACCATAGAAGGGGAATCCGCTTGGCTCAAGTTTACATACATCCTGGAATTCAATCAAGCAGGTAAGCCGGTTTTCTTCCGTTGGATGCCTGAGAGTCCCTTCCGGAAGAACGGCCAGCC
>JBDLIX010000199.1:0-8776 GCA_039714655.1 Bacteroidota bacterium
CTTCTTGAGCCTGCAGAGGGCCTGCTCCCACCCGATCTGCCTGGTGAAGCAGCGGGTCTTGAAGACCTGGAAGGTGATGGCCTGCTGTATTGATAATTTTGCCGGTTCTGATTGTACTGCTGAGAACGTTCTGCCCCCCTGTTCCTGGAATTGTAATCCCGGTTCAGGTTGCTGGTAGTACCGGGCCTTGTGGAAGGCTGGGAAGGCCTGGCAGAGGGCTGGGAGGGCCTGGTGGAAGGCCTTGTGGTGGAAGGCCTTGTTGAAGGCTGTGAAGGCCTGGTGGAAGGTTGGGAGGGACGCTCCCCGCTCCCGGGCCTTGTTGCAGGCTGTGAAGGGCGCTCTCCACTCCCGGGCCTGGTGGAAGGCTGTGAAGGGCGCTCCCCGCTCCCTGGCCTTGTGGAAGGCCTGCTGTTATCCATCCGGTTCCAGTCATTTCCATCCCTGCGATATACATTGCCGTCGCGATCGGAGTATACATTATTGGCACGGTTGGCCGGCTGGGCGGTAGGCCTTGCAGACCTGTCTGTGGAGGCCACCCTGTTTCCGGTCCTGGGATCATAATGGGTATTTCCTGTCCGTCTTACACCCTGTGAACGGTTTTTATAGACATTGTTCGAAGCCACAGGTCTGCTTGAGTAGGGTGTTGGCCTGTTGTGGGAAGAGTGCCGTCCTGCATAATAGCCTGCACGGTAACCGCGATTATAGCCATGATGATAGCCGTAATGGTAGCCGTGCCTGTATCCTGCCGGACCCCACCATCCATAATGGGGTGCCCCCCATCCAAAAGTCATCCAGCCGTAAGAGACTCCGAATGAAAATCCCCATCCGGAATAGGGATTCCAATGGACATTGTATCCATAGGTCACCGGTCTGGGATAGTAGTGCACCCCGTACCAGGGCCTGTAATAATAGCCGGTCCCGTAATAAACACATCCGCCATACGCGTAGGAATGCACATATCCCGGTGTATATCCAACATACACCACCGAAGGGGTAGAGTCATAGATGTAGACATACTTCACATTGTAAACGGGTGATTCGGGAGGGATCTCCTGAACCGTTTCGGGTACTACCGTACTAACGATCCACGGACCTGTGGGAGCAGCCGATTCAAACCAGATGGCATTGTCACAGCAATAGTACCTCTTATCAATCAGCAGCACCGATTTATCGGTATTCACCGCATATCTCATTTGGGTATTCTCAATGGGCTCAAATTTTGGCTTGCCGTCATAACTGACTTCCAGCCTGGCTTCACTCCGGTCCACTTCAGCAGTCTGGGGGATCTGGTTCTCCAGAACCGCCTCTTTGGCCTCCTGAGTCCCTGAAATACTGGAGCGTACCGAACCCATATCCGACGTTGCAGGGATCTTTGAAAATCCATCTGGCACCTCATCGGGCTCCACAAAAGACCAGGGACCATCGGTAAGGGATTTTGAGCTATACCACCTGCCGGCCACCAGGATATAGTATTCCTGAGTCTCAATGTTCATGAGTACATCATCGGCTGTATTGGTCATAAATAGAACAGAGGTTCCCTCAATGGGAGAAAATTCCGGTTCTCCATCGGACTGCAATAACTCTGCTGGTGTGGTTCGCAGAATGATTCCCGGGATCACAGACTCCCCCTCCTCTTCTGGTTCCTCTCCCTCTTCCTGTTCGGTTTCGCCCATGGCCTCTTCAGCAATCTGCTCCAGTTTTTTAGGGATCTTGGCGGTGTATTCCCAATTTGCCGCATTCTCTGAAGTGTACCAGTGATCACCTCCGTTGATATAATAGAGATCGCGCTTCGTATCCTTTACGATGAAGAAGGGTGTATTTACCACCCTTTCATAATTGGTTTTGTCAATCTCCTCAAAAATAGGATCACCATCTACCAGTATCAGGACAGATGGGGAGGTGGTGAAAATAATTTCAGGAGGAGCATTGTTCAGGTTTTCTGACAGGCCGACAGCTGTCTCACTCATATCCAGGTCAGCCAATAGCTGGTCAAGCGACATTTCCATTTCCCATCCGGGAATTTGCTTCTCAAGGAAGGAACTCAGTTTTTCAATATCTTCCTCCTCTGCATCCGGGAATTTTGCCGCAGTAACCTTCAGGTCTAATAGCCTGACAATCCGTTCATCCCGGTCGGTGGATATGTTACAATCAAACCACATGGCTCCAAATACCGGGCTGGCATGCTCCTTGTTGGTCACCGAAACCGCAGCACGGGACTCCAGCCTGTTGGCACTGAGCGATTCAGTTTGTGGTTGGTATATGACTATGGTGGCACCACCCTTCTCAATCTTTCGCGGCCAGTTATTTTGATCTGCAGCAACAATGGCGTTTGTTGAAAGCGTCAGGATCATTAAAAGGGCCAGGTAACTATGTTTCATTTTTGTCATTGCAATCCTTTTGTGATGGTTTAGTGCAAGTTAACCAATTTACTGTTTCAATCCATAAGGGTAACAAACAGATTTAACAATAGTTTAACACGTTGGTATAGTTCATCTTACCTATCTTGCACCAACACTCCGACTTAGAAATGTACCCCACCAGGCAGCATTAACCAAAATTAACATGATGAAAAATCTAAAGGAAACAGTATCAAGTTTCAAAAACTTGATTGAAGGAGCAGTTATTCTACCGGGCGAACCGGAGTATGATGAGTCAAGGGCCATTTGGAACGGAATGTTTGATAAAAATCCTGCCATTATTGTGAAGTGTCTTCAAGCCGATGATGTCTCCCAATCTGTCAAATTTGCCAGGGCCCATCAATTATTGATCGCTGTTAAGGGAGGGGGTCACAACTCGGCCGGGAACGCAGTTTGTGATGATGGCATGATGATAGATCTCTCCCTCATGCAGGAGGTGCATGTAGATCCTCAAAAACAGACCGTAAAGGTGGGTGGCGGCTGTTTGCTCGGAACTGTCGATAAGGTTACCCAGGAGCACGGACTGGCTGTTTCCGCAGGAATTGTATCCCACACAGGTGTGGGCGGGCTTACCCTGGGGGGAGGTTTTGGTTGGATCAGCCGTAAATATGGACTTTCCATTGATAACCTGATTTCTGCAAAGGTGGTTACTGCCGATGGAAGCATCGTCCATGCAAGCAGCGCTGAAAATCCAGATCTGTTCTGGGCCATCCGTGGAGGTGGAGGAAATTTTGGTATCGTGGTCACTTTTGAATACCTGGCTGCCAGCATCGGAACTGAAGTATATACCGGACCCATCGTAAAACGGTTTGAGGATGCCCGGGAATACCTCAGGTTCCACAGGGAATTTGTTCGGACGATGCCTGAAGAGATGACCATCTGGTTGGTGGTCCGCCATGCGCCTCCCCTTCCGTTTATTCCCGAGGAGTATCACGGTAAACTGGTGGTCCTGGTACCCTTTGTCTGGTTGGGAGATCCTGAAGAGGGGGAAAAACTCATACAACCCATCCGGGATTTTGGGGAGACCATTGGTGATGGATCAGGCGTCAATCCATGGACAGGATGGCAGGCTGCATTTGACGGTCTGGTAGACCATGGTGCCCGTAATTACTGGAAGTCGCATCATATAAAGGAGCTGCCGGATGACTGCATCGACACCATTCTGGAATATGCTGCGACAATGCCCCATGAGGAGAGCGAAGTCTTCATACCCCATATGGAGGGAGCCCCGACCCGGGTTCATCCCACCTCTACCGCTTATCCGCATAGAGAAACTCCCTTTGTGCTGAACATTCATACCCGGTGGCGGGATCCATCTGACGATTCTCGGGCCATCAAGTGGGCAAAGGATTTCCATGAGGCCACCAGGCCATATAGCCAGGGAGTATATGTGAACTTTCTGAGTGAAGAGGGAGCTGACAGGGTTAAGGAGGCTTACACAGAAGAGGTATGGGAGAGGCTGGTGGAGGCAAAAAACAGGTGGGATCCTGAGAACACATTCAGGATGAACCAGAATATAGCACCCGCTGTTTAAAACTGGTTCCCGGTCTCACATTGGACAAGCAACTTCTTTTGCTACTTTTGGTGTCATAGTAATAAACTATGATGCGTCAAAGAGAAAACAACCACAAGCTTGTCCAACCAATATTGATCCTGCTTCTTGCCACTCTGTTCTCACCGGTTCAGTTGACGAGTCAGATCCGGATCAATGAGATCATGGCTTCCAATGCCACGGTGCACGCTGACCTGGATTTTGGGAGTTACTGTGACTGGATTGAGATTTACAATCCCACGGATCTGGATATTGACGTCACCGGTTATTATCTCTCCGATGACGCTGCCAACCTGACCATGTGGCCATTTCAGTCCGGCACCATCATCCCTGCCCATCAGTTCCTGCTGGTGTATGCCGACGGTACCGGAGATGGATTGCACACCAATTTCAAGCTCGCCAAAGCGGGAGAGCCACTGATGCTGGTGGGGCCGCAATCGGAGATCATTGATTTTATTACCTATCCTGCTCAACTGACCGATATCTCTTATGGAAGAAGCGGCGCGAATTTTCAGGCATTGGGCTACTTTGACGCTCCTACTCCGGGTGAAATGAATGGAGATCAGATCCTGAACGGGATCTCACCCAGTCCGGTTTTCTCTTTAAATGGTGGATTTTATACAGGAATCCAAAGTGTTACATTGACCACCCCTGGTGGAGCAACCATATATTATACCCTGGATGGTACAGAACCCACAAATAGTTCTCAACAATATACCGCTCCCATTGCTCTCTCCCAAAACACAGTGTTGCGTGCGAAAACACTGGAGGAGAACCTGCTGCCCGGCCTCACAATCACCAAAACCTACTTCATTGATGAGCCTCAAAACCTGCCAGTGATCTCGCTGGTCACCGATCCCGACCATTTTTTCAGTGATGAGACCGGCATATACGTGGAAGGGACCGGGGGCATACCAGGTTACTGTACCACTGTTCCGCACAATGTGAACCAGGATTGGGAACGACCGGTCAACATTGAGCTGTTTGAGAAGGATGGTACCATCGGATTGAACCAGATGGCCGGTGTAAAGATCTTCGGAGGTTGTTCACGTGTCCGTTATCCCATGAAGTCCCTCTCTCTCTTCGCCCGGAAGGAGTATGAAACTGCCTCCTTTAATTACCCGCTCTTCCCTGACAAAAGCAGTGAGGAGTATGAAACTTTCATTCTGAGGGCATCGGCCGATGATCAACCATTTACCCTTTTCAGGGATCCCCTGACCCAAATGCTGGTCAAGGATGTCATTGATGTGGATATACAGGCCTACCGGCCGATGGTAGTTTACATCAATGGGGAGTACTGGGGCATTCACAACATGCGCGAAAAGATCAATGAACATTACATTGAGGACAACTATGGAGTGAATCCGGATTCGGTAGATCTGCTCATGAGAAATCCGGAGGAGTCATGGAATGTGATATCCGGAAGCGCAGACCACTACAACGCCATGATGGATTATCTGAGTACAAATGACATCACCCAGAAGAGCCATTACGACTATATGAAGAGCCAGATGGATATGGATGAGTATATCAGTTATCAGGTCATCCAGATCTTTTTCGGCGGACGCGACTGGCCGGGAAATAACATTAAATACTGGCGAAGCCGGGAAGCACCTCACAAAAAATGGCGATGGATCCTCTATGACCTTGACCACATGTTCAAAGAGTACTTCTCTGATATTATGGAGGAGGCCACTGAAGTGGATTGTGGCTGTGTATGGCCCAATCCTCCCTGGTCCACCTATCTGTTCAGACGGCTGCTGGAAAATGAAGAGTTCAAAAATGAGTTTACCCAGCGCTTTGCCATCTATTCCACCACCCACTTTTCGCGGGAGCGGCTACACAGTTTCATTGACCAATTACAGGCAGTACTGGCACCCGAAATTCCACGACATATTGAGCGCTGGGGTGGCCAGAAAACCAATCTTCCCGATAATACCTGGGTCTCTCCCATTTTTAATTCAGTATCAGAATGGGAAGCAAATGTGCAGGTAATGCGGGATTTCACCGATACGAGGCACGAACTGGCCATGAAACATCTGAGCGACTATTTTGGGACCTCAGGATATGCAGCGCTGGAGGCTTCCATTGAACCTGCTGGTGCAGGACACATTTCCATTGGAGCCACATTGGTAACTGGCGATTCATTTTCAGGCGAGTTCCCCGGTGGAGAGATGCTCTCTGTTGAATGGAAAGAGGGGAGCGGATACCTCTTCTCCCATTGGGAGCTGGATTATTATGAGACAAAGGACACCTCCCTGATTACCCAGGGAGATGAGTGGAAATATTTCATTTCACGGGAGACGCCCGATTTGAACTGGACTGCAACTGAATATGATGATAACCACTGGGAATCGGGACTCGCGCAACTTGGGTATGGGGACGGAGATGAACAAACGGTAGTGGACTTTGGGGGAGATCCCGGGAACAAGATCGTTACCACATGGTTCAGAAAGAAGTTTGTCATTGAAGATACCAGCAAGTACAAACGCTATTCCCTGAACCTTCTCAGGGATGACGGAGCCCGTGTGTTTGTCAACGGCCTGGTGGTGATCAGGGACAACATGCAGCGCTGGGCGGTGGGGAGCAATGCCACGGCTGAAAGTGTGGTGGATGCTCCCGATGAATCGGCCTGGTTACACTATACCCTCAATCCGGCCCTGTTCAGAAATGGTGATAACGTGATCGCTGTTGAAATTCACCAGGGAGCTGTCACAAGCTCCGATATCAGCTTTGACCTGCAGCTGGTTGCACGGAGTAATCAGACAGGGACACTGGATACGGTATATGAGAATGGTATGGTGATCGAATTGGTGGACGATACAAAACTCACCGCCATTGTGATCACCGATACAAGCCGGATCGAGAATGTATTTATCAATGAAATACTGGCCAGTAACAATGCAATCCATATGGATGAAATGGGAGAGTTCGAAGACTGGGTCGAGTTGTACAATGCAGGTGAAGAGGCTGTAGACCTTGGAGGACTTTTCCTGGCAGATTCACTGCCAGCCCTTCATCCCTGGCAATTCCCAATGGATCAGCCCGATGTTACCACCATGCCACCCAATGGGTTCATGGTGGTTTATGTGGACAATGACCCGGAGCAGGGGCCCTTGCATGCCGATTTTAAGCTCGGGAAAGCGGGGGAAGAGGTAGCCCTTCTTCAAAAGATCGGTCAGGATACCCTCATCCTGGATCATGTGGTTTTTGGAACGCAAATAAGAAATATAACCTATGGACGTTACCCGGATGGAACTCCTGTATTTAAATACATGACAGAAACCACACCGGTGGCTCCCAACATCTATTGGGCCGTCGGCATAGATCCGGATCCCTCCGCATCAGAGGATGAAATGGCGCTTTCAGTATACCCGGTTCCTACAAACGACCTGCTCTATGTAAAACTTAACGAATCCCTTTCCAACAGGGACCTGCAGGTAGAGGTATCGGTCTATTCCATCACCGGAAAGAAGATATACTCCTCTCTGCATCACCCTTCCCAATTGATCTCCCTCTCTCTGGGGAACCAGCCTGCAGGATTGTACCTGCTCCGGGTTTCAGCCGGCGGGCAGATGTTTGTTAAACGGGTGGTGGTGCATTAACCAGAAAATGGGGATAATTTACTAATTTCGCATTTGTATATCCTATTGCATGAAATCGTTTCTATATCTCATCTATTCAGAGATCGGCTTTATGATTGGGAAATCTTCTGACATATACCGAAGGTTTGCCGTCATTGATGCCCACTCACCCATAGACCTCCAACTATTCAGGGTATACAGGATTGAGAGGAATGGAATTCATGAAAAACGACTGCACAAATTATTCATATCAAAACGCATACGGGGAGGTTGGTTTGCGCTGGATTATGATGATATCGAAGAGATAGACAGCTACCTGATGGAAAATGATGGAACCCGGATCCTTGATAACCTGAAGAAAGTCAAGCCGGACCAGGATCAAACCAATCAGGATTCAACCCGCCCTCCTTTGGATGATCTTATTAAGGATATCAAAACCCTCGAAGATGTGGTTGATAAATTAAAAGGAACACTTGACGGCAGATCAAATGTCTGAATTAAGTGGTAAAAAGCCACCCTCAAGAAGTAACAGTTTTGTAACAGATGTACTATATTTTCTGTTGCACAAACCGAAGAAAGCAACCCTGATCAAATTTGACACAGCGGAAGAGCGGGATAATTACAACCAACGAGTAATGCAGCGAACCGGGATTGACGCCGACCGGTATTCTGTCTTGAACATTCACAAAATTGGTGTAGAGGCTCCGGTGAGTTATGTATTCAATGAACTATTGCAATGGAATGGTGATTCAACCTGCTGGCCAAACCATATCGCAAAAGTTGACCGCATTGAAAATGATTTAAAAAGGATACGGATTCAACCATTTGGGTGGAAAAAGTATCCCTTCAGGTTCATGAAAAGTTTCTTTGGTCTCAAGCTGATCCCACTATTTCTTCTCAATGCCATTCAGATAAAAAGAGTTCCGGATGCTTATGATTTCGACAATGCCCGTTATCTGTTATACGAATGCTCCGGCGGTTATCCAATTGGGATATACATCATGTATGTTCGTTCCTCCATCGCCGCCATGGGTGAGACAGCCCAATCTCAGTTAATATTTGCCGTAGGTTTCAATTTTTACGGTAAAGAGGACTGGCAAAAGCGTCGAAAGCTGGTGAATATTATTTGGGAAAGCGTTCACAACCGGGTAACAACCAATGTGTTAAACCGCATCAAACAATTGGGCGAATGGCGCATTGATAAAATTCAGAACAATAATTGA
>JBDLIX010000200.1:0-8655 GCA_039714655.1 Bacteroidota bacterium
TTCGCCTCTTCTACAGGTGCAGCTTCAGCCTTTTCAGGTGCAGCCTCAACCTTGTCCACAACCGGCTCTTCTATTGGGGGCTTGGGAGTTTCAACCTTTGGACTCTTAGGTTTTGGTTTTTGAGCTTTTGGCTTTTCTTCGGGTGCAGCTACTTTTTTTGTAGTTGTAACGACACTGAATGTGCGTTTTCTTTTGCGTGGTCTTAATACTCCATAACTTCCACTGAACAGCTTCCCTCTACGGGTTTTCATATCACCTTTTCCCATCTTGTAGTTAATTAGTGTTGGAGAGGTGAATATAAGAAAAATTGAGCGGCCAGGCAACCCGGCTACTCCTTTGGAATGAAATCGATGGATACTGAATTCACACAGTGTCTGGTGTTCTTGGTGGTAAATTGTTCTCCCAGGAACAGATGTCCCAGGTGGCCATCACAATTGGCACAGATGATCTCCGTTCTACGACCGTCAGCATCTGTTTCTCTGTTGACCGCCCCCTCAATCTCATCATCAAAGCTTGGCCAGCCACAATGACTATCGAATTTGTCATCAGACCTGTAAAGGGGTGCGTTGCACTGCCTGCAAACATAAACACCCTTCTCCTTGTGATCAACAAATTTACCAGTCCAGGGCCGTTCTGTACCTTTCTTCAATATCACATACTCCTCAAATTCTGATAATTTGTTATAATCTTCAGGACTCATGATGATCTTTTTAGCGGGTTTCCGTGGAGCATTGGTCTCCTGACCTGCCATAATTAGTGACATGCTCAGTAAACAAATAATTGCGATTGCTTTCATTTGGAATATAACATCCAGGGCATTGAAGAGTTCAATTCCACCGGCCGGCAATCTCCTGGTTGCAATGGGGGCATTTACCGTTGTCGATCCGGATATTTGTAATGGTGTATCCTGAACGATCGACCAGTTTTTTATGGCATTGGGGACAGTGGGTATCTATGGCGCTGGTTCCAGGTACATTTCCGATATAGACGAATTTCAGACCTTCGGCCAAAGCGATATCTTTGGCTTTTTCCAGGGTATTTACTGGAGTAGAAGGGAGACGCTGAAGCTTGTGTTGTGGATGGAACCGGCTGAAATGCAACGGGGTGTCATCAAACCCATTCTGTGTCAACCACCCGCACATTTTCCTGATCATATCCAGGTCATCGGTCCAGGAGGGTACCACCAGATTGGTGATCTCCAGCCAGACACCTTCATCCTTCAGGGTTTTGAGGCTTGTAAGAATAGGTTCCAGCTTTCCGGCATTGAGCTTCAGGTATATGGCGTCATCAATTGATTTAAGGTCGATGTTGGCAGCATCAATGACTTTGCAGAGATTGAGAAGGGGTTCAGTCTTTATGAAACCATTGGAGACAAAAACATTCTTGATCCCTGCATCATGGGCTAATTTTCCCGAATCAAAAAGATACTCATAGAAGGTGATAGGTTCCGAATAGGTATAGGCGATGCTGGTACAGTTGTATTTAAGTGCCTGGGCCACCACTTTGTCAGGCATCAGATCGTAGTTCTGGGTCTCTTCGGGCGAGGTTTGGGATATGGTCCAGTTCTGGCAATTCAGACACGCCAGGTTGCATCCGGCCGTGGCAATGGAAAAGGCATCAGATCCTGGATAAAAATGGTAGAGCGGTTTTTTTTCGATGGGATCGATGTGGATGGCACACGGATTTCCATAGGCTATGGTATAGAGCTTACCGTTGTATACTTTTCGGTTGTGACAATCGCTCATTTCACCCTCACCGAGGGTACATTCATTGGGACAGATCTGACATCGAATCCCTCTGGGTGTTTCCGCCTGGTACATAGCCAGACGGCTCCATTTCCATGGTTTATCGGGTGATCCGGCTATTGCTACGGGAGAGAACAGTGTCCCGGCTGCCCCACATATACCAGTTCTCAAAAACGTACGTTTATCCATCACACACCTCCTTCAACGCCAGCGGGTAAGTATATAGAGTCCGGTGGCCACATTGATACCGCAGAACAATATAAAGGTATTTGTAACACCGATCAAGGGAAGAATAAATACAACAGGTATAAAGGTTCCCAGGGCAGCACCGGCAAGATCGGCACTGTAGAGTCTGCCAATTCCGGAGGATCCACGTTCAACTGATAGTTCAAGAGAGACTCCATACACCGATCCTACGATCATTCCGGGTATGAGATTTAAAAGTCCAATGATAAGCTGACCAAAGAGCCGGTGGTTATAGAGTTGATCAGTTTTTAAGAGGATGACCCCTAAGGCAGCCACAATGGCCATCATCCATAGCAATCCAGCGAATTTAGGAACCGTTGGTGTTTTAAGAACGGGTCTCCATAATAGAGTGCCTGCCACAATGCCAGCCATAAAGATAGTGATCATCACAGGTGCAACAATGTATGCAAATCCATAAAGTGATTGAAGCACTATGATCAGTAGGATCTGGATCCCTGCTCCTGTGAATCCGGTCACGTACATGCCTGTTTTCTGCGGCCCATAGGAGAAAAGAAGCACGAAAAATATCAGGAAGCTCAAAATACCGGTGACAACCATAGAGTGACTACCCATTCTAGATTCCAGGCTGGTGAGGTTGGCGAAGAATAGCCTTGGCCTCAGATCACTGTTAATTCCTGAAGGCTCCAATTTGATTCGCTCCAGCAACTGTTCTGCGTCAAATGTGAGGTGTGTGACATCGAGATAATCGGGATGAACGTATGTGGTTTGAATCCTGTGCTCTTGGAGAAGTGCCGGGAAATCCAGTGAGAGTGACTTTTCCGAGGCTAAGAAATAGGTGGCAAATCCGGGTACAATGGTAACATGATCAAAAATCTGTGTCAGGGTATGATAATTAATGCTTAATACTTTGCTTCCCGGATCATTCACATAGTTCCCCCCTGTGGTGAGTTGCATACAGAAGATACCCTCTTTTGAGAGATGTTCCTTTACAAGCTGATAGAATTCCATGGTAAAGTACCGGTTCCATCCGATGGTCATCGGATCAGCCGCAGCCGATATGATTACATCGTATTTCACATCATCCTCCTTCAGAAGCCAGCTTCTTCCATCCTCCGGGATAAAATTGAGATTGCCCTTATGGAAAGAGGGAAGGTGTTGACTGCCAATTCGGTATATGGCTGGATCTGCCTCGCAATAATCAAATATTTCTGGTTTGTATTTGAGCACCTCCGACGCATTTCCAGAAAGACCGCCACCCAAAAGAAGGAATGATTTAGGAGAGGGATGTTGAAGGGCAGGGTAGTGCACAATCTCTTCTGCCCGGGCAAGATCAGAGGAAGAAAGAATGGGATTTCGGTCAAGGTATCCGGTGATTTGTCCCTCTTTCTCAGTGAATGTCAGATTTCCATAAGGAGTATCCTTTGTGACAAGGATGGATTCACTTTTATACCGCAATCCCTCCAGGGTATTTCGATTTTCCGGAAACAGGAGTATTGTGAAAATAAGCCCCCCCATCAGCAGGAACAAAATCCTTATAATAAGCTTTGCGGGATGCCCATAGATCAGGATTACCGCCACTATGGAAATAAAAAGCAGGAAAGCAAGCACCTGTATGTTATCGAAAAAGAAGACCAGGATCAGGCCGAAAACAATACCTCCAACCAGGGATCCCAGAGAATCAAGCATGTAATAAGTAGCATCAATCCGACTACTTTTCACGGCCCTTGAGATATAGGCAAACAGAAAGCCTGAAACCAACGTAAATAATCCGATTAACAAAACCATATAGGTGATGGAAACGATCATACCAGGCTCATAGCCAGGGAGGAAGATATACCTGTTTAACAGGATCAGAAGCATGTACACAACCAGGGGAGACCCACCCAACGTCAGTACAATTTTGAGTACAGACGTTTGGGAGATCTGGGCTTTATAGCCTGATCCGGCCCAGGCTCCTGCAGCAGTAAGTATCATCCACGATGCCAGGAAGATCCCAATCACCAGCTCATTGCCATGAAAGGTTTTAATGAACTCTCTCAATAGAACCAGCTGGGCCATTATGCTGATAGAACCAAGCATTGCAAAGAGCAGCTTAACCTGAAGGAAAGTGAGGGCCAGGTGGGGTGTTAATTTGGCCTGGTCACTCCTGATTGGAGGCCGGAAGAGGATCTTTTTAAAATAGCCCAGATGCCATGAGAGATGGAAGAATGACACAAATGCAAATCCGATGCCCAGGTCCACATGCCATTGAAACGCGCTTTCAATCCAGGTTATTTCCAACTTGTAGTTGACTTTCACAGCCAGTAAGAATCCAAGTAAAGCTGTTGAAAGAAAGAATAGAAGCAGCACTGTATTCCATATCTTCCTGTGGTTTGCACTGGAGTGAAGTTGCAGGCGAACCGACAACAGGCTTATCAGGTATGAGAGAATGAGTAATAAACCAATTGAAAACAGATGGTAAGGTCCTAATGTCATTTCTTTTTCGCTTCACCGAACACAATGGCCTCATAAACATAGAGATCGGATTCCTTCCATCCATCCCATCCAATACCTGCCTTTTCCCGGGCACAGTGTCCAAGGAACTCTTCAGCACTCCATCCTTTCCCGGCGGCCACCTGAGGAAGGTATGTGCCCGATTTGCCATCCTTAATCATATATATTCCATGCCGTCCCAACTGGAATTCGTCAATGGTATTGATCTTCTTCATCGGTGTGAGCACCGATATTTCTATATCAATGTATTCCAATTCTGTGGGATCAACAGGAGCAAAACGCTGGTCACGGAGTGCCGCAGCCAGGGTCATCTCCTGGACTACCATATAGAGGGGTTTGGAAGGAGAGAAGTTACCGATACATCCCCGCAGTCTCCCTCCGATGTAAAGAGTTACAAATGCTCCTGCAGGCTCTTTTAATAGTCCCGAAATGTTGGTTGCAGGAACATCGTACAGCTTTTCCGTATGAAGATATGTTTCCAGCGTATTCCGGGAAAGATTGAGCAGTGTCTGTTTTTCCTGATCGTCAAGCGTATAATCCGGAGGTTTTTGCGGTAATTGGTGACCTGCGATGGCCCAGTATCCAACCACACGCTCTTTATCACCAATGGGTGAGTCGCCCGAATTTTGGTAGAGAATAGGGGAGATCTCCATATTCTCCCTGCGTTCAGACATATAAAGCATGGTTAAAATTGAACTCCAGCCGCAACTGGGAGTGGAAAGGTTTTGGATGGATTCCCGGCTGTTTTTTCTCATGGTGTTATAAAAAAGCTGGGGATCCTTTTTAAAAATGGCATCTCCGGTGAGTCCGTCAATTCTGTAGGCATCCTTATAATCGGGATAATGAGAGAAATCTGAACTGATGATAAAGAGATTCTCCGGAACGAAATAGGGGAGAAGCGCTGCGGCCAGATTCCGTGCTGCAGCCACAGATGATGACCCCATCACTATGGGAATAATGGGAGGGGTATGATTGAAATGGTACTGAATATAGGGTACCTGGACCTCAATGCTATGTTCTCTGTCGTGTGCCTTTCGATAGAAGATAATGCCTTCATTGTCATTAATAAGCGTATTGGCGATTTCCCGGTTGACCTGTGCTTCGCCAAGTGGTGTTATATAATTTCCAGCTGAATAGACAGAAGCACCATTGAACTGTTCCCTGTGTGATGAAGCAATGATGAAAATATTGCTGTAAACCGCCTCCTCCGGAATGCTTTTATATCCCGATGCAGCTACGATCCCAGAATAGGAGTAGCCTGCATGGGGAACAATCAGTGTCTGGATCTTTCCCTCCAGCAGTGCAGGTTCGGCTTGCGAAAACAGTTCTTTCAGGGTCGATTCCAGGGCTTGCTTTCCAGCAGGGTAAAAGGAGCCAGCCACAGCAGGTTGCCTGTGAACGGGCTTCGAAGATTCCTGAGCTGACAAAAGTACTGATGGTGAAGCTGTCAGCAAACTGCAAGAGACCAATAGGATAAATAGATGCCGGATCATCAATGGTGGTTATACAGCAAAATTAAGGAAAAGATCCTTAACTGTATTTAAAGAAATCTCTGTACTCATGGTAAAATGATTCCAACCTCATCATTTTCCCGAACATAAACTGATGAATCGTGGGCCAGGTATCACGGTTATAAATATCCACATCTTCGATTTGTACATAGATCCGGCTTACAGATTTACCATTCTCCCGGATATATTCAATCTCCCAATTCATGGGCTCCTGCATGGACTCTTCCAGGATTTTTTTTACCGATTCAAGTTTCTCGTATAGCTCCAGTCTTTTATCCATATTTCTGGTTTCCAGGTCAATACCAACCTGCGCAATTTCGCGATCCACATGAAAACGGAGGTTAAGTGCTTTGATCCCTGTATGGGTAAGCAACCAGGTGCCAGGTAGTTTTTTTCGAAGACGCCTCCTGGTGGACATGGCATTGAACTGTTCCCAGAACTCCTCTCTAAGTTGTTTTGCTACCTCTTTCGAAAACATGATCTATCGGAAAGTGTCTGCAAGGTACATATATTCTCACCCATGTAAAAATGGGTTATATTCATAAAAATGATAAATTTGAGTATGCAATATGACTATGATTATATCATTGTCGGTTCCGGCTTTGGAGGATCGGTGTCGGCCATGCGTCTGACTGAGAAGGGCTACAGGGTGCTGGTTATTGAGAAGGGTAAAAGATGGTCGCCGGACCAGTTTCCCGAGACCAACTGGAACCTGCGCAGGTGGCTCTGGCTGCCACTGATGAGGTTCCATGGAATATTCAAGATCACCATCATGCGTCATGTGGGAATACTCAGCGGAGTGGGGGTGGGTGGAGGTTCCCTGATGTATGCCAATACACTGCCGCGTCCCCGTGAAACCTTCTATCAATCGGGAAGTTGGGCCGGGATCACCGACTGGAATTCGGAACTGGAACCGCATTATACAGAGGCAGAACGTATGCTCGGAGCCACAGAGAATCCTGGCTTTTATGACTCGGACGAGGCACTTAGAAACGTGGCATCCAGGTACGGTAAATCTGACCAGTTCGAGCCCACCAGGGTGGCGGTCTTCTTCGGGGAGCCGGAACAGGAGGTTCCCGATCCCTTTTTCAATGGCAAGGGGCCCAGGCGGTCGGGATGCAATATGTGCGGAGGGTGCCAGACCGGGTGCCGTTACAATGCCAAAAACACCCTGGACAAGAATTACCTCTACCTGGCTGAAAAGAAGGGGGCAGAAGTGCTTGCGGAGAAGAAGGTGATTGGTGTGGAACCGCTCATTGATTCAGGATCAGGCGAACCAGACACAGGCAAAGAGGGAGGCCGGGGATACCGGGTGACAATGAAGGACGCTGCAGGATTGAATAAAAGGAGAACCCGGTTAACCGCCCGGAGTGTGATCCTTGCGGGAGGTGTGCTGGGAACGGTGAGGCTGCTGCTCAATATGAAACAGAGCTCTCTGCCGGCCATCAGCGATCAGCTGGGTGCCCAGATCAGAACCAACAACGTGAGCATAGTGCTGGTACACTCCGGTCAGAAGGAGAAAGATTTCTCAAAGGGGGTGGCCATCGGTTCCATTTTTCCGCCTGATGAAAACTCACACATTGAGCCGGTCAGGTATGGAAGTGGCTCAGGATTTTGGAAATTGACGGGTGTTCCCATGGTTCATGGAAAGAGTGTGCTGGGTCGCATCATGAAACTAATATGGAGCTTCATCACCAGGCCCCTGCCGTGGCTCAGGATTTATTTCAGCCGCGATTTTGCCAGGGAGTCAGTGATCCTGCTCTTTATGCAGCACATCGACAGCACTCTGAGACTGAAGCGGGGAGTGGTCAACATGAGAAGCAAGGTCTCTAGTGGTCCCGCCCCATCAGCTACCATGCCCCTGGCCCGGGAACTAGCCAATGCCACCTCAGAGGAGGTGGAGGGGCATCCGTTTGTGATGGTGACCGAAGCGGTGCTGGGGACACCTCTTACCGCTCATATACTGGGTGGATGTGTGATCGGGAAGGATTCAACCGAAGGGGTGATTGACCAGGACCACAAAGTGTTTGGTTATGAGAATCTGTATGTATGCGACGGAAGTGCCATTTCGGCCAATCCTGGGGTAAATCCGGCCCTCACCATCACTGCCATGACCGAGCGGGCCATGAGCCGGATCCCTCTCCGTGAGCCGGCCCGGGTATTGCATTCGGAATAGTTTCGTATATTGTTCATCTTAAAAAAATGAATCAACCATGGTAGATGAACGAAAACACCAGGCATGGAATTTCTGGTCAGCATTTATATTCTTTGGATTGGTCGTTCTTGTAGGCTATCTGCTTGAAAAAAAAGGTATTAATATTGAGGAAATTACCTTTAAAGAGTCGGTTATAATCATCCTGGCATCTTACAGGATGACCCGGATCCTGGTGTTTGAGAAAATCTTTAAATATTTCAGGGATGTTCTGAAAAAACGGGAAGACCTTTTCTTGATCGGAACTTTCAGTTCTATCATTACATGTCCCTGGTGTGCAGGGGTTTGGGTGACTTTGGTCATTATCGTTTTCTATTACCTTGTACCCTATGGTAACTTGCTGGCCTATGTATTGGCCCTGGCCGGTCTTGCCTCTCTTGTGATCCTCTATTCCAACATGATGCATATGAGAACAGAGCGAAAACAGAGGATCCACAAGAAGCAAAAGAACACCTTTAGCGACGACTTCAAAATAGAAGACTAATAG
>JBDLIX010000201.1:0-8610 GCA_039714655.1 Bacteroidota bacterium
TTTACAGACCTTTAAAACATATCTATTATGAGTAGCAAACCAAAAATTCCCTGGGAAGACAGGCCAAAAGGTTCAGGCGATGTAATGTGGCGTTATTCACAAAATCCGGTCATTGATCGCTATCAGATACCCACTTCAAATAGTATTTTTAACAGTGCAGTAGTTCCATTCAGGGAAGGTTATGCCGGAGTATTTCGTTGTGATAACAAAGCTGTACAGATGAATATTTTTGCGGGTTTTAGTGAAGACGGTATCAACTGGGATATCAATCACGAACCCATTGTGATGCAGGCTGGAAATACCGAAATGATTGCATCGGATTATAAGTATGATCCGCGTGTAACATTTATCGAAGACCGTTACTGGGTGACCTGGTGTAACGGTTATCACGGTCCGACCATTGGCATTGCCTACACCTACGATTTCAAAGAGTTTTTTCAGTGCGAAAATGCTTTTTTGCCCTTTAACCGAAACGGTGTACTATTTCCTGAAAAGATTAATGGGAAATATGCCATGCTGAGCCGCCCGAGTGATAACGGGCACACACCTTTTGGAGATATTTACCTGAGTTACAGTCCCGACATGAAATATTGGGGTGAACATCGTTGTGTAATGAAAGTTACACCGTTTGAGGAAAGCGCCTGGCAATGTACTAAGATTGGAGCCGGATCGGTTCCCATTCGCACCAATGAAGGTTGGTTGATGTTCTATCACGGGGTTATAAATACCTGCAACGGGTTTCGCTACTCCATGGGTGCTGCTATTCTGGATATAGAAAATCCGGATAAGGTATTGTACCGTTCACAGCCATATTTGCTGGCCCCTTCGGCCCTTTACGAACTTACCGGGGATGTTCCCAATGTTCTGTTTCCCTGTGCAGCACTTTGTGATGATGGTAAAGTGGCTGTTTATTATGGTGCTGCCGATACTGTTGTAGGAATGGCATTTGGCTATCTTCAGGAAATAACTGACTTTGTGAAAACCAATTCCCTGTAATTGCCTCTTTAATAAAAGAGGTGACTCTTAAAAGCTTAGAATGCGTACTAATTATTTCTTGTTCAAAGGCAATTCCACGCCAAAACCTGATCGGGAGTCTTCTCTTTTGAGCATGATCCCAAACAGCAGACCCAGCAGGCTGAGTCCTGCAAACATCAGGATGGTAGGAGTATAATTCAATTCATCCGTGTTTCCATGGTTGGTACGATCCAGGATCATCCCTGCCAGGATGGGAATGCCCCATAAACCCAGATTCTGAACAGAGTACATAAGTCCGTAGGCTGTACCGATTTCTTTCTCCTGTACCAGCTTCACCATGGATGGCCACATGGCAGCCGGAACCAGGGAAAATGCTACACCAAGCAGGATCAGAAAAAAATGTGGTTTCAGGGGTGTCAATGCAAAAACCAGGTGAACAAACAACAGTGTGGCTGCACCGATGATCATAGCAGTCGCACTGTATCCTTTGCGATCTACGAGGTAACCAAACAAGGGGGTGAATAACATGGTCCCCAAAGGAAGAAGGGACGTTACCTTCCCGCTTTCCACAGTAGTTATTCCGAACTTATTAAAAAAGAAATCCGGCGCATAAGCCACAAATGGAAAGACCGCTGCATAGAATGTCACGCATAAGAGGAGAATGTAAAGATAAGCCCGGTTGGATATTATCCCCAGGATGTCGCGGAGATGAAATTTTTCTTCTTGTTCTTTCTTGCGCCCGTCCTGTTCGATTTCCTTGTCAATCCTCAGGTCGAAAAGCATATAAACCATAAAGGTAAGCAGACCGATACAGACCAGGATAGCGGCAAACCATACTGCTGTAGTCAGATCGCTACCTTCCTGTGCCAGGGTGGGTGACAGCCGGAGTGCCAGGAATGTACCCATCCTTCCAAATCCAACCTTCAGCCCGAAGGCCAATGCCAGATCCTTTCCCCTGAACCATTTAACAAGTATCTTGCTAACAACCACGATGCTGGTTTCGGCTCCCAGTCCATAAAAGAACCGCCCTGTCAGCATCATCTTTAGTTCAGGAGAATAGCGAGGCAGAAAGGAGGTCATAAAGCCAAAACCTATACCCCCGCCCCTGTAATAGTCAGTAGTCCCGTAAGCAGTCAGCACTGCCCCAAGAGCCATGAAGAAGACAAACACAAAACCGGTCCGGCGTATCCCCAGTTTATCCAGGATCATGCCACCGAGCACGGCCATCAGCAGGAAGGTATTCGGAATGGAATAGAAAGAGACAAAGAGGCCATAATGCGTATTAGTAAAATCAAATTCCTTGATCAGGAGGGATTTAAGAGAAGAAAACGCATCGTAGAAATAGTAATTGACCGACAGTATAAGCCCAACCAGCACCAGGATTCCCCATCTGGCATATGGGGAGTCTCTTAGTGTTTTTCTGAGTTTTTCCATGGCTTTGTTTTTTAAGGATTATTCGCTGCGCTCATGAGCTCGCCCCCAGGGCTCGGTTTACTTGGGTGATCCCTTTTGGGATTACTTGCGTGATCCCTAAAAGGGAGGACCTGCAAAGCATAAAAACCTGATTATGCTGCGCATACTCGTTTTATTGTTTCCCCGGCCACTCCTGAAAGCAAGCTTTCATCGTGTCCGTGTAAACAACAAAACCCCAGCTATCGCTGAGGTTTTTTATGCTTTGCGGAGAGAGGGGGATTCGAACCCCCGGTACCCTAATCGGGTACGCCAGTTTAGCAAACTGGTGGATTAAGCCACTCTCCCACCTCTCCGGATTTGACTTAAGCGGGCCTTGTCTGGCCTAAAGCACGACAAAAGTAAAAAAATAGTCCCATTTCTACAAGCCCAATCAGATAACGTAAAAAACGCCCACCGAAGTGAGCGTTTGTGTTAATGAACGGAGGATCTCAGATCCTGTGTATTTTTATTTTATCCCTGCAGCTTGGGCAAGTAGGCGGCGATCAAGCCAACAGCCTGGTCTTTCTCAATTTTCTTTGTTTTCACCAGGATAGTCTGATCGTGAAACTCATCGGCATCAAATCCATCCCTGATATTTGCACTCTTAAACATGGACTTGCGGACACCAAAACCGTCTTTTGTGCAGTTGTACATAAACCAGTATCCGTTTGCGTAGGCAATGTATGATTTGCAGTTATCCTCATCCAATACGGCGATTTTCATGTTGTGGGAAGGATCGTCATAATATACATTATATACTTTGTACTCTTCTCCCTGGAAATGATATACATCATCAGTCCCGGTAACTACAAAATCACCAGCTGCAGTATTGGTAGTTCCACTGAGATAAACCTCAGATGTTTCACCATCGGCAAATACAGCTACAGAGACAAATAATAAAGCTACTGTTGCTGCTGCGATTCTTCTCAGATAGTGTGATGTTGTTTTCATATTTTCAAAGTTTTGTGTTTAACTAATAGTATAATTATGCCAACAATATTTCAATTGACGTGCCAAAACTTCTATCTATCTGTTTTTCTGTATTTTATATAATTTTATAGGGCTTGTAAGAATGGTTAAATACGCCCGGAAATGGACACTTCTGTACGGAAATGGATGAATCTAAACGAATGTTAAAAGCCTGAAGATATGCATGTTATAAAACACAAAAGGGCCAGCGCTTGCGCGCCGACCCTCTTTTGGTGAAATCGAAAAGTAAAATATGGTTAGTTCAAGTGGTTTTACACTTTTAACTGGGGAACATAAGCTGCGATCAGCCCAACAGCCTGCTTCTTTTCTACCTTCCTCTCCTTCATCAGGACAGTCTGGTCGTGGAACTGCTGTGCATCAAAGGCATCCTTTGCCCAGGGATTTGAAAACATAACTTTTCTTACGCCAAAACCATGCTTATTGCAGTTGTAGAAAAACATAAACTCACCGTTAAAGGCCACAAATGAGGTACACCTGCCTTCGGTATTAACTGCAATCTTCATGTTCATCTCAGGATCGTCATAGTATACGCGGTACACTTCATACTCCATTCCCTGATAGTGAAACATATCATTTGTGGTTTGTACCACAAAATCTCCTGCCGGGGAATTTGAAGAACCTGTCAGGAACACTTCTGTGGTCTCTCCATCAGCAAAAGCTAAAGAAGTGAGGACACACAGAGCGATGACCATGGTCATCAACCTTCTGAATAAACTAACCTTCTTCATAGCGATTTCAATTTGATTAATAACTAAAATTATAGGAAATGACAGCAAGTCTCAAATATGATCAAGCAACAACCTGTAAGAGATTATATATTACCTGTAAATAAGGGTCAATGACAGTGACATGTGCTAGGCAGCTACCCGACCGATAATAAGGTCTACTGCATATACATCCCCAATGGGCCTGGCATCCAGGTAATACTTTTTCCTGAAAGAATCGTCCAGAAGTTTGCGAACAGCTTCAATACCCAATCCGGTATTAGAGGCTTGAGCAGAGGGCCCTGTTGTCTCACAGGACCGCACAGAATTTCTCACCTTCAGCAGAATCTTGTCTGCCTTAACAAGCAGGTGAATGGTAATCCATCCATTGTTTTCACATTTCCGGATCCCATGTTTAAATGCATTTTCAATAAGTGTATATATGGTAAGAGGTGGAATGGATACTCCCGATGTGTCACCTTTTACCTGGAAATCCATTAAAAAAGAACACTCTCCCAGCCAAATCTTTTCAAGAGCGATATAATCTTCTATAAGCCCGATCTCTTCCGATAACAGGACCATATCCTTCCTGGAATAAGCAACCACACGCTCCAGAAGATGAGATAAGCCGGCAATTGCATCGGGAGTCTGATCAGATTTCCGTAAGGAAAGTGCATATAGATTGTTCAGGGAGTTAAAAAGAAAATGAGGCTGCAACAGGCTTTTGAACAGTTCCAGATTGTTCCGGTCATTTGCCTGCTGCTGATAATTTCTTGAATCCAGATATTGATTTAAAAACATTCTTTACCCTTCCGTTTGGTACCATCCCTGTACAACCCACAATTAACTTACATATATGATATATTACATGTTTCATGCCAATGCCTGCAACGATCTGAATATGTGTACATTAATTGATTTTTACCTTTAATGACTTTGTGTTAAAATCGTTCGGAACTGTACAAGCCTGTGCGTATCAGAACAATGTAAAGTCCTGCTCACAGGGCATCACGGGACATCCGGCCAATATATTTCTGTGAAGATTTTTGAAAAAAAAACTTGCCGCCGTGGTAGTTACTTATTAAACCTAAAACTTTGAGTAAGACTGCTGGCGGCAAGTTTGCTATTGATGTGCATAGAGTCATTTCAAAAGTAGACTACATCATCACATTATAAAAACTTATTCAGCCTATAGCAACTTAGGCACTGTTAAAAGCATTGGGTTTGCTGTGAATGGTACTTACTTCCTTTTATTCTTTGTTCCTGATGACTACCGAACAGCCATAGGTATGAGATTCAAGGGAGAATGCAACTCTCTCACTGAAGATGATCCCAAGTTGCTCCATGGTCTGCAGACAATCTTCAGTGGCTGGGCCTTTCTCCAATCCTGCGCTGTTGAGAATCTGTACAGTGATCATATCTGAATACCCGGAAGCTTCGATATTAATCTCCGGGATCTGTTCTTCCCCCTCAAACTTCCTGAAGATCATATCTGTCAACATGAAGAGGATCATAGGAGGCAGGTGAATCTGTCCAGGATCCCCGGAAATGAAAAACTCTACATCTGGTTTTCTATCTCTGAACAGGGATACCAGCGATACCAGCTTCTTTACCAGCTCAATCTCCCTGGAAAACAGGGCTTCTTCTTCTTCATTGTAAATCATCACCTCACTGAGCAACTCTGAGGTTAGTGCAATGGCCTGTGTAACCTCTGATGAGGATTGATCCACCAATCTGTCGATTTGATCTATGGCATACAACAACATCTGGGGTTGCACCTTGTTTACAGCACCCTCCATCTGCAGCTGAAGTGCCCCCTGCTGAAGCTCCTTTTCCCGGTTGTTAGCCAGATACCACTGTCTCACGGTCCGTGCCGCCAGAAAAACCAGCACAATATAAAAGTTCCCCAATCCACTGACCATCACAACTCCGGGAGAAAGATAGTCCGCTAAAAGCTCCGTGTCTGTGGGATACCATTTAAATATAAACTCATTACTGAGTATCAGTTCGAGCACAGAAAAGCCATAAAACAATCCCAGGAAAAGTGCAATGAAGACAGCCATGTACCTCCTGGTGAAAAAGTAAGGAATCAAGAGGTAGGCAAGCAGATAGGTATGAACCACAAAAATGGGCAGGGTAAGCAAATAATAGGAGAACCAGCCCAGGTAGATTTCAAATGGCTTTCCGAAACTTTTAATAAAAGTAAAACCAAGCACCCAGCTGATCCAGAATAGTATATGCCGGAAGGTCCTGTTCTGCTCAAGGTCAGCTAATCCTTTTCCAATCATCTTACAGGCTCAGATTCAATTCAACAATATGTTCATTTCTCTTCTCCCTGATGGTCAGTCTGTGACTGTTGGGATATTGTAATTCCAGCCTTCTTACACTGTTCTCGCTGGTTCTTCTGTCTCTGTTCGTTCGTGACTCAGCCAGCTGATCAGATACGGAATTAGCTGCAACGAACGTAAGTCTCGAATCCCTGACTTTCACTTCTATATTTATCCAGGATTTCCGGGGATCCTCTCCCGCTCCATGTACAAAACAATTTTCCACGAACGAATAAAGTATCAATGGAGCAATGGCCAGCCCGTCCACATTCCCTTCCATATGAAAGCTGCTATTGAGTCTTTCCCCGTACCTGAGCTTTTCCATTCCCATATAATTCTGTATCATTTCCAATTCTTTGGAAAGCAATACTTCCTGGCTTTTGCTTTCGGTAAAAAGGTAATGCAACAGGGCTTTCAGTTTCTTAACAGTTGGCTTAAGATGTTCGGGTCTGTAAATGGATAAGGAATAGAGATTATTAAAATTGTTGAAGATCACATGGGGATCCATCTGGTGTTCAATTAGTTTCAGCTCTGCCTCCAAACTTTTCTTCTGTAATTCTAAAATATTCGATTCAAGAATGTAATGATCCCTGGCAAATCGTACCAGGGCAAAAATGGCCACAATGAAGGTCATATCCTTTGTATTAACCAATATGGCTGAAAGTGAAAGCCCACCATTGGCCGAAGTGCTCTCTGGTGCGATGGCCTGGTAAAAGATATAATCGGAAAAAACAAATTTCATCAGGGACAATCCCAGTCCGCTCACCAGGAAAAGGATGATGAAAACAAAGACCTTGCGCCGAACCAGGAATTTGGGAATAAGCAGGTATACAGTCAGGTAAGCATAGCCAAAGAAGAACAGGGCATTGGTAAAAACCATGGATAGTCCCCTGAAAAAACTCTCCTCCTGATCTGAATGGGTATAGGCTACCCAGGCAAAAAGAAGGACCATGGTAATAAACAGAAAGAGATGCCTGAGGACCCTGTGAAAAAGCTTCTGACTGGCTAACAACTTATGCATATACTAAAAGTAGTCAGCACCGCTTGTAATCCCATTTATTATCAAGCACCCGCATGTAACAGGCTATGAACCGGAATAGTGCAGACATATTGTCATTTGACAGATAGATTATCGTATTTGACCTGATATTATGTGCTGTTTACTGAAATGATTTAATAAAAGCTCTTAAATTTACTATGTTCCACTTCAGCAAATATTATTGTACATGAAAACAAAGTGCCTGATCGTCGATGATGAACCCCTCGCCAGAGAACTAATCAGGGGACATATCCAGAAACTTGAGAACTTTGAGATCGTGGATGAATGCGATAACGCCATGAAAGCCATGGATGCACTTCGCAATCATCATGTGGACCTGATGTTCCTTGATATAAAAATGCCGCAGATGACCGGTATTGACTTCCTCAAGACACTCAAAAGACCACCCAAAGTTATAATTACCACCGCTTACAGCCAATATGCACTTGATGGTTTTGAACTGGATGTGGTGGATTACCTGATGAAACCTGTCACATTCGAAAGGTTTTTTAAATCCGTGAACAAATATTTTCAATCAGGGAACGCGGAGAGTGTAGAATTGGAAAATGGGAATGGAGGGAGTGCCGATGCTTTCATCTATGTAAAAGAGAATAAGAAGGTCATCAAAATCTACCTGAAAGAAATCCATTTCATCGAAGGATTAAATGAGTATATACGGATCCATACCGATAACCGGAGGGTAGTGGTGAAAAGCAGTCTGATGAATATTGAAAACAAGCTGCCCTCCGAACAGTTTATCAGGATCCATAAATCCTATATTGTCTCTATACCCAGGATCAGAGCCTTTAATGCCACCACCATTGAACTTGAAAATGCCAAACTCCGTATTGGACGTAATTACAAGAATCAGGTCTTTAGCGCACTTCACTATAAACAGGAAATATAACATGCAAAATTTGTATCGGTTGACCGGCCTGGGAATTCTCCTTTGCCTGTCGACACTCACCGCCAGGGAACCCTCCTTTTCAGGATCGGGTTCTCCAGAAAATGCTGTACATGTAACCATCATCTATGACAATTATCAGGATGATGCAACCCTTGGAGCCGATTGGGGCTTTGCCTGCCTGGTAGAATACCAGGGAGAAAAGTTGCTCTTCGATGC